>CAYWIS010000020.1:0-38949 GCA_964458385.1 uncultured Pirellulaceae bacterium
CACCACGCCTTCGCGTTCCTCATATGGGCGCTTCGATGAAATCTGTGGCGCGTGCGTTCCTGCTCTTTTGGGGGAGTTGCTTGGCTGGCGTGACTACGGCCGACGAAGCGGAACCTACGGAACCCAAAGTCAGCTACTACCGCGATATTCGCCCGATCTTTCAGGCCAATTGTCAAGGCTGTCACCAACCGGCCAAGCAGGGAGGCGAGTACGAGATGACCGACTTCGCACGCTTGCTCCAAGGCGGGGAAAGCGGCGAAGCGGCCATTGTGCCCGGTAAGCCCGAAGCCAGCTACCTGATTCAACAGATTACGCCGCACGATGGCGAAGCGGCTATGCCGAAAGGGAAGCCGCCACTCTCGGAAACCGACATCAACAAAATTACTTTGTGGATTCAGCAAGGCGCCAAGGACGACACGCCTGCGTCGACGCGTCCGCTGTACGACATGGAGCATCCGCCCACGTACACGTTGCCGCCGGTCATTACGGCGTTGGGGTATTCACCCGACGGCAAGTTGCTGGCGGTTTCGGGATACCACGAAGTAGTGCTGCATCATGCCGATGGATCGGGCATCGTAGCGCGGCTGGTTGGAATGTCGGAGCGTATTGAATCGGTCGCCTTCTCACCGGACGGTAAGAAGCTGGCAGTCACCGGCGGTTCTCCAGGCCGGTTGGGCGAAGTGCAAATCTGGGACGTGCAGCAGCGGCAACTGCTGCTTTCTCATCCAGTGACGTACGATACCTGCTATGGCGGAAGTTGGTCGCCCGATGGGAAGCTGGTCGCTTTTGGCTGTCCTGACAAAACCATTCGGGGCATTGAGGCCGACACGGGCAAGCAAGTGCTGTTCAATGGAGCCCACGAAGATTGGGTGTTGGACACGGTATTCTCGGTCAAGGGAGACCATGTGGTTAGCGTTAGCCGGGATATGTCGATGAAGTTGGTGAATGTCGAGACGCAGCGGTTCATCGACAACATCACCAGCATTACTCCCGGCGCGCTCAAAGGCGGATTGCACTCCGTGGATCGCCACCCGAATAAGGATGAACTGCTTATTGGCGGCGCCGATGGGACGCCGAAGATTTACCGGATGTTCCGGGAACAGGCCCGACAGATTGGCGACGACTTCAACAAGATTCGAGAGTTCAGTCCCCTGCCCGGCCGCCTGTTCAGTGTGGCCTACAACTTCGATGGAAGTCAAATTGTCGCTGGCGCGAGTTATAACGGCGCCGGCGAAGTGCGGGTGTATGACGCTGCCAACGGCGCTCAGGTGTCCCGTACCGAGTTCAAAGACAGCGGCGTATTCGCCGTGGCGTTTCATCCTAGCGGGCAAACCGTTGCGGCTGGTGGTTTTGATGGGAAGGTGCGTTTGATCGATGCGTCCACGGGGCAAGTGCTCCACGAGTTTTATCCCGTCCCCTTGGAGACCGAAGTCGCCGCAAACTAAACCCGTGAAGCCGAAGAGGAAGAGCTAGCATTTGCAAGGCGACGGTCGTTCCTGGGCGCGCCAGGATACAAAGGTTGGGCGCCGAATGGCGCCAAGAGCCCCTGATCCACATGAGCCAAGAGCGGAGATCGAAACGGTCGCCGCTCCTCAAGAGAGTTATGAGCAACCTCCTGATCAAGCACTGGATCGGCCAGCACGTAACGGTGACCTTACGTGCTGCGATTCCGACGAAGATCATGGGAATCGTGGCCGAGGCTGATGAGGTTTCCCTTGTGCTTGAACAGACGAATAAGCTACGAATGTTGATCCCGTTTTCCTCGGTGCTGCATATCGAGGAAGTGGGAGGCGCCCCGTAACTGATCCTTTCCGCTCCTGCGCACAACTTGAAGTCAGCGGATGAAGCCATGGGGACAGCGCCTGGTCACACACGGTTTCGGTGAGGCTGGCGGTTGTCTTATAACGGCGTAGAGGCGGAGTTCGGATTGGATGGAAATTTCCTCTTGCTCGCGAGTATCGCGCCGAATCGGAGTCGAAGATGAACATGTTGCGTCTTACCGGTTTATCGCTCGGACTGGTCGTGAGCCTAATCGCGGCAAGCACACATGCTGAGGAGCTTCCGCCAGGGCTGAAGGTGACCGCTCTGGAAGTGGAGCCGGCAAGCATTGATCTGACGCATAAGTTCGACTATCGGCAACTCCTAATCACCGGCATCCTCGATAGCGGCGAGCGTGTCGACCTGACGCGCATTGCGAAGTTGCAGCGTCCGGCCAGCTTCGTCACGTTGGATGAGTATGGGCTGGTGCGACCTCAGGCTGATGGAGAGGAGACGCTGAAGTTTACTTATGGCTCGCTGACAGCCTCCGCAAGTGTGAAGGTTACGGGCGCCGCAACAGCGCGTGCCCCGTCATTTGTCCAGGATGTGCAGCCCGCGTTCTCCAAAATGGGGTGTAACGCCGGCACGTGTCACGGTTCGAAGGACGGCAAGAACGGGTTCAAGTTGTCGCTCCGCGGGTACGATCCGTTGTTCGATCATCGCGCGTTCACCGATGATCACGGCTCGCGCCGAGTCAATCGCGTGGCGCCTGACCAAAGCTTGATGTTGCTCAAGGCGAGCGGCAGCATTCCGCACGAAGGAGGCGTCCGAACACGCCCCGGCGAGCCGTTTTATGAATTGGTTCGGCAGTGGATTGCTTCGGGTTCTAAGCTGGACTTGGACGCGCCCAGGGTGCAGGCGATCGAAGTGTTTCCCAAGGATCCGATTGTGCCCCGCCCGGGCATGAAGCAACAGATGCGGGTTGTCGCCACGTACACCGACGGCGCTACGCGCGATGTAACCAACGAAGCGTTTATTGAAAGCGGCGATATTGAAATACTGGAGGCCGACGCGCGCGGTGTTGTGACCACGCTACGCCGCGGTGAAGCGCCCGTATTGGTGCGGTACGAAGGTGCCTATGCGGCGACCACCGTCACGGTGATGGGGGATCGGAGCGGGTTTGTGTGGACCAATCCCCCTGCGTTCAACTACATCGATGAGCATGTGTACAACAAGCTCCAGCGGGTCAAGATTTTGCCGAGTGAGCTGTGCACCGACGAAGAATTTGTGCGCCGAGTTTACCTGGATCTGACCGGCCTTCCGCCGACGGCTGACCAAGTGCGCGAGTTTTTAGCCGACCCGTCCGATTCGCGCCAGAAACGCGACGCGTTGGTTGATCGCCTCGTGGGCAGCCCCGAGTACGTCGCCTACTGGACGAACAAGTGGGCCGACATGCTCCAAGTGAACCGGAAGTTCCTGGGCGAAGAAGGCGCTATGGCGCTGCGGAATTGGATTGAGCAACAGGTGGCGTCCAATACGCCGTATGACGAGTTCGCTCGTCAGGTGTTGACCGCCAGTGGCTCAAACCTGGAAAACCCGCCGGCCTCGTACTGGAAGATTCTGCGTGAGCCTGCGGACGCTATGGAGAACACAACTCACTTGTTCCTGGCGATCCGTTTTAACTGCAACAAGTGCCATGACCATCCCTTTGAACGCTGGACACAAGACCAGTACTACCACCTTGCGGCGTACTTTGCACAAGTGGGGCTGAAAGAGGATCAAGCGTTCGCTGGGAAGAAGATTGGCGGATCTGCGGTGGAAGGCGCTAAGCCGCTGGTGGAAATTGTGTTCGACAAAGGCTCGGGCGAAGTGATTCACGAGCGTACGGGGCAAGTCGCGACCCCAGCGTTTCCTTTCGACCATGCCGACACGCCCGCCGAGAATCTTTCGCGACGCGAGCAGTTAGCGCACTGGATGACCTCGCCCGAGAATCCGTACTTCGCCAAGAGCTACGTCAATCGGTTATGGGGTTATCTTTTCGGCCGCGGAATCATCGAGCCGATCGATGACATCCGGGCCGGCAATCCGCCTACCAACCCAGAGTTGCTTGACGCGCTGACTGAGGATTTCATTAACAGCGGTTTCGATATCCAACACATGCTGCGCACGATTTGTAAGTCGCGCACGTATCAGCATTCGCTCGTTTCGAACGAATGGAACGCGGACGATACGATCAACTTTTCACGTTGTATTCCGCGGCGGCTTCCAGCCGAAACCTTGTTCGACGCTATTCACTTGGCTACGGGCGCCACGCCTAACATTCCTGGCGCCCCGCCAGGATTCCGCGCGGCGGAGCTTCCCGATGCAGGCGTGTCCGTACCATTTCTCGACGACTTTGGCCGCCCGGTGCGCGAGAGTTCTTGCGAATGCGAGCGGTCGGACGGCATCGTGCTTGGCCCGGTGATGAAGCTCATCAACGGCCCAACGGTCGCCGACGCCATAGGCAATCCGAATAACGCGTTGGCCCGTCTGGTGGCGAACGAACCCGACGACGCCAAAGTGGTGGAAGAGGTGTTCTTGCGGTTCCTCGCTCGTAAGCCCACTCCCGCCGAATTGGAACTTGGCATTGAGGCGATGGAGGCGGTGGGCGATGGCCATGCCGAGTTAGTCGCTCAGCTCAAGGCGTACGAAGAGCAATTGCCGGCCAAACAAGCCGAGTGGGAGCAACTCGCCGCGCGCGAAGTCGAGTGGATTCCGCTCGACCTGGCCGAAATGTCCTCGATGCTGGGCGCACAATTTACCAAGAAAGAGGACGGCTCCATTCTTGTTTCGGGCGCCAATGGGAAGGACGTTTACACGCTTATCGCGCATACGAATCTTAAAGGCATTACCGGCGTGCGGCTTGAGGCGCTCGCCGATCCGTCGCTCCCGGCGGGCGGTCCCGGAAGGGCGCAAAACGGCAACTTTGTTGTGAATGAGGTCAAGTTGTCGCTTGCCAATCCGTCCGATCCACGGGGTGCTCGGCCAATTGCCTTGCAAAACGCGATTGCGAACTTCAGTCAGCAAAACTGGCATGTGCGTGGGGCCATCGATGGCAACGAAGCGACGGGCTGGGCGGTCTCGCCCGAGTTCAACAAGAACCATTCGGCGGTGTTCGAAACGGCCGAAGATGTAGGAGAAGGCGAGATGGTCACTTTAACTTTCACGCTCCTCCAACAGTATCCCGATGGCAAGCATTCGCTTGGTCGCTTCCGATTATCGGTGACCACGTCGCCAAGACCCTTTGTTATGAACAGCCTGCCGCCTGAAGTGCTGCAGATCATCAAAACTCCCCGAGAGCAACGCACGAACGAGCAGCAGCAACAGCTTGCCGCATACTACCGCAGCCAAGACCAAGAGTTGGCTCGTCTGCAATCGGAAGTGAAGACGAGCGAAGAGCAACTCAAGAACAGGCGTCTGATCGGCGTGCAAGACCTAGCTTGGGCCCTGATCAACAACCCGGCTTTCCTGTTTAATCGGTAACGAGAGAGTCGGGCGCGTGTGCAGGTAGCAAGATGTCGTATGCGCCGTCATGGCTTTCCTGCACCACGGCAATGGATCGTCCGGCTCGCGGCTGGTTGAGAAGTTGGTCGGTGTTGCGCCAACCGGTGTTTGGGAAGAACCATTAACGCAAGCATGCACGGGCAATCGCCCCCCTTCGTCACGGCGGGCGAAACGCGACCAACTCTCTTGGCTAGTTTAACGGTGAGGAGGCGGACGATCTTAGGCAAATTGCGACGAGCGCTAGGTGGGACGGTGCGGCTCAAACACTAAGGGCATTTCGGAAAGCGGGTCGGCGATGCGCACCGACAGCTTGCCCTCCAACAGTTCTTCAATCACGTGGCCGACAACCTTTTCACGCCAACCCTGGGCTAATGCCGGCGGCTCGTCGGCGTTGCCTGGCAGCTTGCCTTGTTGCTGCAAGCGCCAAGCGATTAGGTCGCGCACGTCCTGCACGGTGCCGACCAGGCTAGGCGCCACCTGGGCGTCGCGGCAGATGCTGCCCAGCGCGGTGGAAAGGAACTGTCCCAGCAAATTAAACGGAGGCGTGGACGGTTTCCTGCCCACTTGTGGCAATTGCTCCTCGGTCAGCGCAAGTCCCCGCTCAATTGCTGCTGCGATATGGGGAAGTTGACGTTTCAGGTCGCCTCGCTCCATTCCTCGCAGGCTTTGGATGTGTTTGACGTCGGCCGATTGACGTTTGGCGAGCTCAACCAACAAATCGTCGCGCAGCACACGCTTGGCGGGGCAGTCACGCCGTTGCGCCTGCTCGTTGCGCCATCGCCAGAGTTCCCGCAAGATTGCAAGTGATCGGTTGGAAAGTCCCGACACGCCCTTCACCCGCCGCCAGCGTTCGCGGTTCTCCTCGGCCTCGATCTGCTCGCGCCAAGCCTGCATTTCATCCTCCATCCAGGAGTCTCGCCCTAACCGGGTCAGGCGTTGACGCAGCTTGTGGTAAAGCGGCGGAAGGTGAATGACGTCTTGCAGTGCGTACTCTAGTTGCTTCTTGGTCAGCGGCCGGCGACGCCAGTCGGTACGGGTTTCGCCTTTCGGAAGTTTGACGTTGAGCAGCCGCGTGACCAACGAACTATAGGCGGCAGGATACTCCAGACCAATCAATCCGGCCGCAATTTGCGTGTCGAATAACCGGCTTGGGGGCTGCCCCACGGCACGCAGGCAGAACCGCAACTCTTCTCGGGCCGAGTGCGCTACGACCTCCCGGCGCGGATCGGTCAGCCAATGCCAAAATGGCGCAAGATCATCGACCCCCAGCGGGTCGATTACCGCTAAGTGTTCTCCGATGGCGACCTGTACCAGGCAAAGCTGGGGATGAAATGTGTGTTCAGAGACGAACTCGGTATCAAAGGCGACTAATTCGGCATCGGCGAATGATTCACAGAACTGCCGAAGTTGGTCCGAATCGGTAATGCTGTCGTACTGCACGCGGGCGGGATTCGTGAAAGGAAATGCGGCTAATTGCCCCAGCGCGCATCATAGTAAACCGATGTTGTTTTGACTAGCGCACCCTTGAGGATCGCGTCGGCTCTTCGAATCCATTGCGTTGGGTTCGGTCGTCACGGGGGGAGGACTTTAGCGTTTCACATTGCCAACAACCAAGTAATCATCTGCTCGGCGAGCCAAGCGCCGAAGTGCGATCGATAGGCCGGCGGCCTTACCTCGAGTGAACGGCTTGACGCCGCCGTGTGATCGCAATCGTCAGCGAGGCGGCGCATACCCGCAAACCTCGTTTGAAATCGCTTGTAAGATCTTCTCGAATGGAATTCTTCGTAGGGACCTACTCCCCCGCAAAGCAGTGGGCTGCAACGTTGCGATTTGATTGGTCATGAACCACCACAACAGCAATAGCTAAGCACGAGAATTTCCCGCCGGGCCGGCAGCGGCATGCAGAGCGACAAAATTGCATCGGCGGTCCACCGACTGTAGAGGGCGCTGCAAGCTCTTCATCAAGGAACTTTGCACGATAGTTCATCTTAAGATCGCTGCCTCTTTCTGAGTTGACCTCCCCGTTTGGGATCGGTGAAGCGCCGCTCTGTGGCGATCGATTCGGTGCATCGTAATACAGATGCTCTTTTCTACGGCGCCCTAACTGCGACTTTCTCATCCCATAGAAGAGTGGGCGACATTGAACACAGCACAGGACCGGCTTGTGTTGTGCGCCTTCTTGTCGCGCAGCGCTTGCGCGACCTCTCCTACATCGGGAACACCATTTGCATCTGGAAGTGCAACACGCGTGCGAAGACTCCGTCGACGCACCGCGTTGGTTGCGAACGAGAAGAGGTGTCAAGCATTGTGCCGTTCGTCGATCCTACGCCGCGAGCGCTTAGGGTCGAACACAACGCAAGCAGCGCCTTTTCTTTCCTGCGTCGAGCCAGGTTTACAGAGCTTCGTAAGACCCTACTGGGGTCTACGAGGAAAAACGGGACTTGCATCTGTAAGAGTTACATGAGGCGATCCTTATCTGTGACCATCGGCGTCCTCAAGGCGACAAAGTTTGCACGGTACGTTCCCTCGCAGTTCCTTGCGGCTGACTTGGCCATCGATGGACGATGGAACCAGGCCTCGAGGTTGCGCAGGAATCTGGCCTTTCTTGAAGGTGCCCCCTAATGATTAAAAACGCTTCCGCTGCGCGCTTACGGTTTTATTCGCTTAAGGATCTCGACAGACTTCCTCAACTTCGAAGGTTGCCCGAAGATCGTCGCCGCGCCATGAAGGTTGTGGCCCATGTATTGCCGTTTCGAACGAATAACTACGTCGTGGAGCAGTTGATCGATTGGAACAATATTCCTGAAGATCCTTTATTTCAATTAACGTTTCCTCAGCCGGGAATGCTCAATCCCGATCAGTTTCAACGCATGGCGGAGGCGCTTGAGCGGGGCGACCCCCAGCACATCCGACGCGTCGCCGACGAATTGCGAATGGAGTTGAATCCGCACCCAGAAGGGCAACGTGTCTATAACGTGCCTATGCTCGACGATGAGCCTGTTCCAGGCGTGCAGCACAAGTACTCGCAAACTTGCCTGGTGTTTCCGTCGGCAGGGCAGACATGCCACGCGTATTGCACCTTTTGTTTTCGCTGGGCGCAGTTCGTGGGAATGCATGATCTGAAGTTCGCCACCGACGAAGCCATGCGATTCCGCAGCTACCTGCGGTGCCACAAGGAAATTACGGATGTGTTGTTCACCGGTGGCGATCCTATGGTTATGCGGGCCGACGTACTGGCCCGATATCTGGAGCCGTTATTGGAGGATGAGTTCGAACATATCCAAACAATTCGGATCGGCACTAAGTCGCTGGGATATTGGCCTTATCGCTTTTTAAGCGATGACGATTCCGACCAGCTACTACGGCTGTTGGAACGGGTGGTTGACTCGGGCAAACACCTGGCCCTGATGGCGCATTTCAATCATTGGAAGGAACTGGATACGCCTGTGGTGCAGCAGGCGATTTGTCGCCTGCGCTCGCTCGGCGCGGTAATTCGCACGCAATCTCCTTTGATCCGCCACATTAACGATTCCGCCAGTGTTTGGGCCAAGATGTGGAAAGACCAGGTCCGCCTGGGCTGCGTGCCGTACTACATGTTCGTAGAGCGCGACACCGGCGCTAAAGAATACTTCAAGACGCCGTTGTATCGCGCGTTGGAAATCTACCGCGAGGCCATTTCGCAAGTGTCGGGGCTGGCGCGATCGGCGCGGGGGCCGGTCATGTCGGCGCTTCCTGGAAAGGTGGTGGTCGATGGCGTGGCCGAGGTGCAAGGCAAACAGGTGTTCGTGTTATCGTTTCTCCAAGCACGCGATCCGTCTTGGTGCAAACAGCCGTTCTTCGCCGAATTCAGCCCTACGGCTTGCTGGTTAAACCAATTAAAGCCAGCGTTTGGGGAGCAAGAGTTCTTTTACGAACGGCGCTTGCGCGAATTGTTGGTCGAACGCCAAACGAAACGCGTGGCGGTGGTCAACGCGGCGTCGTGAATCGGGCAACATGGCACATCGTGATGAATCGAGGCCGGCGCCGCATCTGCGTTGGGGCACTTCGCTTGGTATCGTAGCGACCGCCTTCCCGGCGGCTACGGATGCAGGTTGCGCCATGTTGCGCGCCGGGGGAAACGCTATCGATGCGGCGGTTGCCGCCGCATGGGCGCTAACGGTATGTGAACCCGGCGGCTCAGGCCTTGGAGGACAAACGGTGGCCTTGGTTGCGCCGTCGGGAGGCGACACGGTTGTCGTTGATGGACATTCCTACGCGCCTGCGGCGGCCAACTTGGCGTCGGTCAGTGCGCGACAGCAAAGGACCGGGTTTCGTGCCTGCACCGTGCCTACCACGCCCGCAACCTTGGAGTGGTTGCGGCGGCAGTATGGAAGCCTGACGTTGCCACAAGTCTTAGAGCCCGCTATTCAACTGGCCGAGGAAGGCTTTCTGGTTACTCCGCTCTTTCATCGGCAACTTCTTTGGTGTTTGCCTGGGCTGAAGGCATCTCCCACAACCCGAGAGTTTTTCCTTTCCAAAGGGCAGCCTTACGCAATTGGACGCCGGTTTTGTCAGCCCCGGCTCGCCGCAACATTGCGGCGAATAGCATGCAAGGGAGTTGAAGACTTTTATCAGGGCGGCATCGCTCGCGCCATCGCCAACGACATGCGCCGCAATGGCGGTTTGTTGAACGAGTACGACTTGGCCGCTTGCGACGCTCCTCGCAAATGTTCGCCGATTGTCGCGGAGTGTGCCGGCCGGATGGTCTTGACCACACCTCCGCCTAGCGGCGGCGTGCAAATTCTCCTGGCATTGAAGCTGATGGAACGTCTCGCGTCCCACCGAGAGCCACCCGATTCTGATCCATGGTACGTGCGACTTGCCGAGGTGACTTACTCCGTTTTCTGGCAGCGGGAGCACATGCCCCCGCCTGTAGATACAGGGTCTGATGCAGACCTTGAGCCGTTTCTCAATCCAGAACGCCTTTCCGTGTTAATCGACCAGATGGCTACACCGCGGCCGGCCCAAATGCCAACGGAAGAGCCGGGCGAAACGACGCACTTATGCGCCGCCGATCATCGTGGGAACATCGTTTCGCTTACTCAATCCATTCAGTCGCTCTTTGGCGCCAAGGTGGCGAATGCGGAATGCGGTTTTTTGTACAACAACTATTTGATCACTTGCGCGCGGCATGACGGGCCTTACCAACTTCGCAGTGGGGGCACGCTCCGCTCCAACGCCGCTCCGACTTTGGTGCTGCCGTCGGTGGAGGAAACAACCTACGACGGGCGGCGGAACCCCTGGCCGTGGCTGACGCTCGGCGCTGCGGGGAGCCGGAGGATTACTTCGGCGATCCTGCAGGTTCTTAGCCGCGTATTTGATCAAGACATGCCATTAGAGGACGCCGTCAGCGCGCCTCGCATTCATGCGAAGCTCAGCCGCAAAGTTTGGTTGGAAGCACCCGCCGCCCGCCCAACGCTTGTGGCCCACTTAGAGCAGCGATTTCGGCAGGTGACGGTCAAACCTGCGTGGAGTTATTCGTTAGGCGGCGTACATGCACTGGCTATTGATCGAAACGGCCATCCAACTGGGGCGGCCGATCCGCGCCGCGAGGGCGCGGTGCGGTTCGCCTAGCGGCGAATCTTACGAACCCTCGCCCTCGTGCTGGCTTTCACGGACAGAGAAGCAAAGACAAAACGCAGGAAAATGAGCGAAACGCCCGACAACCTATCGCCGCGAATGACGTGGCTGTTGCTGGCATTGTTTGGATTGCCATTGGCGTTGATGGCGGCCAAAACGCCTGGATTGCCGACGGCCGAATACCTGAGCGAGCATCTCTCGCTGGAGCATCTTACGCCGCGCCTACAGAACAAGGTGGCGGGGATTCTCTTCGTGCCGCTGGGCTCCTTGCTAGTGGTACTGTTCCGACTGACGTTGGGAATTCGGGTGCTCGGGCCGTTTCGCTCGTTACTCTTGGCCGCCGCGTTCCATACCACCGGCATTTTGCTGGGGGTCGTGTTCTTGGTGGTGACGGGCGGGATCGTGGTTGCAGCGCGCGCTCCAATTCGATCGCTGAAACTTCCCTACTTCGGCCGATACACCGTATTACTTAGCGTGGTCGCGGTGGTGATGATTGTGGGCGTGCTCGCCAGTGAATGGATGCACGTTGACTACCTTCGAAACATCGTCTATTTGCCGATCGTGGTGCTTTGCCTGATCGCCGATGCATTCGCTAATACCGTCAAGAAGGAAGGCGTTGCTTCGGCAGTGTGGCGCGGCGCCACAACGGCGATCATCGCGGCGATCCTAACGCTGCTATCCGACATTCCCCAGGTGAGACACGCCTTACTGCGCTATCCCGAACTACTGCTGGTACAAATTGGCGGCATTATTGTGGTTTCGAAGTTCCTCGCATTCCGTCTGCTTAAAAGTCTGAACCCACATCAGGGCGACGGCGAAGACGAGCCAGAAGAGAGTGACGAGGCAAAGACGGCAACGAAGCCGCAGCTATCGCACGCCGTGGCGGCGCCTCGCCTGTCTCATTTTTCCGATCCCTTAACCGCCGAGCGACAACCCGGCGCAACGCTTTGACAAGGACACCTCGATGAAAGTTGCTGTTGTACATAACACTAAGAAAGATGGCGTAATTAACTTCTTTGGTCAGCCGTGCCCTGAGAACTACGCACCGCGACATATTCAACTGGTGATCGATGCGCTGCGCGAAGCGGGTCATCTTGTCGCCAGTGTCGAGGGTGACAAGACGATGCTCGCCACACTCGAACAATTCATGCCTCCCTGCCCAGAGACGGGGCGTCCAACGGGCATCGTGTTTAATATGGCCTATGGCCTTCAAGGGGAGTGTCGCTATACGCATGTCCCAGCCATGCTGGAAATGGCTGGCATTCCCTACACCGGATCCAGTCCGATGGGACATGCGCTCGCGCTGGACAAAGTCATTACCAAAGTCCTTATGCAAAACGCCGGCATTCCTACGCCTGCCTACCAGGTGATGGGCCAGCCAGGGCAGAGCGACGCCGGTCTGACGTATCCGTTAGTGGTCAAACCTGTTCACGAATCGACCAGTTACGGCTTACGGCTGGTTTACTCTCGGCAAGAATTGGACGAAGCGGTGGAGGTGATTGTCCAAACGTATCGGCAGCCGGCGCTCGTTGAGGACTACATTGATGGCCGCGAAGTGTGCGTGGCGCTGTTGGGGAATGACCCGATCGAGGCATTGCCCATTGTCGAGCTCGATTTCGGCCAGCGTCAACTTAAACTAAACACGTGGGACGATAAGTTCCATAAACGGGTCGACGAGCCAACAAAGATTTGTCCTGCTCCCCTCGACGAGCATCTGGCGGACCGCCTGCGAGAAATCGCCGTGGCGACCTTTCGTGCGTGCCATTTAAAAGATTACGCACGAGTCGATATTCGCATCGATAAAAACGGGCGTCCTTTCGTGCTGGAGATTAACTCGATGGCCTCACTGGGCGATGGCGGGTCGTATATGAAAGCGGCGATGACGGCCGGTTACACCCATGCTCAACTGGTGAACCGCATTCTGGATGTCACCCATCGCCGTTATTTCGGAACAGATGCTCCGCGCTCCTCGGGCCCGTGCGCAGCGCCGACGTCAAACGCCGTCGACGTTCCCCTGGCTGTGGTTTAACGGCCAGAAGCACGATCGCACGATGCTAGGGCAACCCTATGCGGGGATCTCGTCGGCACCAAACCGAGTCCCATGCGAACCATGCGGCGCAGACGGCGCTTCCCGTCGCGCCGGTTAACGGGGCGTCTTTGCCACGGAACCGATGCAGCGTTTTTACAGTGTTCGCTGCGAGATTCATACTTTGGACGGGCTGAGGATTTTCATTAGCTCCGTTGCTAAGGCAGATGGGACGTTCATGATCTTACGGATTGGGGTTCTCGCACGGGGAACGTAGGGAGCGACGTTTACGTCGCTCCCTACGTTCCCCAAGCTCATCGTGCTATCAATTGGGTGGGCGTTTCATTTGCGATGCGGCGGGAACACATAACGGTTCCCAGTTCCTCGATGGCGACAGTCACTCGCTGGTGTTGGGGAACGCATCAGACCGATGGTGCAAGCGCGGCTCGTCAAGACGCAAGGTAAGGAGCCACCCCACGGCATTCACTGCCGCGACGCCGAGGAATATTGTCTCGAGACTGGTGGCGTCGATGGCGGCGCCGACCCCAGGCGCCAGGAAAGCAGGGCCCGCCTGGCACAAGTTCAATGTACTGAGAAACCGCGGGTGATCGCTGGGGGGGCAGATTTCCAATGTGTAGTTATTGAGTAACCTCAAAGTGACGGGAGTCAGTCCCAGGAACGCGAACACGAGGAAGAAATACGACCGCCCTAATTCGCCTCCGTGCGCCAACGCCAACGCCGCCAGCGGTAACAACACAATAAGTAGAAGCGACAATCGCAATACCACACGGTTGCCTCGCCAATCGGCGATCGACCCAGCTAACAAGCTGAACGCTGCAGTGCCGATGTTCTGCACAACGACCCACAGCACCAGGTCGGCAAAGTCCAGGTGAAGTCGTTCTCGCCCAAGCGCCTGGTAGTGCGGAAATAGGATGATTGACGAGCCCGAGAGCATCGCAGCCAGACATAGCCGGCGGAAGTTGCGGTTCTCGCGCACAGCCGAAAAGCTCGCAGCGAGTTTCTGTTTAAGCCCTTCGCTCGGTTCATCGTAATCATCAGCCCGTTCAGCGAGCATCAGCGACGATACGGCGGCTCCGATAAAGCATATTCCGGCGAACCCAAAGATCGCGTCAACGCGTGGAGGATGCGCGCCGAGCCATCCGGGCAAGAGCCACCATGCCGCGGCAATCGCCGCTATCGACCCCATAAGGTTGGAGAACCCGAGCAAGCGACCTCGTCGCGTGGTGTGTACGAGCTTGCCTTGAAGCGTTTGATAGATCAACTGGTGCAGGCCGGTACAAGCGAAGAACGTGCCGTAGAGCGTCAGGAACATCGCCGGCGCCCAGGATGTGGCGCTTTGCCAGTCGGTGGATGCACTCGCGACGGAAGGAATCCACCACATACTTGCCAAGAGCAAGATGGCGGCGGCCATGCCCAGGGTAAAAAGGAACAACCCGTACTTCTTACGCCGCGCCACATTGACCCGCCGCGCCATAAGCACCGGGGGTATACTTAGCCCCAGGCGATTGAGCATGGGCAAGCAGCCACGTAGCCATGCCGACCCGCCGAGTATATCGAGTACGGCTGGCACAATAATCGTTTCCGTTTTGAAGATCCAACCGACCCGTGTTAGTATCTGAAAGACCGCCAGCATCGCAAAATTTCGTGGTTCCTGCGCTAGCGAGGCTTCCACAGACGTATCGCAAGATGGCTCTTCGGCGGTGGATTCATTTCCTAAGTGTCGAGACATAGACGTTAGTATAGTCTCGCAACGAAGCGTCGTTTGGCGGCCTGTGGGAGCTTGCTAATTCGACCGGTTCTCGTCGTCGTCTCGTCAAACAATACGGCCATCGCACGTTTTACTGGAGAATGAATGGCCACAAGAGGCGGCGGCCTAACCGATGGTCGTAAATCGGTGATAGAGGCTGGCGTACACTCCGTTTTGCTCGAGCAACTCTTCGTGCCGGCCACGCTCGCGAATGTGGCCATGGTCCAGCACCAGCACCAGGTCGGCATGACGAATGGTGCTCAGGCGATGGGCGACGACAAACGCCGTACGGTCCGTCAACAGCACGTCGAGCGCTTCTTGGATACGTTGCTCGGTTTCGCTATCGATGTTGCTGGTCGCTTCATCGAGAATCAGAATGCGCGGATCGGCCAGCAGTGCGCGGGCAAAACAGATAAGCTGTCGTTGGCCAGCCGACAACGATACCCCTCGTTCGCCGACGTAGGTGTCAAAACCATGCGGGAGATTGTCGAACAAGTCCAGGCAACCCAGGCGGCGCACCGCGTCGATGGCTTCTTCGTCGCTCGCTCCCGGCTTGCCCATGCGAATGTTCTCGGCCACGGTCCCTTGAAAGAGGAAGTTCTGTTGTAGCACGATTCCCATTTGGCGGTGCAAACAGGCACACGAGATCTGACGCACGTCGTGCCCATCGATTAGCACCTTCCCGGCGTTGGCAAGATAGAACTTGGCGATCAAGTTGACGATCGACGTTTTTCCGCTTCCCGTATGGCCGACCAGGGCGATTGTTTGACCCGGTTCGGCCACAAACGAAATATCATGCAATACCGGTTGCGCAGGATCGTACCCAAAGGTGACATGTTGGAACTCCACACGCCCAACCAGCGGCTCTAGGTGCAGCGCGTCGGGCGGATCGGTCCATTCGGGCTCCGTATCAAGGAACTGGAACAGTCGCTCGGCGCCCGCCATCGCCGTCATGGCTTGATGGTATTGGTTGCCGATTGTTGAGATCGGCGCAAAGAACATGTTGGCCATGAAGAAGAAACCTACGAGAGCTCCTATTCCGACGTCCGAACCGGGCGTCAGCACCAGGTATCCGCCGACCATTAGGAGAATTGCGACAAAAAGTTGGTTGTTCAAATCAAGCAAGGGAATGAACAATCCATGCGTCTTAAGCACGGCGGTGTTGTACCGAGAGTGGTCGTACACCAGGTCGCGGAATAGCCGAGCGTTCTCGTCTTGCCGTACGTAGCCCTGCGTTACACGCACGCCCGCCACCGATTCAGCAAGTGTGGCGACTACGCGGCTGTAGGAGCGACGCATCGCCCGCAGGACGTCGCTAAGTCGGCGGTGGAACTGCCGATTGATCAACCACAAAATCGGAGCAAGCCCCAAAACGATCAGGAACAAGCGCGGCTCGTACCACAACATGCAGGCGGCGGCGATGATCATCTGCCCCAATTGCACCAACGTAACGAATAGCACATCCTGCACCCCCAGACGTACATCTTCGACATCGGATGTCATGCGGCTGATTATCCGGCCAACCTTGGTTCTTTGAAACCAGCTCATTGGCATCCGCTGGAGATGTGCAAAGACACGGTTGCGCAGATCGTTGACGACCGCCTCGCCAAGTTCTAAGGCCAATCGCTGGCGAAAATGCATGACAACTTGCGTTGAGAACGCCAGCGCCAGGAAACCGGCGACGCCCCTGGCCACCCCGGCTGTATCGCCGCGCTGAATGGGCCCGTCGATCACCGTCGCCACAACCCAAGTGAGCGCAGGCAGTTGGATCGATCGGACTATCACGAGCAGGACCAGCCAGTTGCGTTTGACAGCGTAGGGGCGAGTGAACTCCATCAATCGGCGAATCAACCGATAGTCGAGCGGACGCTGCCGTGGTTCGTCGTGCTCGTCGTCGCGGGTGCGCGTCAGCAAGCGTGTGGGGCCCGGCAGCCCCAATGCCGGCCCATCTTGTCGGAAGAAAACTCGCGCCACGTAACCAACTCCCCAAATGAAATGCCCCACGCCCGGTGGAAATGCGACGAGTAATGCTCGATATCCAAGGGGCGGGAAGTCGAAGTTATTGATTTCCGGCCACCATGTCCTTCGCCACTTGATTCCATGCGACGAGGCGTTAGACGAATTCCTGAACTTCCTCCAGTAAATCGCCGAACTGGAGCTGCACCAGGCGACGGTAGTAGCCGGGTTGGTGCATGAGTTCGTTGTGCCGGCCTTGCTGCACAATGCGCCCCTGATGCAAGACGATGACGCGGTCTGTGCGCTGCAGAGCGCTGATGCGGTTCGAAACGATCAGCGTGGTGCGGCCTTGCGTGGCGTCGGCGAGCGCTTGCAGAATGTCGTGCTCGGTTTGGGCGTCCACCGCCGCCAGTGCGTCGTCAAGAATCAGGATAGGCGGGTCGAGCAACAACGCGCGAGCCAGCGCTAGCCGTTGCCGTTGACCTCCCGAAAGGTTCGATCCATGTTCGCCAATAAGGGTTTCATAGCCGTCGGGTTTTTCGCTAATGAAGCGATCGGCCGAGGCTAACCTTGCCGCACGTTCGATTTGTTCGCGTGTCGCGTCGGGCCGGCCAAACGCAATGTTGGCGGCGATCGTATTGCTGAAAAGGAACGTTTCTTGGAACACAAGACCAATGTTGCGACGCAGTTCGTCCAAGTCGCAGGACCGCACATCTACGCCGTCGATGCGCACGGCTCCCTCGGCCACATCGTAGAATCGTGGCAAGAGCGAAAGGAGCGTGCTCTTGCCGGCTCCGGTTTCGCCTGTAATGCCCACACACTCGCCAGGCTCAATTACCAGCGATACGTCGCGTAGCACCCGTTGGCGACCCGTATAGCCGAAGGAGACGTTATCAAGTTCGATCCGCCCGCGCACCTTGCCCAACGGAATCGGGTGGGGAGGGCTGAAAATCGCCACTGGGGCGTCAAGCACTTGGAACACGCGCTCAGCGCCAATCAGGCTTGTTTGAATCGTGTTCGCTATGCCCGTAATGTTGCCTACTTGTGCTGCGAATTCGTGCAGCAGGTTGGCCATGACAAACAACCCGGCCCCCAGAGGAATTGAGCCATGGATCACCAGGTAGCCGCCATAGCCAAGCAGCACCAGCATGTTAAGTTGGGTTAACGCTCCCATGAGCGGCTGGAAGGTGCTGATGCGCCAGAAGATGCCCTCGCGTTCCTGACGAATGCGTTGCACGGCTTGGGCGAATCGGTCAATCTCTTGCATTTGCCGGCCAAAACCTTTAACCACGTGGACGCCATGGACGTTTTCGACCAATAAGGCAATAGCGCGGTCCATCAGGTCGCTGGCGTGGCGATAGGCAGGCTGGACGGCTCGAGAGAACGCGACGGCGCCGAACCATAGAAGCGGCGTTGAGGCGAGACAAGCTGCGGTCAAGCCTACATGCACCTGGAGCATGTAGGCAATGTATACGCCAAGTGTTAGAAGCACGGTAAAGACTTTGACCACGACCCCGTCGACGAAACTTCGCACGGCTTGTACATCGCCGGCAGCGCGATTGATTAAGGAGCTGCTGTCATTGGCCTCAAAGAAGGGGAAGCTGAGCCGTTGAAGTTTGTCATAGACCTCTGCCCGAACTTGGCTGACGATGCTTTGTGACAATTCGGCCGAGGCGGCAGCCGACGCGTAACGCACGGTCGCCGTCGTTAAGGCCAACAACAGCACAGCGCCCGAAATGGCGGCTACGACCGCCAAGGGCTGCCAAGTAACGGGCGGCGCCAGACCCAACGGCCAATGTGGCGCAGGCCCCGTCGGATCGAGAACATGCCGTAAGTAGTCAATGGCCAAGCCGCACAAACCCAAGCTGGATAGTCCAAGGCTTACTGTAGCCAAATGGAGCGCGACGACGCGCAGACTCTGGCGGCGGAATCGCCAAGTCAACGCCAGCAGGCGGCGAATCGTCGCCCAGGCCGCATGACGGCCCGCAGCTTTCAGGGAAGCGTTTTGCGAAGGGGGGGTGCGCGAGGTGTTCAGCGAGATCACAGTGGTGATTTACTGCCTATCGTAGGTCGTAAGCTACGCGAGAGGCGCAAAGTATAGTCATCGCCGACCAAGGTGCGCATGCGGGATTCCGCATGTGGCTTCGGTCGTAAGGAATGTGGAAATTCTATGCGCCTAGGCAAGGGCGAGAGAATGAGTAAATCAGGAGGTCGAGCGTTATCCCCTTCATGCTGACCACGTGAGGTAAGTGCGGGGCGTCGCAGCAATGTCGCCGTTTCTTTTATTCCGAGAAACAGGCTCGGGTTTTGAAACGAGGGAGAGTGGACTTCGCGATTTAGGAATCTCGCAGCCTTTGGAGGCGGTTGGTCGGACTCGTTCTAGGGTCTTGGGCTCGCCTTGGGGTGAACGTGGCAATGACGTACCTTCTCTTTCCCGGTCGCCATCATTTATTGACCAATTTTCAGTTGGACTATTTAACGTGGGCCACGCGCGGCGATCCCACAGAACTGCGAGACGTCAACGAGCAGCCACTCAATTTGACGTCGCCAATCGAAGCTGTCATTTGGGCGATTACCTCGGCCAACCATGCAAACACGCGGCGGAATCCGCTTCCGGCGCATCGGCGCGAGGCGGCGATTGAAGACTTTGCTCGCGACTTGGACGTGCCCTCGTTTGTGTATCTGATTGACGATCTCGGCCCAACGCCGCGTTTTGCCGAGTACGTGCTCAAGAAGATCGAGGTGGATAGCCAAGGCCGTTTCCGCTTGACGCCCGAAAATACGGTGGTTGGCTGCTCAACGCCTTCGGTTCTCGCCCTCTATGAGGCTTTGGGCTTTCGTATCCTCCCCGTAGAGTTAACCGACCGTGAACGTGAAACGTATAGTGACTTGCGGCCGTGGGAGTTGATTGAAAGCTTGGTTCAAACGGGCTTAGCCGGCCGCCCTTGGCGCACCGATCCCACGTTCATCACTCGGGTCGCTCGGGCCAGTCGTCGATTGTATGAAAAGTACAACTTTGGCGATGTGATTATTGATTTGCACCGCCGCCCGTTGCTGACTCCTGACGGTGATTTAACCGCTACCCGCGACTACAACGTTTACGTGCGGTCCTTTGACGAGGGGGCGCCTCGCAAGTTTGAAAGGATTCGCGACTTTGTGTTGCCGGGACGAATTGTCGACATCGGGTGCTGTACCGGTTCGCTCATCCGAGAAATGACCCGCGACGATCGATTGCGGGAGTCGGACTTCTATGGAATTGAAATCGCCCGTCCGCTCTACGCCGAGTGCCTTCATCGGAAAGAGCAAGGAGCATTTGCTAACGACAATGTCTTCTTCTACCAGCGCGACTTTGCTGCTGGGCCGATTTTTCCCGAGGCGTCGGTTCAGACGTTCGTCACGGTGGCCCTGACGCACGAGATCGAATCGTACGGCGGCCGCGAAGCCCTGGAGCGTTTCCTCCAGCTGCTTCACCAGCAGACGGCCATTGGCGGGCGATGGGTGAATTTCGACGTGGTTGGCCCCGAGGATCGCGATCAGATCGTCTACATGAAGTTGCGGTCCGATAACGGCGCGGATGACGATCCTACTCGTTGCTTTGCTCCCGAAGAGCGAGAACCGCTGCGTGATTACTTGATGACGTTGTCTACCGCTGGGCGATTTCGCCGCTTTACGCGAGATTTTCGCCATGAGGAAGGATACGCACTGGAATATCGCGAAGTAACTCTGGAGGGAGAGTCGTTTATCGAGTTGCGTTTGGAAGATGCGTGCGAGTTTCTATCGAAGAAAGATTATCCCGACAATTGGCGGAGTGAGATGCATGAACGGTTTTGCTTTTGGAGTTTCGCCGATTGGCGCGCTGCCTTAGAACGCGTGGGCTTTCGTGTTCATCCGGCCTCGTACGCCTTTGTCAACGAGTGGCTTGTCGAGAATCGGTATAAAGGACAAGCTGACCTGTTCGTCGCGACAGGCAATGGCTTGAGGCCGTTGGACTACCCACCCACTCACATCGTGATTGCGGCCGACAAGGGGCCGTGATCGTTGTTTGTCTCACGCTTCAAGACGGGCGACCAGGCCATCGCGCAGCGCCTGCTGTAACTCATGTGGGCTACACGACTGATTGCGAGGGTGAGTACCCTTCGGAGGCAATGTTGACGAGAGAATCTGAAATTTGGCTGCGAACTCTTGACCAAGGGGCGTGCAGATTTCTCGAATTTGTACAATGTTGGAACGGGCGGGGCTGTATTCTTCTGGTTGGACGTTTCTTTACGGTAACCGCCGCCGGTGGTTGGCCGATAGGCGTCGTCACCACCAAGCGAGTCATGCACAGGCGGTTGGCTCCTACCCTCCGCAAACTGTCGTGGCGTTGGTAAGATGGCGGGATGAACGAAAATTCTATGACGCATGCTTCTTCGCACGTGCCCGACGCGGCCGGGCGATTCGGTGAGTTTGGCGGCCGGTACGTCCCCGAGACGCTTACGTACGCACTTGAACAACTGGCGGCTGAGTATGAGCTGGCTGTTCAGGATCCTCAATTCCAAGAGGAATTGGACGACCTGCTCAAGAACTACGTGGGGAGGCCGTCGCCGTTGTACTATGCTCGGCGGTTGAGCGAGCATTGTGGTGGGGCGCAAATTTGGTTCAAACGCGAGGATCTGAACCATACGGGCGCCCATAAGATCAACAATACGCTCGGGCAAGCGCTATTGACGCGGCGCATGGGCAAAACCCGCGTGATTGCCGAAACTGGTGCTGGCCAGCATGGTGTAGCCACCGCAACGGCCTGTGCCCGTTTTGGCCTGCCGTGCGTCGTCTACATGGGCGAAGAAGACATTCGCCGCCAGGCGCCCAATGTGTTTAGCATGAAATTGCTTGGCGCCGAAGTGCGTCCCGTCACGACGGGGTCGCGCACATTGCGGGACGCCATCAATGAGGCCATGCGTGACTGGATGGCGAGCGTCGAATCCACGCATTACATTCTCGGTTCGGTTGTTGGTCCCCATCCCTTCCCTCGAATCGTGCGCGATTTCCAGTCGGTGATTGGCCGCGAGGCGCGGCGTCAAAGTCTGGAGCAGATCGGCCGGCTTCCCGATGTGGTTGTCGCCTGCGTGGGCGGTGGAAGCAACGCGGCGGGGATGTTCTACCCCTTCATCGAGGATGAAGGGGTAGAGATTGTCGGCGTCGAGGCCGGCGGACGCGGCGATCAGCCGGGACAACACGCGGCCTCGCTAAGTTATGGCCAGCCTGGTGTGCTGCATGGTAGCTTCAGCTATGTATTGCAGGACGATGACGGGCAGACCTGCGACGTACATTCTATCTCGGCCGGTTTGGATTATCCTGGCGTGGGCCCCGAACATAGCTATTGGAAGGCCACGGGCCGTGTGCGGTACACCAATTGCCGCGACGATGAGGCGCTGGCTGCTTTTGATGCCGTAGCCCGCAACGAGGGAATCTTGCCTGCGCTGGAAAGCTCGCACGCCGTGGCCAAAGCGATGCAATTGGCCGCCGAAATGCCGCGAGATAAGGTAGTTGTCGTTTGTCTTTCGGGGCGGGGCGACAAAGACGCCGCCGAGATCGCCCGCTTGCGCGATCAGAAGCGAGATTAGGTCCTTAGCCGGCCTTGGGAAGCTGCTCCAAGTCTTCTCATTGGCGGCTTGGGCGTGGGAGTCTGGCGAATTGCAGATTTGTTTTAGCCTCGGTAGGTGTCATGTCGGCAATTGATCTTCTTTTTCAACGGCTTCGCAACGAACGTCGCAAGGCATTTATGCCATTTGTGACGGCCGGCGATCCAGATTTGGACTTTACCGCGGCGGTGATTCGCGAATTGGCGCGCCGCGGATGTAGCATGTGCGAGGTCGGGATTCCCTATAGCGATCCTATCGCCGACGGGCCCGTGATTCAGGCCTCCTATACCCGGGCGCTTGAGCACAAGATTAAGCTGCGCGATATTCTCCAAATGATCCGCAGTACCACGCGCGAGGTGGAAATGCCGCTAGTGACGATGGTTAGTTACGCCATTGTCTATCGGCACGGCCTAGAGGCGTTCGTGGCGGAGGCAAAAGAAGCGGGCGTTGCCGGAGCGATTGTGCCTGATTTGTTGGTGGAAGAGTCAGCGCCGCTCCGCGCCATCTGCGAACGCGAAGACTTCAGCTTGATCCAATTGGTGACGCCCACCACGCCGCGCGAGCGGGCCGTGCGTATCGCGGAAGCGTCTTCCGGATTCCTTTACTGCGTATCGGTCACTGGCATAACCGGAGAGCGGAATACGGTGCCGCAGCAGCTTCTGGAGAATATCGCATGGCTGCGTGAACAGACCGATTTACCGCTGTGTGTCGGGTTTGGGGTTAGCCAGCCTCAACACGTTGCGCAGCTTGCGCCTTTGGCCGATGGCGTAATTGTTGGCTCGGCTATTGTGCGGCGAATTGCTGAGGCGGCCGAGCGGCCACGCGAGCAGGTTCTAGGCGAAGTGTCGCAATTTGTGGAGTCGCTTTTAGCCGCGCTACGCGATGCCGAGTCGGCGCAGCAAACGGCTTAACCGGTCTCCGATTTGGTCGCGGCGATGGCGGCTCGGTGGACGTTCTAATTGTGCGTTGGGGCGGGCTGCTCGGTAATTCGGGTTATAACGTTTGCGCGGGGATTCACATCTGCGCGAAATATTCTTCTCGCAGCTCTCGTTGGAAGAAGGCTCCATACGAATCGATGGAGCCGGTCGCAGCGACATTCAGGGCGACATTCTGCCCCGCCAAATCTTACGCAGTTGGCGCAGTTTGCGTTGGTTTTTCGGTTTTACTGAAACGCCGCTTCTTCCTTGATGGTTTGCGTGACGCGAATGTGGTGTGACTTGAATCTTTTTTCGATTTTTTTACTTCCCGGCGCACGAGTGACAACCTACGATTCAACAGCCGCGAAGGCGCTGCGTCAGTTATGACGCCGGGTTGACTATTGGGGTAGACGGACGGGCAGTCCGTAGCGCTGGCAAGCGGGGTTGAGTGGACGAGTGGTTCGTCCCGTCTTCTAGCTACGGAGCATGGGCATGTCTCACCGGATGAAGCGAGGTTTATTGGCTGGGGCGCTCATCGCGTCGCAAACGTTTTTTCCTGCCGCCTCTCAGGCGGGACCGATTCTTGATTGGCTATTTGGTCGGACCACGCGTTACGCGATCTATTGCCCAACGAACGTTGCAGCTCCGGTAACGGCTTACGCGCCCGTGACGTCGTCGGCTTGTTCACCCTGTGCTGCAACGTCTGCAACGACCTACTCGCCCGTGGTGGCGGCGCAGCCGACTGTGGCGGCCTATGCTCCTACGGCGACGTACCAAACCGTGCAGGCGCAGGTGCCGGTGACTTATTACCGACCGACGACCGTACTTAGCCCCACGGTTACCGCCGCAACCCCGGCTATGACGGGATGCACGGTGGTCCAGGTGCAGACGCAGCGTCGCCCGGTTTGGGACATTTTGGGGCTATTTACGCCGCGTCAACCCGTGTCGCCGTTGCCGATTAACGTGCAGTATCCGACGACGGTGGCGTATCCTTCCGTCGCGGCTCCGGCTACGGTGTTGCCAGCGCCTGCAAACGCTGTGACCACGCCCGCATATGCGGCGCCTGTCGACAGTTCATGCCCGGGTTGCTCGGGCGCCACGGGCTTTCCCACCATACCCACGGCGCCGGTGAATCCCGCGCCTCCGGCAGCGACCTACCCCGCGCCGAGCGGCGCCGCGGGAGGCGCAATGACAGCGCCGGCTGCTCCCACACCGGCCGATCAGCCGCCGAGTCTGAACACACCGCCTCAGACGCCGCAGAACGGCTATCAAGGTTCGTCGTACCGTCTTGCGCCGCCTGCTCCAATTGCTCCGCCTGCGAATGTGAACGAGGCGCCGTATCCTGCCGTGCAGCCACAGTCCTCGCGGGGGAATTATGAGTCCCAGCTCATTCCGTATCCTGGCTCGAGCGATGCGCCGCCCGAATCGTCGGCCCCCCCTCTGCTACAACATCGTGGCCGAACCGCGTCGCTCCGACGTACCGAGCCTTGGGCTTATTCTTCCATTAGCTGGCCTGAGGCGGGTGAGGTGCGGCAATCAAGCGAATCCGAAATGACCCCGGTGGCTCCGCCTGCCCCGGTTAGCGCTCCGACGTATGACGATAGTGGTTGGCGTCCCGCGCAAAGCCGATAAGGGTTGGGCTCCGGTCGCTTGCGGTGCAAATGACCGGCGGCCTGCCATGGTAAGGCGTCTGTTAACCTTTGTATAGTCGTACGTAAGGAAACCGACACGCGAACCAGCGCGAACGCCTTGGACGTTGGGTGGCGTACAGGAAACCGCCACTCGCAACGTTTCGCCAAGCAAGCAGTTAGTATGAAGACAGCGCGCTGGATTCGTCCTCGTAAATGTCGAAATGCTTGTTCAGGCGGGTAATTGCGAAAACTTCCTCAATTTGCGGTTTGAGGTTCGTAAGCTTCAATTGTCCGCCCGCCTTCTTAACCCGGTTGTAGTAGCTGATTAATCGATTCAGCGCGGCGCTCGAGACAAATTCGACACGGGACAAGTTGAGCAGTAAGTTCTTGGGTTTCTCATCACTAACCAACGAATCCAACTCGGCGCCCAATTCTTGGATGACGCCCTGGTCCTGAAGGCGACGCTCTGTCACGAGGACGACGCTCACATCACCCGCGCTGCCGCTGAGTTGAGAAACGGCGATCCGGTTGTATTCGTTCATGCGTTCTTGCGAAAAGCGCTGAAGAGAAGATCGAGCCAAGAGAACTCTCCTGTAGGATACTTCCTTGCCGCTGCGACTGCAACTTGCGGGGGGATCGGCGCTAATGGGGGCGCTCGCTGACCGCACGGGGCTCGGACCATTTTGTCGGAGGAAGCAGCGGCGACCAATTCCCGAGTCGCGAGGATGCTATTTTGGGCAGAAGCGAAAGCGTCAGCCGATAAGTGAGAAAAGCGACGCCAATCGCCCTCATTTAGCCGCGTATTTATTTACGGCGCGGCGAGGATAGCGGCGGCTGTCTGTTGGGTGGCGGTTTGGCTCAATGCGATGACCGTTTTACGGCGTAGCGGCAGCGGTTCCCGATGGATGACGTTCACCGGGCATTCGGGATCCGGCCGTTCGTAGTTGCGCGTTCGCGGCGCTTGCCCTTTTTCCAGCGCTAAGACGGCGGCCGCCAGCTCAACAGCTCCCCCGCCTGCGCCGAGAAGCCCAAAATAACTCGAGGGCGCCGTTACCGGTGTATCCCCAAAGATTGCGGCAAGGGCCTGAGCCTCGGCTACGTCATCGGCGGCGCCACTGCCGTGAGCTTTGATAAACTCAATGTCTTGGGGAGTCATCTGGGCGTCGCGCAGGGCAGCCGTAATGGAACGTTCAATCGCTTTCTGAAAACTTTCTCGATTGCGTTCGCGCGTACCAATCGAACTCCCGTGCCCCAACACCCGGGCGCGAATCCTCGCTCCACGAGCCTCGGCGTGCTCGCGGCTTTCTAACACGAACACCGCGGCGCCTTCGCCATGGACAATGCCGTCTCGATCGGCATCAAAAGGGCGCGGAGCGCCCTCCGGATCATGATTTCGGCGAGAGACATTGTCAAAGCCGCGATACAGCATCTGCCCCAGATGCAACCGCGAGCCGGAGCCGCCCGTAATCATTACATCGGCCCAACCTCGCCGGATGTACGAAGCCGCTTCCCAAAACGCCAAAAGGGCCGATACCTCCCACATCACGATCGAGTTGTTCGGACCACGGGCGTCTTGAGCAATCCCGATATGGCAGGCTGCCATATTGGGAAGGTATTTCAACATCCACAGAGGGAACATCTCCTTCATCGCGGCCTGCCCCCAGCGCTCGCGATGGAATTCGCCATCATTGATACAAGCGCGGTAAACGGTCTCAAACTCGTCAACCGGCCCGTAGAACATCTCGCTTCCCAGCACTACGCCATACCGGTCTGGATCAACCGTACTACTGTCAAACGCTGCATCGGTCAGAGCGAGTGTTGACGCCGCGAAGGCCGTTTGAATCTCACGGCACATAACCTTGAGGCTCTTGCGCGGCTGGACGTACAACTTGGGGTCAAAATCAGCAATCTCAGCGCCGATTTCCGTCGGTAACCCTAAATTCTGGAAAGCCGGTAGACGGCGCACGCCACTACGGCCTTGCTCCAGGGAAGTCCAAAACGCGTCGTTGCCGATGCCGATGGGGCTTACCACCCCCACGCCCGTCAATACGACTTCCCGCGACTGAACCATGAACTTGTCCGACACTGGATTGAGACCGAGATTGGCGTCTGCCATCACAAATCGATGTATCTCACCTTATCCTAAAACGTGGGCGCCGCAATAGCTATGGGCAAAGCAGCGGGGCGCCGGTAGGGAAAATGACAACGAATCTCCCTTGGATGCCACATTCCGACGGCTCGGCGGAATTTGACGTGTGCGGCGCGTTTACAGCTTCGCATTGACGCAGGCGACGCCGTCAGAAGATAATAGACGTTCCTGCCCGTTAAACCTGCCAAGCTGCGCAGTTTCGGTTAAATCGACTGCTTGCGTCACCGGGCGCCTTCCTGTTTGTTGCCTTTGCTTTCTCCTGTCCCTTCCCGGGGTCGTTCGAACTGTCGTGAGTAATTCCGTGATTGCTAAAAAACGGCCGTCGCTAGCGCCTCCGAAGAACTTTTCCTTAGCGCAAGCGCGGAAGATTGTAGAAGATTTGTTCGAGCCTAACCCGTGGATTTACTGGACCGACTTTCTTGCAACCATCGTTGCCGGCAACATCTGCTTTGGGGTGGTACGGTGGATTGGCATGTCGGACCGTCCGTGGGGCTTGCGGTTGGCCCTATTGGCGGCGCCTTTTATGGCGTGCTGCTTGCTCTTTTATCGGGCGTCGATGTTTATTCACGAGTTGGTCCATTTGCGCACGGGCTCCTTCCGCGGTTTTCGGCTGGCATGGAACCTACTTTGTGGGATTCCCTTCCTCATTCCCTCGTTCGTTTATTACCCACACCTGGACCACCATCGGAGGAAACATTACGGCACGAAAGCTGACGGCGAATACTTGCCCCTTTCGCACCGGCATCCATGGCATATTGTTTTCTACCTGGCGCAGGCGCTTGTCATTCCTGTTCTGGCAGCGGTGCGGTTTGGATTGCTTACGCCGTTGACCTGGGTGTGCCCTCCACTACGGCGATGGGTGCATCAGCGGGCGTCGTCCATGGTGATCGACCCGATGTACATTCGCCCGCTGCCGACTGCCAAGACCCGGCGTATTATCTTTCTCCAAGAGCTATTGTGCTTCCTCTGGTTGGTGGCGATCTTCGCGTCGGCGTGGATTGTCCATGGTCGCCTGCCATACCCATTCTTGATTCAGGCGTACGCAACCGGCGTGGTGGTGGTGTTTCTCAACGCGCTGCGGACGCTCGGCGCTCATCGTTGGACCAACCGGGGACATGACGAGATGACGTTTCTGGAACAGGTGCAGGATTCGATCAACTATCCGCGCCGTGCCTGGGTGACGGAACTTTGGGGGCCCACCGGTACGCGATACCACGCACTCCACCACATGTTCCCGTCGCTGCCTTACCATGCATTACCCGAAGCGCATCGTCGATTGATGGCGCAGTTGCCAGAGGACTCGCCTTACCGGAAAACGGAAGAAACAACGCTGACCGGCGCTTTACGAGCACTTTGGCGTCGGGCTAGCGCGTCCACAAGAGACGCTTCTTCGCAGACGTCGGCGCCGACCCCGAATGTCGCTTAACAATACCAATGAGAATCGAGCCTCGGTAACGTGCGAGATCGAGATTGGGTGATTTCGCCTACTCTTCGTCCTCTTTGAGGCCCAATCGCGTTAACCAACGCCCCCGGTTGGATTTTTTGCCATTGCCCACGGGTGAGCCGCCTGCTTCGAGCCGAGCACGTTCGGTTTCGAGGAACTGAATTTGCTCTTCAAGCTTCATCCGCTCGCGCGCCAGTTTGGCTCGCTCCAGCGAGATGTCGACTTCAGCCTGGCGCAGTTTCTCGCGCCATTCTTCCTGCAGTTGTTTGAGCGTTTCTCGCTCTTGGCGGATGATCTCGTCGTGGTCGATTAGTTGTGCAATTGCTTGGGCGCCTACGGCGACTTCGCCTAACGTCGACGACTGCTGATCGAGCAGGCGTTGGAGTTCTTGAATCTCCCGGTCTTTGGCGGCCACTACTTCGTCGGTGCGACGAATGACGTCTTCCATGGCCAATTTGGTCGCCTTTTCCTGCGGGACGTTTTCGTCGAGATCGGCTTCGAGCTGGGCCAGAATCTGGGCCTTCTGCGATTCCCAGTCGAGGCCCACCAGCGAGTCGCTGCGACCAGGCGCCGCCTTGTCCTGCTGCGCTTTTTCTAACTGCTTTTCTAGTTCAGCGTTGCGCGCCTTAAGATCGCGCACATCCTGCACCGCCATTTCGAAACGGCGCTGGAGATTCGCCAATTCTTCGGAATAGCCGCGCGAACCAGAATTGGCGGACCGGAGCGTTTCCACTTCGGTCCAGGCTGATTGCAACTCCTGTTCGCACTCTTCCAGCCGTTGTTGCAACTCCTCAGCTTGTTGTTGCGCGTGCTGCGCTTGGGCGAGTAATTCGTCGGCGCGGCGAGCCGCCTCGGACTCAAGCTGCGCGAGTTTCTGTTGGAAACGCTCCGTCTCTTCCTGGAGCCGGTTCTGGCTGGCCTCCTGATGTTCGGCCAAAGCGCGTTGGAGTTGCTGGATTTGCTCTTGCGCCCGACTGGCGTCGGCGCGCAAGAGTTCCTGTTGGGCTCGGGCCTCGGTCAGCTCGATCTCAAGTTGGGTCTTAAATTCCCAGGCGGATTTTTCAACGCCAGCCTTCCATTGCGCGTGCTCAGCCAGCAATTCGGCTCGTCGAGCACGGAACTCACTGGCGATACGGCGACGTTGCTGCCGAAGAGCTTCTTCGCGCAGCGCGACCTCTTGCATCTGCTGTTCAAGCGTTTGCCGCTGGGCTTCCCATTCCGCAGTGCGTTGCTCCAAGTCACTCCGGAGGCGGCTGCTCTCTTCTTCAGCCGTAGTGCGCAGGCGGCGTTCTTCCTCCAAGGCGGCCGCGAGTTGTTCTTGCCCCGAAGGGATATTCGTGAGGCTGGCAAGCTTTTCCTCAAATTCGCGCCGTTCGCGTTCAAAAGCTTCTGCCTGCTCCTGAAGTTGACGATCGGCCTCCTCACGCTCGGTTGCTGCACGCTGGGCCTCACGGCGGACGGCGTCTAATTCAGCCTCGCTTCGTCCGACTCGCTCGCGCAGAGCCGCGATTTCCTGGTGTAACCCTTCGATTTGCTGCTCGCGGCGCGTGGCCTCTTGGCGGAGTCGTTCACATTCGGCTTGCGCCTCAGCCAGTTGCAATTGAAGTTGCGAACTCTCTCCCGTGGCGAGGCGCTCCAAGTCGGCGCGGCGGCGATCGATTTCGGCCAGAAGTTCGGCTCGCTGAGCGCGCAGCTGGGCCGCAATTTGCCGACGTTGATGTTGGGTGTGGGCGGCTCGCTCGGCGATTTCCCGTTCGCGTTGTTGCAGATCGTCTGCAAGTTGCTGAAGCCGATTGCGTTCCTTTTCCAACCGGTCGGCCTCGGCAAGCTGAGCTTCTACCTGGCGCCGTTTTTCTTCCAGCGCCCGCTCCGCTTCCTGATGTGCGGTGCGAGTCGTATTTAACTCTTCGAGCTGCCGCCGTAACTCGGCCAGAAGTTCGTCCTGACGTTGGGCGGCTTGCGCTTGGACTTCCTCCCACTCGTCGCGGCGGCGCTGGAGTTCGGTTTGGGCTGCGGTTATCTCGTCGCGCTGCTTCTCTAGCTCGGTGCGACGCTGCGCTAGCTCTTGATGCCGTTGCTCTAACTCGGCGCGCTGGTGCGCCAAATCTGAAGATTCGCGTTCAAGCGCCTGTTGATGGCGGGCTAATTCTTCATTGAGTCTCGCCGCGCGCTCGGCAAGCGCACGTTCGAGTTTTTCCAGCGCAGTTCGACGCTCATCAAGGCGTTCGCGCGCACGCCGCCTTTGACCTTCAAGGAGTACGTCAAATTCGACGCTCCATGAGGCCGGCTCCTGAGTGGCGGTACGTACTTCCTTGGTGCTCATACTTACTCGAAATCGCCCAACGCGGGCGGCCGACGCCGCGGCGCATTTGCGGGGAGAATGTGCCTACGGAGATATACGTCACGCCTAGGCCCCAGTCAAAATACGGCAAGCGCTGCTGTATCCGTTTGGGCCGCGAGGCTAATCAACCTTTCATCGACTGCCGTGTTCGACAAACGGACGACATGAACATACCTAGCACCAAGGACCATAGCGTTTCTGACCGCAAAGTCGGCATAATCGAAATCACTTGAACTGGAACATATTTGGGGTAACTTATGTAACGCTCTCGCGGTGCGATAACCGCGGGATTTTCGGCGTGAAATGACCGATTTTTCCGTCAGCAGGGCAGTTGCAAGCATGCCGTGGCGTCCGGCCACACTTTTATAGGAAGGGCCCGCTCTCGTCCGCGGCCCTGCTCTTGCAGCTGAACTCGGGCTGCGTCAATAGGCGAGGGACGCAGAAATGTGAGTTGCGAAATCAAAACTTTCGTTTTTTTCTTGGCGGCCGATCAACGGTGAAGTTGACACAAGCGGTCGTTGATGGGTTACAATAGGCACGTTCCTACCTTCTTTCTTCCCCCCTCCCCGCCCTACATCATGACGCGCATCGCTCGCTTAACCGCGTCCTTGTTTATGTTGCTCGGGATGGTGTTGTCCTTGCCGTTGTGGGCTGAGGAGCCGTCCGCCGCGGACGTGGAGTTTTTCGAGAAGCATATTCGCCCGCTATTGGTTCAACATTGTTACGAGTGCCATTCGGCCGAGGCGGGCGATGTTGGCGGCAACTTGCTCTTGGACCGTAAGGCCGGATGGGAGGAAGGCGGCGACCTCGGACCGGCGATCGTGCCGGGCGACGTTGAGAAAAGTCTCTTGCTGCGGGCGGTGCGGTATAACGAATGTGATTTGCAAATGCCACCCTCGGGAAAGTTGCCCGACGAGGATATTAAGCGACTGGAAGAATGGGTGCGGCGCGGCGCCCCTGATCCGCGGAGCGAAACAAAACCGACCCGAAAGCCGACGACCATTGATATCGAGGAAGGCCGCAAGCACTGGGCGTTTCAACCGCTTGCCGATCCGCCCCTTCCCGAGGTGAAGGATACCTCTTGGCCGCAATCACCCATCGACTTCTTCATTCTTGCGGCCCTTGAAGCGAAGGGGCTGCGTCCGGCGCCGCCAGCCGACCGGCGCACCTTGATTCGCCGCGCTACGTTTGACTTGACGGGCTTGCCGCCTACACCGGAAGAGATTGAGGCGTTCCTGGCTGATGATTCACCCAACGCTTTCGCCCGCGTGGTTGATCGACTGCTGGCGTCGCCTCACTACGGCGAGCGATGGGGGCGCCACTGGCTTGATGTGGCGCGCTACGCTGACTCGAACGGCCTGGATGAAAATATTGCCCATGGTAACGCGTGGCGATATCGCGATTGGGTCGTCTCGGCGTTTAATCGCGACTTGCCCTTTAGCGACTTCCTCATGTGGCAGTTGGCGGGCGACTTGTTGCCGACCGACGATGAAGAGCTGCGCCGGGAGCGGCTGATCGCCACGGGGTTTCTGTCGCTCGGCCCTAAAGTGCTGGCGGAGCCCGACAAAGTCAAAATGCAAATGGATATTGTCGACGAGCAGATCGACACCATGGGAAAAGCATTCCTGGGGTTAACCCTAGGATGCGCTCGTTGTCACGACCATAAGTTCGACCCGTTTCCGACAACCGACTACTACGCATTGGCCGGCGTGTTCAAAAGCACGCAGACCATGGAGTCGTACAAGACGATCGCTCGCTGGTACGAGCACCCGATCCCCACGCCCGAAGATTTGGAACGGCAAGAACAGCATCAGGCGGCCGTTGCCGCCAAGAAGGCGGAGATCGAAGCGGTCGTTAAGGCGGCAAACGAGGCGCTGCTCTCGACGTTAGCGGAAGGCGCTGAATTGCCTAAAGATGCTGAGGCGCAGTATCCAGAGGAAACCAAGACCAAGTTGAAGTCGCTCCGCGACGAACTTGCCAAGTTAGAAAAAGAGCCGCCCGAAGTCACTTCGGCCATGGGGGTGCATGATGGCGAGGTGGAGGATGTGGCGGTTCATATTCGCGGAAGCCACTTGAATCTAGGCGAGGTCGTGCCGCGGCGGTTCCCATTGGTTTTGGCCAAGGAGTCGCCAACATTCCCCACCAGCTCTAGCGGCCGATTGGAACTGGCGCAATGGATGGTGTCGCCGGAACATCCGTTAACGTGGCGGGTGTTCGCCAATCGGTTGTGGCGCTGGCGGTTTGGGCAAGGGCTGGTGTCGACCACCGATAATTTTGGCTTTTTGGGCGAAACGCCGTCCCACCCGCTTTTGCTGGACTATCTTGCTCGCCGCCTGCACGACAGTGGTGGGTCCGTCAAGGCGATGCATCGTCTGATGATGCTCTCGAGCACCTACCAAATGAGCAGTGATTACGATTCGGCGGCCGCCGCTGCGGATCCTGCAAACCGGCTTTTGTGGCGATGGTCGCCCCGTCGATTGGAAGCGGAGGCGGTGCGCGATTCGTTGTTAGCGGTTTCAGGGTTACTGGACCGCAAAATGGGCGGCTCGCGGTTGCATGTGAAGAACCGCGCCTTCCTATTCGACCATACGTCGAAGGATCAGACGACGTATAACGACCACTGCCGCACGATGTACCTGCCGATCATTCGTAACAACGTCTATGACGCGTTGGAATTGTTTGATTTTCCTGATCCTGCTGTCCTAAGCGGTAACCGCGCCAGCACCACCGTGGCGCCTCAAGCGCTGCTGCTTATGAACAGCGACCTCGCCTGGAACGCCGCGAAACAATTTGGGGACAATCTGCTGGCCCGAGAAGATTTGGATGATCGGGGGCGCGTAGTGCAGTTGTACAACGTTGCGCTCGGACGGCCTCCAGAAGACAAAGAAATTGAGCGAGGCTTGGCCTTCGTCACGGCGTACGCCCAAGCCAGCGCCGAGGAGTCTAAGGAAATCGACGCTCGCCGTTTGGCTTGGCAATCGTTCTGTCAGGCGGTTTTGGCGTCCAATGAGTTTATCTATGTGAAATAACCTTGTAACCCCGCCGGCTCGCGGGAAGCAAGATTCCTGGTTTAAGCGAAGCAACTAGGCTTATGGAGCCAGTGGGATTCGCCAATTGCTCAGGGGTGGCGTCAGTCCCTCGGTTACTTCGCCGCGAATTCAGAGGAAATCTCGACCATGTTGCACTACCCGCTTTCCCGTCGTCAGATGCTCAAGAACGCTGCGGTGGGCTTTGGCCATTTGGCGCTGGCTTCGCTGCTGGCCGACGAGTCCCGTGCGGCGGAGAGCCAAGGCGCCCCTAACCCTCTGGCTCCGAAGTCGCCGCACCATACGCCGCGTGCGAAGCGGGTCATCTTTCTGTTTATGAAGGGGGGACCGTCGCACGTTGACACGTTCGACCCCAAGCCTGCTTTGCAGCGCGATGACGGCAAGCCGCTGCCCTTCGCCAAGCCGCGCGTGACGTTCGCCGCCACGGGGAACCTGTTGGCGTCGCCGTGGAAGTTCAAGAAGTATGGAGAGAGCGGAATTGAAGTCAGCGAACTTTTCCCCCACGTGGCGGAGTGCGTTGATGATCTATGCATTTTGAATTCGTGCCATGGCACCAATCCTGCGCATGGCGGCGCATTGTTGAAGTTGCACACGGGGAGCGATAACTTCGTCCGACCCAGCATGGGCTCTTGGATCACCTATGGCCTGGGAACTGAAAACGAAAACTTGCCCGGTTTCATAACGATTTGCCCCACGTTGGCGCATGGCGGAGTGAATAACTGGGGAGCGGCATTCCTGCCGGCGCCTTATCAGGGCACGCCCATCGGCAATGCGAGCGTCGCCGCCCGGGACGCAAAGGTACGGCACATTACGCGGCAGCAGCCATCAACCCGCTTGCAGCGCATGCAACTGGACATGCTGGCCGAAATGAACCGCGAACACCTGGAGGAGTGCGGTCCTAATCAGGAACTGGAGGGGCGGATCCAATCGTTTGAGCTGGCCTTCCGCATGCAGATGGCGATGCCCGAGATTCAGGACCTTTCCGACGAAACAGAGGAGACGCTCCGGCTTTATGGGGTCGACGATCCCATAACCGAGGATTTTGGGCGACAATGTCTGCTTGCTCGCCGTTTTGCGGAACGCGGCGTTCGGTTCATTCAGGTAACTCATAGCGACCCGTACGTCCAATGGGACCAACATAGCGACTTAAAGAAGGGGCACGAAAAGAACGCCAAGGAGGTCGATAAGCCAATTGCCGGGCTGTTAAAAGACCTCAAACGCCGCGGCCTATTGCAGGATACTCTCGTCCTTTGGGGGGGGGAATTCGGCCGCACCCCGACCGCACAAGGTAAAGACGGACGGGACCATAACCCGGAAGGCTTTACGATGTGGCTAGCCGGTGGTGGCGTCAAAGCGGGAATCCGATATGGCGCTACCGACGAATACGGCTATTACGCCATCCAAGACAAGATGCATATTCACGATCTGCACGCCACTTTGCTGCATATCCTCGGCCTGAACCACGAACGCCTAACGTATCGATACGCCGGCCGCGATTTCCGGCTCACAGACGTTGCGGGTCGTGTAGCGGAGGGGATCCTCGCGTAGCCGTTATTCGCGGAAGGTTTGCGTTGCCGTGGGTGCGCCCCTGTAATCCAGGGCGCATCCTCACTTGCACACGTCATTCACCTTTTATTCGCAAGAGGGGTGTTTTTGCCCTAGATGGCTGGTTGCGGGCTTGGTTAGTATAGCTAATAATTCGTATGCGAACGGCTGCAGCTAGCTGATCCTATTTTCGCCCTTGTCCCTGCGGCAAGCGTTGTCTCGTCTTTTTGCGATTGTCAGGTTTCCCGGTGCGGAGCCGCGTCCGCAATGTGCTCGTTGTCGGGCAACTGTTTGCAGGGTTCTCAACCTCGCAGGAGAGTCTTGTGCTCCAATACGATTTTGAAGAAAGCATTGGTTACTGGCTAATTCTTGGCGCCCATGCGTTCCAACGGGCGCTGAACGAGGAGCTGGCGCCCCACGGCGTGACATTCCGCCAAGCCCAAGTGCTTGCGTGGTTAGCGCTTGAAGGGGAACTCTCGCAAAATGAGTTGGCTGCCAAAATGCTTATTGAGCCGCCCACGTTGGTAGGTATTTTAGATCGCATGGAGCGCGACGGTTGGATTTCTCGGGTGACGTGCCCGGCCGATCGTCGTAAGAAGCTCGTGGCTATCAACCGCGTTGCCGAGCAGGTCTGGGAGAAGATCGTGGCGTGCGCTAAGCGAGTTCGTGCCCGCGCGGTGGACGGGTTGTCGCCGGAAGAGATCGAAACGCTCAAGCAGCTCGTGCGACGGATCCAACACAACCTGAGCGAACCGGCCGTGGTCGAAGAGATCAGTTAGAAATATTTCCGCTCCTGGTTTTTGATTATGTATCGCCTACAGCATCTCTGGGCTTTCGTGTCGGTAGTCGTTGCGGCCGCTCCTGTGTGGGCGCAAGGCGGGGCGCCGAAGACGCCGCCGGCCACCTTGGTTGACGCCGTCAAAATTGAGAAACGAGTTGTTACGCCGAAGCAAGCGTTCGTGGGTACGGTGGTGCCCTTGCAGAAGGCTGTCATTGGAAGCGCCGTTGATGGCCGGGTTATTGAGTTCCCGATCAACGAGGGCGATTACGTCGAAAAGGACAGCATGCTTGCTCAGCTCTTGACCAACACAATCGGTAAAGATTTGGAGGCGGCCAAAGCGGAGCTGGCGCTTCGGAAAGAAGAGCTCAAAGAGATGTTGGCGGGTTCCCGTCCGGAAGAGATCGAGCAGGCCCGAGCTCGGATGGAAGCCGCCAAGGCGCGCATGGAATATAGCCGATTGCGGCTCCAACGGTTGCAAACGCTATTTCGCCAAGGACGCGCCGCCTCAACGGAAGACGTGGACGAAGCCACGGCCGCCGCCGAGGAAGCACTCAACGCATATCTGGAAGCGACCGCAGCATATGAATTAGCCCAGCAAGGGCCGCGCAGCGAACATAAGGCGCAAGCACAGGCTCGCGTCGATATGCAGCAAGCCGTGGTCGATCGATTGGCCGACCAACTAGAAAAGCATACTATTCGCACTCGTTTTAGCGGCTATATCTCGGCGGAGCACACGGAAGTAGGCGCTTGGGTGAATCGTGGTGATCCCGTAGCTGAAGTTGTAGCGCTGGACACCGTGGATATTGAGGTCCACGTCGTCGAGAACCACATACCCTATGTCGACGTCGGGCAACCGGCGCGCGTAACCTTGCCCGCGTTGCCAGGACGTGAGTTTTCGGGAAAAGTGGCCTTGCTGGTGCCCCAAGCGGACCCTCGCACACGTACTTTCCCTGTGAAGGTGCGTGTGGAGAACGAGAAGACGAAATCGGGCGTGCCTGTGCTCAAAGCAGGGATGCTGGCCCAAGTCACCTTGCCGGTTGGCGCCGAGCAAGAAGGCACGGCGGTTCCCAAAGATGCGCTCGTGCTTGAAGGCGCACGCAAATTGGTGTGGGTTATCGATCCGAAGACGGTTAAGCCGCTGGACGAAGGCGGGCAAAAATTTCTTCAGGGCGTTGCCAAGAGTGTGCCCGTTACTACGGGAGCCGAAGACGAAACGTGGGTCCTGGTGCGATCCGCCGGGCCCGATGCGATTGAGCCAGGCCAGTACGTGGTGACTCGCGCCAATGAACGCATCTTCGTTCCGATTGTCAAATGGCGGGTTGTTGAGTCAGGGGGCTCTAAAGCCAAACCACGCTAATTCGCTGCATCTTTAACGCATGACGCAATAGTCATTGCGGTGTGAAATTGTGAATAAGGGTACAAGTGCCCCAAGGCGTTGGCCGGATGTTCCTTTAGCATTCCATCTCTAGATTCGCTCAGGCGTTATGCAACTCATCAACGCTTTCGTTCAGAACCCGGTCAAAGTTGCGGTGGGTGTGTTGCTAACGGCGCTCTTTGGCGTCGTGGCGCTTCTGCGCATGCCGATGCAACTGACGCCCGAAGTGCAAACGCCTACGATCACGATTGAGACGCGCTGGCCGGGCGCTAGTCCGCAGGAAGTGGAGCAGGAAATCATCCACGAGCAGGAAGAGCAACTCAAAAGTGTCGAGGGGGTCACGAAGCTCTCGTCCGAGAGCATGGACTCCATGGGGCGAATCACCATGGAGTTCCTGGTCGGAACGAACATGGACGAGGCGCTCTTAAAAGTTAACAGCCGCTTGAATCAGGTGCCCTCGTATCCTGAAGACGCTGATCAACCCATTATTAGCACAGCCAACGCCAGCGATCGGCCCATCGCCTGGTTTATCCTAAGCGCTAAAAATCCCAGCGACGACGAGCTGCGCGCGTTCCAAGAACGCTATCAAGCGTCGAATCCCGAATTGGCGGCGGGGATTCAAAAAGTGCGCGACGCCAGTAACCCGGGCCTCGCCATGATGCGGCTGCGCTTACTGGCAAAACAGCACCCGGAGGTCGCAGAGGTGCTCCCTCCCGAAACGCTGGATGTGACCAAACTTCGCCGATTCGCCGAGGATGAAATTGAGTCCCGTTTTGAACGCGTAGCGGGGGTGTCGCAGTCGAACGTCATCGGCGGCCTTGAGGATGAATTGCAGGTAATTGTCGATCCGCAGAAACTTGCCGCTCGTCAACTCACCATTGGCGATGTGCGCGCCGTGCTGCGAGGGCAAAACCAGGACACGTCGGCAGGCGATTACTGGGAAGGCAAACGCCGGTACGTGGTGCGCACGCTCGGACAGTTCCGCACTCCCGAACAGGTCGAAAACCAACTGTTGGCGGTTCGAGATGGCGCCCCGGTGTACGTGCGCGACGTGGCCGAAGTGCGTCTTGGCCATAAAAAGCCTGATGGACTGGTGCGCCGATTTGGGGAATCGAGCATTGCGATCAACGTCGTTCGCGAGACGGGGGCGAACGTGCTGGACGTGATGGACGGGCTACGGGCCACGAATCGTGAATTGAACGAAACCATCCTTGCCCAGCGCGGCTTGCAATTGACCCAAGTTTATGACGAAACGGATTACATCTACTCGTCAATTAATCTGGTGCAAGAAAACATCTTTATCGGCGGCGCCTTGACAATGATTGTGCTCATGGCGTTCTTGCACTTGGGCATTCGCAGCCTGCTGGCGGCGCCGCTGATCATTCTGACGGCCATCGCGGCGGCATATGTGTCGCCATGGTTCTTCAT
>CAYWIS010000020.1:38959-49300 GCA_964458385.1 uncultured Pirellulaceae bacterium
CATCTCCCTGGCGATCATTATTGGGGCCGGTTTCTGGTTTGCTCGTGGCGCCTTGGTGGTGGGGTTGGCGATTCCGACGAGCATTATCGGCACATTTCTGGTACTGAGCATCTTGGGACGCTCCCTCAATGTGATTAGTCTCGCAGGGTTGGCGTTTGCGGTGGGGATGCTCGTCGACAATGCGGTGGTGGTGCTGGAAAACATTTATCGCCGCTACGATGAGCTTCATGAACCGCCGTTTACCGCCGCCGTGCGCGGGACCCAAGAGGTTTGGGGGGCCGTGGTTTCTTCTACATTGACGACGGTCGCCGTGTTCTTGCCCATTGTGTTCGTGCAGGAGGAGGCGGGGCAGTTATTCCGTGATATCGCTTTAGCAATTACGGCGGCCGTGAGCCTGTCGATGATTGTGGCGATGATCGTCATTCCGCCCGCCGCAGCGCGGTTGTTTGTCCGAACCGCTGCTCAGGGCGAAACGGCGCCTGCCGAACGGTCCCACCGTGTTACCGAGGAAGCGCCTCTTGCTCTTCATCACGGAAACGGCGAGCCAACCAACGGGCACGTCTTGCACGCTTCTCCTAGGAACGGCCAGCAACATGCGGCGCCCGCTCCTTCGCGACGCGGGTTGGCTGGTGTGGTGCAACGGATATCGAGCGGGATTATCGGCGTGGTGGAAACGCTCGCCGGCGTGTTTATCACGGTTGTGGTAGGCGTCAACCGTTGGATTCAGCAAGGAAGCGTCCGGGGCGTTGCGGTGGTCGCCGCCATGGTGATCACATCCTTTTACTTGAGCTATCTGTTCTGGCCGAAAGTCGAATATCTGCCTACTGGTAACCGCAACTTGGTGTTCGGAATTTTGCTTCCACCGCCGGGCTACAACCTGGACCAGTTGATGGAAATGGGCGAAAAGGTGGAAGCCGACTTGCGTCCCTACTGGGACGTAGACCCCAACAGCCCCGAAGCGCAAAATTTGGATTTTCCCATTATTGGGGACTTCTTCTTCGTTGCGCGAGGGCGACAAGTCTTTTTGGGGATTCGGGCGCATGATCCTTCGCGCGTCGCCGAACTGGTGCCCTTGGTGCAAAAAGTCGGCGCCCAATTACCGGGCACATTCACCGTGGCAAAGCAGTCCAGCCTATTCGAGCAGGGTTTGACGGCTGGTCGCACGGTGGAAATTGAGATCGCAGGGCCGGAACTTCCCAAATTGGTGGCGTTGGGTGGTCAGATCATGGGCCAGGTGCGTGAACTGATGCCAGATGCTCAAGTGCGCCCCGTTCCTAGCCTTGACCTTTCTGGTCCGGAGCTTCATGTCCGACCGAAACTCGTGCAGGCGGCGCAAATGGGGATTAACAGCTCGGACTTAGGGTACGCCGTCAATGCGCTTGTAGATGGCGCCTACGCGGGCGACTACTACCTCGAAGGCGACAAGATTGACTTAACAATTAAGGGGCGGGACGAGTTCTCGGGCTCCTCACAGGACATCCGTGCACTTCCTATCTCGACGCCGCTTGGCCAATTAGTGCCGCTCGAGGCGGTGGCGGATGTCGAACTTTCCAGCGGTCCTGAACAGGTGAATCACCGCGAACGCCTGAGGGCGATTACCATCGAAGTCTCGCCGCCAGAACGGATGGCGCTCGAGGACGCCATGCTTCAGCTTCAGAGCCGGATTGTCCAGCCGCTTTACGCCAGCGGTCAGCTCGACGGCGGCTACCGAATCAATTTGGCTGGCACGGCCGATAAGCTGCGCAGCACGTGGGAAGCGCTGCGATTTAATGTGATATTGGCGCTGTTGATCACTTACCTATTGATGGCGGCTTTGTTTGAATCGTGGCTCTACCCGTTTGTGATTATCATGAGCGTGCCGCTGGGGGCCGTGGGCGGTGTTGTGGGGCTGGAATTACTAAATCTACTTTACTTTCAGCCACTCGATGTCTTGACCATGCTCGGGTTTGTGATCCTTATTGGCACCGTGGTGAACAACCCAATTCTGATTGTGCACCAGGCTCTGAATCACATTCGCGAGGATCATATGACGGCGCGCGATGCCGTGTTGGAAAGTGTCCGCACGCGCATTCGCCCAATTTTTATGACCACGACCACAACCGTGCTCGGCCTTTTGCCGCTGGTGCTCTTCCCTGGCGCCGGCAGTGAGCTGTACCGCGGCCTGGGTGCAGTGGTGCTCGGTGGCTTATTGGTTTCGACTATCTTCACACTAGTCTTCGTTCCCACGCTGTTTACGCTCACGTTGAAGGCAAAAGTGACCTTCCTGGCCTTGTTCAAGCGATCCGCCCGCGAGCAAGAGGCCCTGGCGCCCGAGCGCGAGCCGGTGGGGGTCGCGTAGGGGGGCGGCGCTTTACTTGGCCAAGTGCGGCCCGTTTGCACGAGCGCAAAGAGATGCGGTGTGCAATCCTAAACAGGGGTAGTCCTAATTATCGCTAAATCTCGGAAATCCGCGGTGCGATGCCGGCCCGAACGGCTTGTCGGGCAGGAGCGTTAGTTGTTCCAGAAGCAGCATTGCACGCCGGTCCACGTTCACCTCCTCCAGCAACCGTTGCTTGACGGCCACGGAGAGCGGAACTACGTGGGCCAAGATGTCGACCAAACTTCCTAGCGGCAACGGTCGGCTGATAAATTGCTCGAACTGCTCTTGCGCCGCGATGGAGCCAGGAAGGTGCTGCCCAACGCGTTGCAGTAACTCCTCGCGGAGCCGCACGCGATTTTCGAGCCCTGCCGAGGGATATTCGTCCTCCAACAAGTCAACTTCCGCCTCGCGGAACAGTTGCGTAGGGGGGAGTTCGCGGCGTATGACGGCCCGCTGCACGCCTGCTAGCAACAGATTGAATCGACCGTCTGGTAGCTTTGCTTGTGATAGGATGCGTCCTAAGCAAATGACGCTTGCTACGGGAGGTCGGCCTTCGTAGTCATTCTCCCACCCCGGTAAAAGCAGCGCCATGGCGATTAATCGGTCGCCGGCCAGCGCATCTTCGACCAACGCCCGATACCGCGGCTCAAAAACATGTAGCGGCGCCACCGCCTGGGGAAAAAGCACCAAGTTCGGCAGTGGGAACAATCGCGCAACGCCGCGGAAGTCGATTATGGGCTCAGTGAAATGTTCCAAGAATCACTCCTTTGAGCAGAAGCAGCGATTCGACTGCCAGTACGGCCCAGACTCGGGAATATGAGAGCATTTTAGGCTGTCTGCTCCCGGCAGTACTACCTACTTCGACCATTAAGTCTTGCGACTCTGCGCGGCTGGCCAAACCGCCCTTGTTGATTTGCGCCATGCGGCCACGTTCGCTGCGTGGGTCGCTTTCATGGCGGTGGCGGGTCGAGATGAATTTCGGGAATTAAGTCGGGGACGAGGGCCACGCGGGGAAACTCGTCGGGGCTGGCGATTAACTCGGCGCAACAACGTTCCAGGTCGGCCAGCAATTGGTCGACATCCACCCCTAGACATCGGGGGCGGTAGTCATTCAGATAATTCTGGCAGCTGTGGTACAGTTTGATCGCCCCGCGCGTGTTTTCGTTCCCAAAGTGGTGCAGGCACACCGCGACTTGGATCAGCCCCTGGTAGAACCGTCTTAAAGGGCCTTGGTAGTCAGACCAAAGATCTTCCCAAACTTCGTGTGCCTCAAAGAAGTCGCAGTTGTTGAAGTATTGGATCCCCTGCAGGAAGCGCGGATCGTATTGGAGAGTTTCATCCGCCATAGGTACTCGCAGGTTAGACAGGCCAAGCCGATGCGAGAAACGCCCAAATGCACGTGATTTGAGTCACGTTGTTTCCCAGCATACGGCGATGGCGGCGACAACAGACGGAAGGGGAAGCACGCAAAGGATGTGAAAATTCGGCCGCAATTCCACGAGCAATAAGAATGCCCGACACGACGATTTTCGTCGGTCGGGCATGAGTTCGCAATATAGCTGCACCACCGGTGGGTGGCGACGAGAGTTTCTTACTCGCGGCCGCTTAGGGCGATCAGGAGCCGAATCACGTACCAGAATAGCACCGCGACCGAGGCAAACAGGGCCAATGCCGCCGCCACGTGTTGGTCGGTGCGGTAGTGATGCAGAATGTTTGAAGTGTCGTACAGGATGTAACCACACGCCAGGGCGATCATCGCCACCGAGAACCAGATTCCCAGCGACAACCCGAACACGGCCGCACAAACGACCAGCCCAATCGCCAGCAACCCGCCCAGCATGAGGTACATTCGCAGGAACGAAAAATCAGCCCGCGAGAGGAACACTACCCCCGAGAGGCCGCCAAACGTCAGCAAAGTGATGATACCCGCTGAAGGAATGAGCAAGGGGTCGCGCACGTAAAACTGAGCGATTGCCAACAGCGGCACAAAGATAATCGCCTCAGCCACAACGTACAGACCCAAGCCCAAATACTGAGTTTGCTTTGATGCCGATGACTCCGCCCACGAACGGGCGACCCAGCTTACCACCATGAACGCGCCTAAGAGCAACAGCCAGCTCCAAGGTCCGGCCACCGTCATTGTGAAGTTCAGGATCGCCTCGGGCGAGAACACCGCGAAAATCAGCGCTTCAATCGCGGCAAATGCCAAAACGGCGCCTGCCAGATGGGCGTAAGTACGGCGAATAAACGCCACGCGCTCCTGGGCATCGGCCAGTTCCGCCGTTGGGGCGTAAGCCATGTAAGGCGATTGATAGGGATTGTTCGTGTCGAAACCCATAGAAAAGCCCTTAATGAGAAGAAAGGTGGCCGAAACACCCCCAAAACTTACCAAATGAAAATCTATCGTGGTTTCCCACCCGCGTCAACTCTCGACGAATGTCGAATTTCGCGGAGTTGACATGGGCATATCACCATTCGTGTTATCGGCAACACGTAACCTGAGCCTCGCACAAACGGGGGTGGCAAAGGTGGCGTTTCCGGCATAGAACCTAGATTCGTTCTTTTCACACTTTGGCTGTCCGCCATGTCCTCACGCTCTCCCGAAAAACTCTACGCGGCAAAAGTTGTTCGCTCGCTCAAGAAAGAGTATCCCGAAGTCGCCTGTGCTCTGGAGTTTCAGACGCCTGTTCAACTTCTGATCGCCACGATCCTTTCCGCACAATGCACCGACAAGCAGGTCAACCTGGTGACGCGCGAGCTTTTCAAGCGGTATCCCACGGCGGCTGATTTTGCCACCGCTGACTTGCGCGATCTCGAGAACGCCATCAAATCCACGGGGTACTACCGGAGTAAAGCGAAGAATATCAAGGCGTGCTGTCAGAAATTAGTGGAGTTGTACGGAGGCGAAGTCCCGCGGAATCTGGATGACCTGGTATCGCTGCCCGGCGTGGGGCGGAAAACCGCCAATGTGGTTTTAGGCGTCGCTTATGGAATACCGTCGGGGGTTGTGGTTGACACGCATGTAGGTCGTTTGGCGCATCGACTCGGACTGACTCAGCACCGTGACCCAGTCAAGATCGAGCAAGACCTGATGAATTTGCTTCCCCAAAAGGAATGGATCGACTTTTCCCATCGCCTGATCCACCACGGCCGGCGTATTTGTAACGCGCGCAGACCGAAGTGTGAGGAATGCGTAATGAAGCAGTTCTGCCCCCGCATCGGCGTGGACACTTGATTGCGCCGACGTCGCCTCTTGCTCGTGTTGCGGACCTCGCAGTCCGGCTGCCGCTTGTCGATTGTTGCCCGCGGGTGTATGTTCGCAAGCATGTTTACCGGATTGGTTGAAGCAATGGGGGTCGTTGACCGGGTGCTATCCGAACCTCCTGGAGTGCGCTTGGTGGTGCGTCATCCGGAAGTGCTGCGCGCGACGCAGTTGGGGGACAGCGTGGCCATTAACGGCTGCTGTTTGACGGTAGTCGCAGCCCGCGAAGGCGAAGCTGAATTCGAAGCCGGCGCCGAAACCCTCAGTCGTACGAACCTGGGCCGCCTGCAACCGGGCGACTATGTGAACCTCGAACGGTCGCTGAAGGTAGGGGATCGCCTGGGCGGACACTTTGTTACAGGGCATATCGACGCTCTGGGTTACTTAGACGAACGTACGGTCGACGGCTCCTGGGCTGTCTATTGGTTCCGTACGCCGCCGCGTCTGACGCGGCAAATGGCCAGCAAAGGCTCCATTGCTGTCGATGGCGTTAGCTTGACCTTGGTGAACGTTGAGCCGGAACGGTTTAGCGTGGCGTTGATTCCCCACACACTGCAAATGACAACGCTGGGACGCTTGCGAGAAGGCGATCCAGTGAACCTCGAGACGGATATCCTGGCCAAGTACGTGGAACAGCAACTTCGGCCGAATGAAAGCGATTCACAAACATGACGACCTCGCGCCAGACGCTCTCGTTTCTTCGGCAACGGTTTGAGGAAGTTGGGATCAAGCCTGTTACGCGGTACGGGCAAAACTTTCTTATTGACTTGAACCTGTTGCAGGTGTTGGTCAACGCCGCTGAATTGACCCCGAACGACGTGGTTCTGGAAGTAGGCACCGGAACGGGCTCGTTAACAGCCCAGGTGGCGCAGACTGCGGCAGCGGTGGTGACGGTGGAAGTTGACCCGCACATGTATCGCTTGGCTCAGGAGGAGTTGCACGGGTTCACCAATGTGACGATGCTCCACCAGGACGCACTAAAGAACAAGAACCACTTTCATCCGAACGTGTTGGCGGCTGTTCAGCAACGGATGAGTGAGGCGCCAGATCGTCAGTTCAAATTGTGCGCCAACTTGCCGTACAACATCGGTACGCCGGTATTGTCTAACCTGCTGACGGTCGATCCGTGGCCAGTGCTCATGGCTGCGACCATTCAAAAGGAACTAGCGGACCGGATCGTGGCGACGCCGAGGTCGAAAGACTACGGTGCGTTGTCGATCTGGATGCAAAGCCAATGTGAAGTGTCGGTGGTGCGCATTATGCCTCCTGAGGCTTTCTGGCCGCGGCCCAAGGTGCATTCGGCGATTGTGCAGATTCGCCCTGATCCCGTTCGGCGCGACCGTATTCCCGACCGCGACTTTTTCCATGACTTTATTCGGGCCATGTTCTTCCACCGCCGAAAGTTTTTAAGAGCGAACCTCGTATCGGCGTTCAAGGGGCGTTTGACCAAAGAGGAAGCGGACGAGGCGATGGCCGAGTTGAACCTCTATGGCGAGAGCCGTTCGGAAGAGTTGAACGTGGAAACGATGCTCGGTTTGTGCGAGGCGGTGCGGCGACGACTCATCGAGAAAGAAGGCCCTACGCCCAAGGGCGCTGGCCGGTAAAGTAGAATGATGCTGCTTGGCGACTCCAATTCACACCTTATTCCTACGCCATCACCATGAAGTTCGTCGAAATGACTGGCAAGACGCTGAAGCAAGTTGTGACCGAGGGCGAACTTGGGCCCGCCGAATTGGAAGCGGTGGGCGTGTATGATGAAACCATCGTCCGTATTAACGAGCAAGGCGATATCGAGGTTCGTCGTCCGAACAAGAGGGACCTGATCGGCGGACTTCTGGGCGGCTTTGAGGAGCGCATTCGAACGAAGACGGGCTTGGATTGGGTGTGAGCCGCCATGCCGCGTGAGCCGATCCCTACCTTCTTTGTGGCGCTGGTGGTGGTCAAGTTAGGCCGCCGGTTCCTCGTGGTGCGCGAAAACAAGAAGGGCCAGCGCTGGTATTTGCCGGCTGGACACGTCGAGCCGGGAGAAACGATTGCCGACGCCGCCGTGCGAGAGACCTGGGAAGAGGCGGGGATTCCTATTGAGCTAGAAGGCGTGCTGCGTATTGAGCACGATCCATCACGTAAGGGCTCAACGCGGTTGCGGGTGATTTTTCTGGCGAGGCCCGCCGACGACTCACCGCCGAAATCTCGCCCTGACCGCGAATCGCTCGAGGCCCGGTGGGTGACGCTAAGCGAACTTAAGAACCTTGAGGTCCGCAGTCCCGTTGTGCGGCGGTTGTTCAAAGAGGTGCTGGCAGGCGCGCCCGTCTACCCACTCTCGCTGTTGCGGCCGAAGAACGAACCGCTACTTCCCTAAATCACCGTTCTAGTGCGGTAACGCTCGTAAAAGCTATTTCGCTTCGGCGACGGTTACCCAGGCTTGCGTATGCTTGGCGTTCAGACCCGAAGGCGCAAATGTCGCCACGCGCCGCAGGCTATCGCCGTCGCCGCTCTTTCCAACGATGACGAACGGGCCAGCCGACGCACCCGCTTCGGCCGAAAGCACCAACTTAACCTCCTTCGCCGTCTCGCCCTCGGGGAGCGACTTAACGGTCGAAGCAGTGAGTCCCGAGGGTAATCCTTCGGCGGTAACTTCAACCTCGCCTTTGAATCCGTTGCGTCGTTCAACGGTCACAGGAATCTCTAGCGATTGTCCGGGAGTGGCGACAAACGCATCGGCCGCCAGGGTTAAACGGAAGTCGGGCGTCTCTGGCTCGATTGTAAGGCGATAGGCGTAGCGCGGCCCGCCGTGGTGGTGCACGTCACGCACGATCGCTACGTACTCGCCATCGGCGGGAGGAGCAAACGACACCGTCGGGTCACGCTGGTTGCCAGCATCGTCGGCTTCGGCTAGGACTTTGCCCTCGCTGTCGGTAACGATCAACAAGGGATCCAGCGGAAAACCTAATGACCTGGACTCAACGCGGAGCGAAACCTTCTGACCCTTGACCGCGGGGAATCGGAAGGCGTCCTGGTCGCGCGGGGATTCGATCCGTCCCGAGATCACGGCGGGTAACGCAACGATCTGCGGCGCTTTGTCGGAGTTCTCGTCCGTTGCGACAATGAGTGGCCGGCGCTGTACGGGCAATTCAACCACGCCCGCTCCTTCTGACAAAGAAATCACCAGCGATTCTTGTTCGCCGCCGGGCGGCGCGGGCATTGTCGTCAACTCGGATGGGATATTCCAGCCAAACAGCCGTAGCTCCGTTGATTCGTCAGCGTGAGCGGCCAGCGGGAACGTGTAATCAAGATACGGTCCGGTTGTGATCGTCAGGCGGTAGACGTAGGTTTCCGCCCCGGCAAACGAGATCGAGCTGTCGGGCGTCGCCGGAAAAGCGAATGTGCGCACCAAATAAGCGCCGTCACGAGGCGCCGTGAACGTCAGGAAGGAATCGAGGCCGCGTTCATCATCATTTTGCGCAAACACGTCGCCCCTGGCGTTGCAGACCTGCAAGACGCCATCCATAGGCGAGCCAAGTACCTCGTTCGCCATGAGCGAGGCAACGAGCGTTTGACCCTCCTTTAACTGAACGGCATAACTATCTACGTCGCCGCGCTTCGAGAGCTTGCCGTTCACCGTGACCGAACCTTCGAGCGTTTGTGGTTTCTGCGGATCGTCGTTAGGTTCGGCGTCGTTTACTTCGGGGAGCGCGCCTACCACAAATGGCCGGGGGGACGAGGCCCCTTCCACGTCATAGAGACGCAGCCAATACACTCCCGCCGCCGTAGGCGCAATGGTGACTTTCAACTCACCTTTTTTCTCGGTCGCCTCAACCGTCAGACCTTCCCGATCGACCCACGTCTTGACTGGCCAGGCGCCAAATGTTCCCGACGCGGTAACCGTAACCGTTTGACCTTGTTGCCCGCCAGCCGGAAAGAGGTAATCCACTTTGGGTGGCGCCGCGAGCGCAGCGGAAGCCAGGATGGCAGCGCCAAGAATCGCAAAGATCGGACAAAGAAGGAGCGAACGCCGCATAGGGGTGATGGCGGGAATAAGGAAAAGGTGGGAGGCCGGCCCTCAGATGGCCGGGAGCCGCCGCCAACTTTTGTTGGCGGCGCACGGGCAATCCACGGACGCATTGCCAAGTTGCAGTTGGGAGCAACACGTCCTGTGCGGAAAAATGCTAACCCATTAACTCGCGAATCGGCGTGGGATCGCTGACCAGGTGGACCGGCCGGCCTTCGGGGGTGTACAGGATTTGATTAGGATCAATTCCCAATTTTCGATAAATGGTGGAAACGAAATTCTCCGGCGAAAGCACGCGCTCCACCGCCGAGTAACCTTGGCGATCGGTGGCGCCAACAACTTGGCCACCTGGTGTGCCGCCGCCTGCGAACAAGACGCTCATGGCGTTGGACCAGTGATCACGGCCAACATCTTTGTTGACCTTCGGTGTGCGGCCAAACTCGCCTAGGACGATAACCATCGTGCGGTCGAGCAGACCGCGCTCATCCAGGTCTTCAATCAGGGCGGCGATGGTCGACTCAAATGTGGGCAGACGCTTGCTTAGACTGCTGAAAATATTGGTATGGTGATCCCAGCCGCCTTCATAAAGTGTAATGAAGGGCACGCCCGCCTCGACCAACCGCCGGGCTAACAGCGCTCGCTGGCCAAAGCTGTTTCGACCATAACGGTCGCGTATCGCGTGAGGCTCGCGGGGTACCTCACCGGCCGCCT
>CAYWIS010000021.1:0-45348 GCA_964458385.1 uncultured Pirellulaceae bacterium
CCTTTAGCTTCCTGCCTTATTTATTTCTTATTTTCATCAACCGTTGGAGAGTTATGAATCATTCGATGACGTCGCGGCGTCGGCGCGGCTTTACGTTAGTGGAACTGCTTGTGGTGATCGCGATTATCGGCATCCTGGTGGCGCTGCTGCTGCCTGCGGTGCAAGCGGCTCGCGAAGCAGCCCGGCGCATTCAATGCTCGAACAATTTGAAGCAGATTGGTCTTGGTGTTCAGAACTTTCACGATACGTACCGGTTCTTGCCTCCGGCGACGGTGGTGGATCCTACCGACAATTCCGACTCGTATGCGACCTGGTTGATCCATATTCTTCCCTTTATGGAGCAACAACAACTTTACGAGTTGTTCGATATGTCGGTGGAGATGAATAATGGCGCGCAGCCCAACAATCCTGGCCGATTTACGCCGATTGATGCGTATTTCTGCCCTTCCCGTCGCAGCACCTCCAATGGCATTACGAGCGACGACACCGGTACGGGCGGCGGGGCGACCGCGGACTACGCGGGTTGCGGCGGAGACAGCGTTGCACGTGTAGGCGGTAGCTCCTCGGGCATCTTGGCCTATGGGCTGAAAAACAGCGAAGGCGCGAATGGCGCTTTTGTTATTCCGGAGAACAACACTGTCAGGATCGACACGGCCAGTAGAACGATGAGCTTCCGCGGGAGTGCGCTGGCGACTATTACCGATGGGACTAGCAACACCTTCCTGGCCGGTGAGAAACACGTTCCCACTTCGCACATTGGTAAGAAAGCTGCGGCTCAGTTGGACGGTCCTGCCTACCGGGGTAAGGGCGCCTATAGCGGAGCCGATTACCATTCACGCGGTTGGTCCATTCGTACTGCGGGGCCCGGCTTTGGCCTGATCACGAATCCGCATGAAGATTGCGGCGTCACGTCCAGCACGCGCGATTCGGCGTGCGGCGCCAGTTTTGGAAGTTATCACCCCGGCGTGGTGCAGTTTGTGTTGTGCGACGGAAGCGTGCGCGCTGTTTCGAGCACGGCGTCTCAGATCGTCCTGGGGTACATCGCCAACCGTCAAGATGGCGTCGCATTTGAGTTCCCGTAAGCCTCCGAGGAACCGCAGCGGCTCGGGGGAAGCACGCCAAGGGGGCTTGCTTCCGGATAAGAATATCTACGTTGAGAAAGTAGTTCGCATGAAGTTTTGGAAGTTGGGTTTAACTTTCGTCTCTTACGTAGTCATTGCGGTAGTCCTGGGCGCCATTGTCGGTTGCGGAGCCGACGGCATGCGCAGCGTGACAGGAACCGTTCAATATCCGGACGGTCAACCGTTGCCTGCCGGCGGACATGTTGTGTTTGAGTCTGCGCAGGGAAGTTTCGACGCCTACACGCAGGACGATGGCTCCTATACCTTGAAGGCGCCGCCGGGCGACTATCGCGTGTTGTTCGTACCGCCGTCTGCGCCGCTTCCCTTGGATGCTAATGGCGAGGTCTTGCCGGGGGCTCAGCCGCCGAAGCCCTTGGCGCATCCGCGCTACGCAGCGTTCGATACCTCCGGCTTGACGTACACCGTGAAAGACTCAAACGACAACGTGTTTGACATCGTTGTGGAAAAATTCGATTAGCTTCATCGCCATGCTAACTTGCTCTTGATTCAGAGCGGTTCGCATAAAGGTACTTGGAGCAACAACCTTGTTCCTGCCGCGAGCGCACGCCCGCCGAACAGGCGCATACACGCTGGTATGCCGCCGATTCGTGCATTAGGCGGTCGATAACGCTTTATGGCGGGCAGCTAGGGCATTCCAAGAGATCATCGGGAAGCCGTTAGGCGAATCTCTCTTGGTGTCGCCCCTTGCTGAGGCGCTAGGTAGGGAGGCCACCGTATCGGACGTAAGGAACTGGCCAGCGAGGGAGTCGGTTGCTCCTTCGCTGGCCACTCGATTTCTGCTCGCCTTCACAATTGCATCGGACGCGTCCAGCTCGCACTACCAGCGGTAGTGATAATAGGGCCGGTGCAAATACGGATTCAGGTGCACGTGAGGGCGATACGGTGCGTAGGGCCGTACATGGAAACCGCCGTGGTAGCCGCTTGCGTACGGTCGATGCACATACGGGCTAACGTGGAAGTGCGGCCGGTAGGCGGCATAGGGCCGCACATGGAAGTGCCGATGGTAGGGGCTTGCTTCAGCCGTCGAACCGAAAGTGAACATCCCTACGGCGACGGTAGCTCCCAATGCCAGGGTCTTCATCCAGGATGGCATAAGGCTAGTCCTTATCTAACAAGTGGCGCCTTTCCAGGCTTGGTAAGCGCGGAGATTCCCCTGTGGAACTCCTTCTAATGTGTTACCGGAATTTGTCGCTATCTCCCGACAGATAGAGAAAAAAGTGCGCCAAAGTGGCAAAACATGCCACATGAAGAGCAAAGGAAATGGGCCTGCGGTTTTCGGCCCAGACGCAAGTTCGCATTATTCAGGGGACAACAGCAATCGGAGGCTCTCTTACAGATTGAGTGCTGTTGAGCTTCTGTTGGAGTGGCATGGCTGCTTCGCGCCCAGTCTGACCGTGAACGGATGCCACCTGCTCAGCAATCGGCTTAGTCGATTGTGGGGGCCCTAACCCGGTGATTGGGTGCGATGCCTCAGGAATCCAGCATGGCGCCTGCCACTTCGACCACCGGCTGGAAAATTTTGAAAGGCGATTTCCTTCCTTTTGGCCAAGTGTGGTTGCTCGGTGGTCTGGAAGAACTTCAGCGCCGCATTGCGGAGCCTAGGAACGGCCTACATTGGGTTGTCGGTTTTGCGATTCTTGGCGAACCAAGAGCGTAAGAGTTGCTCGCGTGAGGTAGGCCTCGGGCTGCGCGAGCGGTCGTTGCGGTCGGAGCCGTGTTCAACGCTCCAGCCCTCCCACTCGCGGAATGCGTGATACGCCCAATCCCATCCTTGCTCCTCAAAGAGGCTGATGCAGTCGCGCAGGTAGTTGTACGCACTGTCGCCGGGAGCCCAGCGGATAGCGCTGAATTCGCCGATGTAGATGTGTACGCCGTAATCACGCTGATAATCGATGGCCGGCTGCAGCGCGCGCCGTAAGGCGTCGCGGTCCCAATATTGCCCGTCGATCTCGCCGGGATAAGAGATTCCTACACGGTCGTTGTGAACGCCCTGGTGGGTGAACGCGTGTGGCTGATACATGTGGACGCTGTACACGATACCGGGAACGTCTAGCGGCTGAAACCATTCCAACGCTTCCGGCCCACCCCACGGAGCCGGTTCAACGATGATGGCGTGGTTGTCCCCCAATTCCCGAATCATGCGGGCGGTTTTCTCGGCCAACGTACGCCAATCGAGCAAGCCTTCAGGCACAATCCCCTCGACCGGCTCGTTCACCAGGTCATAACCCCAGATGACATCGTTCCCTTGATAGCGTCGGGCGATTGTTCGCCACACATCGAGGAACGCTTGCTGGAATTGGGGATCATGGAACATGCGGCATTCCTTCGCCTCGTTCCTTCCACCGGGCGGCGTGTGTAAGTCGATGAGCACTAGCACGCCCAGCTCTTGGCACACAGGCAAGAGCCGGTCCAGCCGCGCCAGTTCGGTATCGAGCCAGCGCCGGTATTCTTCCACACTGGCCGTGTCGGCCGGACTATGAGGGAACCCGCCCCAGAGAAGCTGCCAGCGAATGTGGTTCGCGCCCCATTGGCCGGCCAGCACTCGGAGGTCTTCCTCATCCACCCGCGTCCCGATCATCGCCCCGCGTAGCCGTGGCCGGTTGTGCCCCTTGTAGATTGGACCTTGAGGCTTCTCCGCTGGGACCGAACGTCGCAGGCCGAGCACCGTGATTTTCACGTTGTCAAACCAGGCGCGGCCCGTGGTTGCCTCCAGTCCCAAGACGAGCCACGCTTCCGTGGCGTCGGCGGGAACTTCGGTAGTAAACCCAACCGGCTTCCAGTCGAACGTACCGAAAACGTCATTTTGTTGGCTCCAGCGCTGGCCCGCCGGAGCAACGGTGTGCAACATGCACTCAACGCCGTTCCATGGCTGCGGCGGACGCGCTACGTTTTCAGCCTTGACCAGCGCTTCGACGCGCACACGGGCGCCACGAAGGTTTTCCACGGGAAGACGCATGCGCACCCCAGTCGATCCGGCGCCGGCGGACATGGGGCGATCCACACGCACGCAGAATGTTCCCCCGTCTCGCGGCTCTAGCCGTATGGCGGGATTGCCGGAGCCTTCCCAGGTTGCCAGTGCGTCAGCATCGTCAAACGTGGCCGAGAAAACAACGTCGCCCACTTTGGGCGCTGCATCGGTTCTCGCGGCGGCGCCCCAGGCGAGGAGAAACGCGGTAAGTATCGAGATGTAAGGTTGCTTCACGGAATGGTTGATTCGTCGAAGATAATTCTTAGAGCTGGCCAGAACGCGCAAGGGCTTCCTGGCGACTCTTACACAAGACTCGCGCACGATGCGCCACCTACGCGGCGCATGTCTTACGCATTTTACAAGAAAAAACCAGAGCGGGCGGCGCGTTGCCCGCCGGCTTCTGCAACAGACCTTGCAAGAGCGTTGCTCGCCAGCATTGACGAGTAGCCGCAATGGGCGTCACGGCGGCAACAGCACTAATGTGCCTGTCCAATTTCCTTGGGGAATCTCGATCTCTTCCCCTGCTCTTGCCGGGCGCGAGTAGATGGTCATGGGCGTTTTGCCGCCATCGGTGTAATGGAAGCCGGGCGATGGCTCCGCTTTCCAGCCGGGCAGAGCGACGGGGGCCTGGGCGGGCGTTGTCGTCACATACAGCGTTGTGTCGCGCAGGACGTTTACGCGGAGTGTGGCCGGTTCGCCGCCGTGCGTTTGCGTGATCCGCCAACCCGCGAAGGGTTGCGGTACGTTTTTCCACACGTACGCGCGATTCCCGAACGCACGCTGCTCATTGTCCAAGGTGGCCAGCGCCCAGCCGTGGCCGGTCACGGTGAAATCACGACTTTGGGCCGTGACCTGGGGCAATTCGGTGAGCGGCGTTGCATCGGCCATCGTCTTCGAGCGAAAGTCGGTAAACCGATGGAACGTCAAATAATTGGCGTCATGGTTGTTGTGGGCGCCTCCCTGGCCGTCGTCATATGCGGTGCGGCAGGCGGCGATCAAGTCGTCGCCGTCAAACAGCCAATCGACATACTGGAACCCATGCTTGCGCGTGTCGGGGTGATACAGCAGTAGGCAACGCACTGTCCACTGGCGAAGATCGGGTGAACACGTCAGAGCCAAGGCGTTGCGGATACCGCCAGGGTTATTGGCCCGATGCCGTGGATGCACAATGCTCGCCAGCGACCAATACAGCTTCGTTTGCGGATCGAACCGGATGGTGAACTTCTTGGCTCCGCCGGGAAAGTCAATAAAGTCGCGCTGAGGATCGAACGTGGCCGTCTTACCGTCGGCCGAAATACGCACGATGGCGGCTTTTTCGTCGGGCGAGCGAGTTTGCACGCGAAGGACGTTCACCAGTTGGCCGTCGGGCGCTACGACAGCGTTCCCCTCGAGCCATGCGCCCATGTCGCCCCCGTTCCACGAGCGGTCGCTAGGAAGGAAGTTGCTATTCGTCCAGCTTTCGGACCGGAGCAGGTCGGCGTCGACGGACGCCGACAACATGCCTGACCGGTAGTTGATGCCCCATGCAATTGGCGGGTTGCGCCATTCAAACGCGCGCCACAGCCGGCCATTATGCTCCAGCACCGGCATCGGAGCGCAGTGATACTCGCCGTTGTCACGCAACACGCCGGTAGCGCCATCTTTGGGGGTGGTCCAGGTGACGCCGCCGTCGGTGGAGCGGCGAATGACGATATTGCCGTGGTGCCGATCCGTCCCTAGTAGATAGAGCGCCCCTCGATGCACAAACAGGCTCGACCAGAACGCCCCTTGGATCTCCGACAGCTTTCGCCAGGTTTCGCCCCGGTCGTTTGAACCAAAGATTGCCGTACGGGCGCTTTGGAACTCGTTGGACTTCGGGCCAAAGTAGTCATGCGAGGCGACGTAGTCTCCATTGGGGAGCACCGCCAGGCTGGGAGAGCCAACATAGAGTCCACTGGCGGCGGGCACATGGTCAATAACGACGCCGGGAACCTGCGCCGGCGGCGCCTCGGCGGCCAAGGCGGTTGCGCTTCCCAGAACCAATAAGGCGGTCAGATAGCGAGCGTGTGGGGGCATCATCCTCGGTGTTGGGTTTCTTCAGGAAAGGGAGTCAGACTGCCATTGCCTGACTCCTTCGTTTGCCTTCACTTCTAAGCCAGATGTTTTGGCCCTGCCCCAGGCCCTTGATGGACTTACGCCCAATCGCGCGCCGCTCGAACGCGGAGTCGGTTGGCCTCCTCGTCGCCGACGAATTCTTCTTTGACGGGGTCGAACTTCAGCTTGCGCTGGAGAATCCAGGCGATGGCTGCTGCATGGCACGCGATGTGTGACCGCCGCATAACGTCCGGATTCGCCGCCGTGGCGCTGCGCGTTCGCATGCAGTCAAAGAAGTTCCTCGCATGGGCGGTCACGTCAAGTCCCACAATCCGCTTCTCGCGCTGCGGCAATTCCTTTTTAAGTGATTCAGGGTGGACGACAATTTCGCCGCTGTCGCCTGTCTCGACCCAGCCTTCGTCGCCCACAAACCGCACCGGGCATGTTCCCAGCCGCGTGATGTAGTGGGGCGAACGGTCACCGAAGGGCTGCTCCAAAAAGTCGATCTGAAGTTTTACACCGTTGGCGTAGCGGCACACGATGTTCTTGTTGGACGGTTCATATTCAATAGGCATCGTATCGTCGGCCTGGTTGGCCCATTGGCACAGATCGACCGTGTGCGCTCCCCAGTCAAGCAGACGTGCGCCCGAGTCGAAATCCCACTGACCGCGCCAACCGCCGTCGACGTATTTCTGGTTGAAGGGGCGCCACGGCGCCGGTCCAAGCCATAGGTTCCAATCGACGACATCGCGCGGCGGAGTGGGTTGCGCGGGCAGCCATGTGTTGTCTAGCACCGGCATGTACACCGAAGCGTGAAGCGTGTGGAGCTTGCCGAGTTTCCCTTGATGCGCCAATTCGACCGCCTTCTGGAAATTTGGCACGCTTCGGCGTTGTGTGCCCGCCTGGAACACCCGCTGCTTGCTGTGCATCGTATTGGCAAGTGTTTGGCAGTCGGCAATGGTGATTCCGCAGGGCTTTTCACTGTAGACGTCTTTGCCTGCTTCGGCGGCTAGGATCGAGGCCGCGGCGTGCCAACGGTCGCCTGTGGCGATCAAGACTGCGTCGATGTCTTTGCGATCGAGCAATTCCCGGAAGTCCCGCATTACCAAGCAGTCGCGGTTGCCGTAATGCTCATCGACGAGCGCTTTGCCGGCTTCACGTCGCTTGGCTTGCACTTCAGCAATGGCCAGGCACCGTACGTCGGGGAATTGAAGCATGGCCTTCAGGTCGTAGGTACAGCGCGGACCAATGCCGATAACTCCTAGCCCGATTTTTTCATTGGGGCTGACGTTCGCTTGGTCGCCAAGGCTGCGGCCAGGCCAAACCGTGGCGATTGACGCCGCGGCTGTCGCAGCGGCGGTGCGCTGTAAGAAATCGCGCCGAGTGGTCGAGGTAAGCCAGTTCATAGAGCCGTTCTCCCAACAGAAGGGACTGATAGTGGGGGACTCCGCGCCGCTCGCATTACCAAGAGGTAAGGCTCGGAGCGGCGGCAGGCTGCAACCAAGATAACCCATCGTTGCAGCCTGTGTAATTCCCGCCCCCACGCCTTGTCCACGTTCTCTTAGAGCTTCACCGAGCGCAGCCGCAGCGCATTGCCGATTACCGAAACTGAGCTGAGGCTCATGGCGGCGCCTGCGATAATTGGACTGAGGAGCAGTCCGAAGAACGGATACAACACGCCCGCGGCAATGGGAATGCCCAGCGCGTTGTACACAAAGGCGAAGAACAAGTTCTGACGAATGTTCCGCAAAGTCGCGCGGCTTAAGCGAATCGCCTTGGCGATGCCGCGCAAGTCGCCCTTGACCAAGGTGATGCCGGCGCTTTGCATCGCCACATCGGTTCCCGTGCCCATGGCAATTCCTACATCCGCCTCGCTTAGGGCGGGAGCGTCGTTTACCCCGTCGCCGGCCATCGCCACGCGTTCGCCGCGGGCGCGAAGCTTCTTGATGTGGGCGACCTTGCCGGCCGGTTCGACTTCGGCCTCGACCGCGTCAATGCCAAGCGTCTTCGCTACCGCGGCCGCGGTGCGGCGATTGTCGCCTGTGAGCATTACCAGCGACAGCCCTAGCGCATGCAGCTCTCGCACGGCCTGCGGAGTGGTCGCCTTGATTGGGTCGGCGACGGCCAGAACGCCGGCCGGTTGGCCATCGACGGCCACAAACATGGCGGTTTTGCCTTCCTCTTGCAGGTTCGCCGCCAGGGCTTCCAACGCCGTTAAGTCGGCGACGTTTTCGTCACGCAACAAGCCAGGCTTACCCACAACAACCCGTCGGCCATCCACCATGCCTACCACGCCGCCGCCTGTGACCGAATGAAACTCGGTGGCGGCGGAAAGCGAGACGCCCTGATCTTGCGCTCCGCGGACAATGGCCGCAGCCAGGGGATGCTCGCTGCTTTGCTCCAGCGAGGCGGCCAGGCACAAGAGTTCGCGGGCGTCGAAACCATTGCTGGGTAGCACGTCCATCAACTGAGGTTTGCCTTCGGTGAGGGTGCCGGTCTTATCAACGACCAACGTGGTGACTTTCTCCAACCGCTCCAGCGCTTCGGCGTTCTTGACCAGCACGCCTTCCTGCGCGCCGCGTCCTACGCCGACCATGATCGACATAGGTGTTGCTAGTCCCAGCGCGCAAGGGCACGCGATAATCAACACCGCGACGGCATTGACTAGCGCATACGCCAGCTTGGGCTCTGGACCAAGCCACATCCACAGAATGAACGTAAGCACCGACACCACGAGGACCGCTGGCACGAAGATGCTTGCGACTTTGTCAGCCAGGCCTTGGATCGGCGCGCGGCTGCGCTGCGCTTCGGCGACCATGCTCACAATTTGTCCGAGTAACGTGTCGCGGCCTACGCGCTCGGCGCGCATGATGAAGCTGCCAGCGCCGTTGACCGTTCCGCCGGTAACGGGGTCGCCAACGGTCTTTTCCACAGGGAGCGGCTCGCCGGTGATCATCGATTCTTCAACGTACGAGCGGCCTTCCACCACCACGCCGTCAACTGGGACCTTATCGCCGGGGACAACACGCAGCAGATCGCCCACTTGGACCTGATCAAGTGGAATCTCCCGATCGCCCCCGTCCTCCACTTTTCGCGCCGTGGGGGGAGCGAGGTTGAGCAGCGCCTTGATGGCGCTTCCCGTTCGACTGCGGGCGCGCAGTTCCAACACTTGTCCCAGCAACACCAGCACGATGATGACCGCCGCGGCTTCGAAGTAAATTCCCACTTTGCCGTCATGTTGCATGGTGTGGGGGAACAGTCCAGGCAAGAGCATCGCCACGGCGCTATAGAGGTACGCCGCGCCGACGCCCAGGGCGATCAACGTGAACATGTTCCAATACCCTGTCTTCAGCGAACGCCAGCCGCGACGGAAGAACGGCCAGCCAGCCCACACCACGACCGGCGTGGTGAGCACGAATTGCAGCCATCGCGAAGCATGGCTATCCACCCACGACTGTTCGGCTAACCCCGGAACCAGGTGCGCCATGGCCAGGACGAACACGGGAAACGTGAGCGCCCCACCGATCCAGAGACGCCGCGTCATATCGCGCAGTTCCGCGTCTTCCTCTGCATCGACGCCTGCGGTGACGATTGTTGGCTCCAGCGGCATGCCGCAAATGGGACAGTCGCCGGGATGATCCTGCTGCACCTGAGGGTGCATCGGGCAGGTGTAAATCGTGGTGGTCGGTGTCCACGCTGGATTGCGCTCCAGCGCCATTCCGCACTTGGGACAATCGCCAGGCTGATCCGATTCGGCGCCGGGGCACATCGGGCAGTAATACTTTGCCGCCGCAGAAGGCTTGACCGGCGCCGCGCCGTGATTGTGATGGCATGGGGCGTGCGACGCGTGACCGGCTAACTCGGCCGACGTACCGCCATGGCAGCAGGAATGCGCTTTGGCTTGCTCTGGCTGAGCCTTGGGCCCTTCGCCAATGCCGATCTGGAGCAACGGAAGGGTAGCCGCCGGCGCCGACTTGCTCAGATATTGCTCGGGGCTAGCTTGAAACTTCGCCAGGCAGTGCGCACAGCAAAAGTAGTACGTGGTCCCTTGATAATCGAACGAATTTGCAGCACTTTGCGGATCGACCATCATTCCGCAAACCGGATCGATTACGGGCGTAGATGAGCGAGCGGGAGACGACGGAACTGGATCGTGGGGGTGGTGGTCGTGAGGCATGTTTTGAGAGCTTTCTGCTTTAGTTGCGATGCTTGGTTGATTGCGCGCGCTCGTGGTGCGGGCATGGCTCCTCCAGTGCGGCCAATATGGGGCAACCTTCGAGCGAGCCACGGCCGTTGCAGGCTTCGATAAGCGCCATCAGCGCTTGCTTCATGCGTTGCAGCTCCTGGATTCGCTGCTCAATGTCGGCAGTCTTGGCTTGAGCTTGCTTACGTACGTCGGAACGCGTGGCTGTGGGGTCGAGTCGCAACGCCAGCAATTCCTTGATTTCTCGCAACGTAAAGCCGAGCCGCTGCGCTTGCTTGATAAATCGAAGACGAGCAATTGCTTCGGGCGGATATTCGCGATAGCCCGAAGGGCGTCGCCTTGGCGGTTCGAGCAGGCCCTCTCGCTCGTAGAAGCGGATGGTTTCAACTCCGATTCCCGCCTGGCGGGCGACTTGGCCAATGGTCAAGGTAGTCATGGGCAATCTCCGCCCGTATTCTACACCCTGGACTATACTACAGAGTCAAGGACGGTTAGCGTCGATCCGGTCGCTGGCCGGTTTCCCCTTGTCGTCGTGTAGACGCGAGGGCGCGCGGCGAGTATGTTGCGGTTCCTGCCACAACCCTCCTACCTTGTGACCGCAAAAATGAAACCATCGAGACAACAAATCTTGACCGTGTTTGGCCCCTTAGCGGCCTTGTTCTTGGGAGTCCTGGTGGCGGGCCGCTTTGCCATTGGCGACGCCGGCCCTGAGGTCGCTACGGGCATTGTGTTCCACGACGTTAACGGCAATGGCCGATGGGATGAGGGCGACAAGCCCTTGCCTCGGGTGCGCGTTTCCAATGGCCGCGAAATTGTCTCGACGGACGAAAACGGCCGTTACCGCCTGCCCGTCGATGACGACACGGCGATCTTTGTACTCAAGCCGCGCGGCTGGCGGACGCCGATCGATGAAAACCAGTTGCCAAGGTTCTATTACCTTCACAAGCCGCATGGGTCGCCCGACTTGAAGTATGCGGGCGTGGCGCCGACCGGACCGTTGCCCGAATCCGTTGATTTCCCACTCTATCCGCAAGATGAGCCCGATACGTTCCGGGCAATTCTCTTCGGCGATCCGCAGCCGCGCAACCAGCAGGAGATTGACTACATTGCCCACGACATAATTGCCGAGTTGATTGGTACGGATGCAGCGTTCGGGGTTACGTTGGGCGATATTGTGTTTGATGATCTGTCGCTGTTTGAGTCGCAGGCTCGCACGATCGCGATGCTGGGCATTCCGTGGTACAACGTCATCGGCAACCACGACATCAACTACGACGCACGCCACGACCGCCACAGCGATGAAACCTTTGAACGGGTGTTTGGGCCGTCGTATTACTCGTTCGACTACGGGCCTGTGCACTTCCTTGTGCTGGACGACATTGAGTGGCTTGTGGAGGACTCCAACGGAAGGGGGCGGTATCGCGGCGGTTTGGGCGAGAAGCAGATGGAGTTCATCCGTAACGATCTGGCCGGCATTCCTCACGATCAACTGGTGGTCCTGATGATGCACATTCCCTTGGTGGATGTGCATGACCGGCACGAATTGTACCGGCTAATCGAGCAACGGCCATTTTGCCTTTCCATTGCCGGGCACACGCACCATCACGAACACCGCTTTATCACACATGCCGATGGCTGGCGCGGGCCTGAGCCGCATCACCACATCATTAATGTTACCGTGTGCGGAAGCTGGTGGCGCGGAACGCCCGACGAACGTGGCATTCCCCACGCCACCATGGCGGACGGCGCGCCCAATGGGTATTCGATCATCACCTTCGACGGGACGAAGTATACGCTCGATTTCAAGGCGGCAGGACGGCCCAAGAGCTACCAGATGCAGATTCACGCTCCCGAAGCAGTGCCCGTCGGCCAAACCGGATCGACCGAGGTGCTGGTGAACGTCTTCAATGGATCAGAAAAGTCCAAGGTCGAAATGCGCGTAGGACGCAATGGGACCTGGATGCCGATGACCAAGGTTCGCGTTGTGGATCCCGCCTACCGGGCGGCGTATGAGCGCGACCGGGCGCTACCCGATAATCCGTGGATCGATTTGCCAGCGCCCAAACCGTCGACGCACATTTGGAAAGGGACCTTGCCCGGAGAGCTTTCGCTGGGGGCTCACCTGATCGAAGTGCGCACGGTTGATATGCATGGCCGCACGCACCACGGGCGGCGCGTCTTGCGCGTCGAAGCGGCGGCGCCGTCTCCCGCCGAATAAGCCGCCGCGGCGCATTGCTGACGTGCGGCGCGTGATTCCCCATTGCCCCTTTGAGGATTTTGCCATGAACAACCTGGGTCGTCGGATCGTCGCCCATCGTAAAGGGGCGGCCTGGCTTGCTGTTGGGCTGACGCTTCTGCTTACGGCGTTGCCCAGCGCTGCCGAAGAGGTAGCGTCGTTGCGGTTGGCTACGTTTGATATCGACGCGACGCCCCCTGTGGGCTCGATGATGGCCTATGATCCGGTGCGACGTGTCGATGAAATGGGGCTGCGCTGCCGGGGAATTGTGCTGCTAGGGGCCGGCGAGCCGATTGTGCTCTGTGCCGTTGATTGGATTGGCATTGGCAACGAAGGCCATGACGCCTTCCGCCAAACTCTAGCCCAGGCCGCCGACACAACACCGAAGCGGGTCGCCGTTCACACGCTGCACCAGCATGACGCCCCAGCGTGCGACTTCACGGCGGAGCGACTGCTGCTGGCGGCCGGCGCTAAGGAGCTGGGGCGTCATCATGGCGCTTTCGCACGCGAGACGCTCAAGCGCTTGGACGCAGCGGTTCGTGCCTCCATTGCCCAAGCGCAACCCGTAACCCACGCCGGTTTTGGCGCGGCCGAGGTGAGCCAAGTGGCGTCTAATCGCCGCATTAAGGGGCCCGATGGACGCGTGCGCGCCACGCGCTACACCGCCACTCGTAACCCGGCGTTACGGGCCGAGCCGGAAGGGGTGATCGACCCTGAGTTGTCGTTGTTGACGTTTTGGAATGGCGAACGGTTATTGGCGGCGCTGAGTTATTACGCTTGTCATCCTCAAAGCTACTATCGCACCGGCGTGCCTAGCCCGGACTTTCCGGGAATCGCCCGTTTCATGCGCGGCCAGTCGGTTCCCGACGTCCTGCACGTGCACTTTAACGGCGCCGGCGGTAACATCGGCGCAGGCAAATACAACGATGGTTCGCCAGAGAACCGCATGGTTCTGGCGACACGGTTGGCCGACGGTATGGCGCGGGCCCTGGACGCAACGCAGAAGTTTTCCATAACAGCCGCCGATATCGGTTGGGAAACCGAAGGTGTTGCATTACCAGTAGCGCCGTACTTGGACGAAGCGAAACTGCGGGCTGATCTGGCGCAGACCGCTCCTCGGCAGTTTTTTGACGCCGCCGACGATCTGGCCTGGGTATTGCGTCGTAAAAACGGTCATCTCATGGACTTGGCTTGCCTGAGCGTAGGCGATGTGCGAGTGCTGCACATGCCGGGCGAATTGTTTGTGGAGTATCAGTTGGCTGCGAAGGCCATGCGGCCCGATCTGCATGTGATGATGGCCGCCTATGGTGATTACGGCCCCGGTTACATTGGTACGGCCGCCGCTTACGGAGAAGGCGGCTACGAAACGTCTCCTCGTGCGTCCCGCGTTGCCCCGGAATGTGAAGCCGTGCTGATGACTGGGATGCGGAAACTGCTTCAAGCTCCGTAGCCGCCCGAATGATCCGGCGAACCTGCCCAATGAACTGGCAAAGGTCGGGGGGGCGGCGCCTGCTTTGATTATGGCGCGCCGTTTCGCAATTCGCGGCGTGCGGCTTGCTGGGGACGCACTGCGGACCGTGAGCGGAACGACACGCTCCGGCGGTTATGCGCCGAAGGTGATTCTGTCCGTGAGCAAGGTGCCCTTAAGACAATACGGTTTTGTCTTCGTCGATCAAGAGAATCTGGCGGCTGCGATGTGCCGCCAGATAAGCGCGAAACACGTCGGGCGTTTCACGCGGCTGCGTGAGCGAGCGGCGCCAGCGTTGCAACTTCCGCAAATAGTTTGGATTCTCGGGCGCCCAAGCTTCATCGGTGGCAATGCGATAGGAAATCCGTTCCAAAGCCGCGCTCGAAACGCCCCAGACAGGACCATTGCGGGTGATGAAGTAGAGGCGGTCGAGGAATAGTCCGCTTTGAGGATCGCGCTTGAACCGGCGGAACGAGTGTGGGGTGAACACCAACGCTTGGCCTTCGTGGTTGTGGACGGCCTTGCCGTCGAAGCGCCCCGAGCGAAACCGCCGTGTCTGGTAATCTGCAGGGTCATAGCCCGCCGTTTCACCCGTAAGCCAAGCAAGGTTTTCCTGCCGCAGATGGAAGCCGTGGGCCAGATCGTTGATGTTGCGCTTTACCTCCACCAAAGCTAGCACTTCGACAGGTTGGCCGTTATCACATGGTACGCGCACGACCAGTTGATCCAACTCTAATCGGGCGGCGCCGAGTGTCACGCCTTGTAGCACCCACACCTCCTGAGAATGAGGTCCTCGATTGTCAGACAACCAGTCGGGGATGATGTGCTGCTCGGTGATCGCCAAAGCTAATTGCTCAAACGACTGGCCCGCGCGCCCGCTCCGTTGGCCGCGTTCCCGTAGGAGCGTCGCAAGTTGTGTTTCTTCCTGCTCCAAGCCGCTAGTCTTGCGAAGGCGCCGTAGCTTTTGCTCGATGCGCACAAGGGCCTGCCGTTCCTTGCTCGTTCGGATTAGCTCACGATGTTCTCGCTTCAGCGCTTGCTGCTGGGCGCGGAACGTGGCTAGCTTGTGCTGGAGCGCCGGTCGCCGTTCAGGAGCAGATTGCTGCAAGGCGTTTGTCAGCCCCGTGATCGCTCGTTCGGTATCGATTAACTTCTGCTCTAGCCAACTCAGGCGGGCGAACGCGGCCGAATCGGCGTCGGCCGCAGCCAACCGCCGGCGCTCACGCTCCAAGATACGAAGCTCGGGCCAGGCCTGCCGCAGGTCGCGAATTCGCACGCGTTGGGCGAAGACCGGATCGCGGCTCCAAGACTCCACACGGTGAATCAGCCACGAGCGGAACTCGGCTTCGTCTAACTCCCGCAGGTCATAGGTTTGCTTATTTAGCACATGGCGAAGGGCTTGGGCGCCTCGGCGAACCGGAACCGGTGAAGCCACGGCAAGGCCTTTCGGAGAATAATCGGCCATTGGAAATCGTTTAGATCGTGACGCTTTCGCCCGGCTCGGGGACCGCCACATCGGCAAAGCCGGCCGCGCGTAAATCTTCGGCCAAGGCCATGGCGCCAGCAATCTCTCCATGAACGAGGCGAATCTTGGCGTTGCTCGATGCCGGCCGAAGTCGCTCCAGCAAGCCTGGATGATCGGCGTGGCCGGAGAAGCCGCCTAGCGTCACAACTTCCGCCCGCACTTGGTAGGATCTCCCGAGGATGCGCACCTCGGGGCGACGTTCGGCAAGCAACCGCCCAAGAGTGCCTTCCGCTTGATATCCCGTGAGGAGGATTGAGCTTCGCGGGTCTTCGACGACGCGCTGGAGGTGATAAAGGACCCGCCCTGCTTCACACATTCCGCTTGAGGAGATAATCACGCACGGCCCCGGCGCCCGGTTGAGGGCCACGCTCTCATGAACTTTTTCGATGTACGTAACCCGATGTTCGCCAAATAGGTTCGGGTATTGGGACAGCAACTGCAGCGTTGATTGATCAAAGCACTCGGGATGTGCGTGGAACACCTCTGTGGCCCGCACCGCCATGGGACTGTCAACATAGATAGGCGTTTCGGGCAGGCGGCCGGCGCTAAGTAATTGATGGAGGAAATAGACGATCGTCTGCGTACGACCGACGCTGAACGCTGGAATCAGCAGCTTTCCGCCTCGCTGAAAGGTGCGCTGGACGACTTCGCCCAGACGCTCAACGGCTTCTTCCACCGCTTCATGGGTTCGGCCGCCGTAGGTGCTTTCGCACAGGATGAGGTCGGCAGGCGGAATGGCCTCGGGCGCTCGGAGGATCGGCAGTCCTGGCCGGCCCAAATCGCCGGTAAAGGTGATTCGCCGCTCGCCTTCTGGATCAGCAATGCGTAGATGGATCATGGCCGATCCAAGCAAGTGCCCGGCGTCAACAAACTTGGCTTCTAGTCCGGGAGCAACGAGAAAAGGGGTGTCATAAGGAACCGCCTTCATCCGGATGAGCGTGCGGTACACCTCTCGGCCTGTATAAAACGGTTCGATGGGCGGTTGCCCCGGCAGTCGTTGGCGGTTGAAACTTGCTGCTTCTTCCTCGTAGATTTTGGCGGCGTCACCCAGTACGACGCCCGCCAAGGCGCGGGTGGCCGGCGTGCAATAGATGGGGCCGGTAAAACCTTGCTTCACCAAGTTAGGCAAGTTGCCGGAATGGTCCAGGTGCGCGTGACTCAGCAGGACCGCATTAATATCGCGGGGGCGAAAGGGGAAAACGCGGTTGCGACGGTGGGTTTCCGCGCTCGAGCCTAACACTAAACCGCAGTCAAATAGTAGCGATTGTCCGCACGCATCCACACGATGCATTGAGCCAGTAACGCTTCTAGCGGCCCCCCAGAATGTGGCAGTGGGTTTCTCAGGTAGTCTTGGTCGTTTGGACATTGACCAATTATATCCCTATGACTGGATCAGATATTGACCCCAGGGGGTAGCTTTCTCGGCGGGGGAAACATGCTCAAAAAAGTGGCAAAGCATGCACCAATTTTGATCGAAAGGCCGTTTGTCTCGCGGATTTCCGAAATTTTATTTCCACTAGGCGTTTCCCGCGGTAGAGCCAATCTAAACGATTGTTTAAACTCTTGACTTTCATTTTTGGCGCGTGGTTTGCTTACCGGCGCCGTAACGTTTTTCCTTTTTTGAGATTGCGTGATGGTTCCTGTCTTCGCGTTGGCCGTACTTTCTGCTTTGCCCCAAGTGGGAGTCGCTTACGATGTGGTTGATCTAGTGGAGCTTAACCACGTTTACAACGCCCAAGGGAATTTGATCTATACGCAGGTACTATTCTACGACTGGCGCCCGCTTCATGGAGATTATCAAGTGCGCGCATCGCGACTGATGAAGTCGCGCGACCGCTACCCTGAACGCGACTTTCAACGCGGCGACTGGGTCATGATCTTCAGCGATGGCGACGCCCTGCGCGAGGTTCGTGCGTCTGCTTTCCGGGAGAGTTGGACGCAATACGATGTTGAACAAGCCGAACGGGATCGCTTACCTAAAGAGTACCGCCCAGGTTTACTTTTTGAACGTAACGGGTATCAAACATCCATCGCCCCGTAAGGCGCAATAAAAAGAAAAGATCACGGCGGAACACTTGCCGCCGTGACCCTGGGGCTTAGATTCGTGGCGAGTTGTATGATTCGAGGGTTGCTTACGCCCTCTTTCGCACGTCGTTCCGGAGGCAACCGCGACGGCTCAGCCGCGAAGATTTGCCATCAGAGAGACCAACGGCAAGACGGCTCCTAGCACGTACACCGCCATCGCGAGGAAGCCCAACGCGATCGCGACAAGGTTGCATATCCCAACGGTGCGCCGATTGCGCATCACAAACTCTTTGCCAACGACGAGCAGGAAACCGACGCCAAGAATCCCCGGCAAGAGCGGACTTAGGGCGACGAGTGAAACTGCGGGCAGGGCGACATCGAAGTCTGCGAGCCAGTGCATTAACCTCCCTCGCGAAGCCACAATGGCCACAATCAGGGCCGCCAGAAAGCTCGCCGCCAGATAACCCAGGGCCGTCATTCGGCGGGACGGCGTATCAGCCGATACGGCTTGCACGACGTTCGTCGGGCTGTAGGGATTTACAGAATCGGTTGGGTTCATCGTGGCGGCGTCGAAAGAGCGGTGAAGATCTTCACTTGGCCAAGGATGCAGGAAGAAGGTGAACTGTCGTCCCCGGCGTCTTTCTAGGTAGTCGCCTCATTATAAAGGTGAAGTATCCGTTTGACGCATCCGCGGTTATAACTTTCCGAGAAATTTTCTCGCTTCCGCCGCGACGGCACGGTCGTCAACCACCGCTCTTTGATGCACAGCGGTGGAAAGGGCATCCCACGAGCAGATTACTTCGCTCGCCGTTTTACAGCATAGCCGTAGGGAAGCGGCCAAGTTGGCTCCTCGCCTAACTCGTGCTGTGCTTTGAGCGCCCAATACGGTTCTCGTAGCAGTTCCCGGCCTAGGAACACAAGATCGGCGTCGCCGCCGGTAATGATTTCGTTGGCGTGTTGCGGTTCGGTGATGAGCCCCACCGCTCCGGTGAGAATTTGGGCTTCATCGCGAATCTGCCGAGCAAGCGGCACTTGGTAGCCTTTCGCGACGGGAATGCGGGCCTTAGGAACAATGCCGCCCGATGATACGTCGATCAGGTCCACTCCCTTCTCCTTGAGCCGTTGTGCAAGGACGACCGATTGGTCTATGTCCCAGCCGCCCTCAACCCAGTCGGTGGCCGAGATACGCACGAATAGCGGCCGATCGTCTGGCATAACGGCGCGCACCCGCTCGGTCACTTGTAGTAGCAACCGCATCCGGTTTTCCAGGCTGCCGCCATATTCATCCTCGCGGTGATTGCTCAAGGGGGAGAGAAATTCGTGCAGCAGATAACCGTGAGCCGAGTGAATTTCGATAACGGAGAACCCGGCCGCCAAAGCACGCTTTGTCGCGGCTTCGAACGCGGCCACAATACCATGGATTCCCTCACGATCCAACGGAATGGGGGTGGGATCGTCCTCGGAGAAAGGAATCGGACTGGGCCCGACTACCGGCCAGCCTCCCTCTTCGGGCGTCTTCAAGCTGGCGCCTCCTTTCCACGGCGCGTCGCAACTGGCTTTCCGCCCGGCGTGTGCTAATTGAATGCCGGCGACGGCGCCTTGGCTGTGGACAAATCGGACGATGCGGGCCAGCGGCTCAATGTGATCGTCGCTCCAGAGACCCAGGTCCCCTGGCGAAATGCGCCCCTCGGGGGTTACTGCCGTGGCTTCCACCATGACCAAGGCCACGCCTCCCACGGCTCGGCTTCCCAGGTGCACCAAGTGCCAGTCATTTGCTAAACCTTCGTGAGCGCTGTATTGGCACATGGGCGACATAACAATCCGGTTACGGAAGGTAACGCCCCGGATGGTCAGCGGACTGAGCAAATCGACTTCGGGTAGATCGCGGTCATGAGCGGTGTCGGTGGCGCAACCATGGGAGACTTGGTTTGTTACTCCTTCCAGGTTTGATTCGTTCATCGAACTCTCCGTCGCGAACTAGGAAAACTCTCGTTCAAAAGGCGGCAAGGCCATCTGAAGTTTAGACAATGCGAGTGGCCAGCAAAGTGTGTGCCAGCGTAGGGAGCGCTAGAGGCAATGTGGATTCCTGGGATTCGGCTCGCAAGGCGGCAATCGGAGAGATTTCTGCTGACGCTCCCCGACGGCTTTCATTATAGGACCTGCTTTACGCTCGTTTTGCCTGGCAATACCATAGCGTGCTATCTTGTTGCGACGCCCATGCGCTACGCATTGGCGGATCCATAACCCATAAGGAACCAACTTGTGCGACGACTTCTTGCTATAGCACCCGTGGCGTTGGGACTGATTGTATGCGCCGTGGCCATGCCCAGCCGAGCGGCCGACGTTTATACCTACGATCCTGTCCATTCGTCGGTTAGCTTTAAGGCCCGGCATTTGGACATCAGTTGGATTCACGGCCGGTTCAATGTGGTCGACGGGAAATTCGCTTTGGATCGGAACGATCCTTCTCGCTCCACCTTCGAATTGACGATCCAGGTTGACAGTATCGATACCGCCAACGCCGCACGGGACGAGCACTTACGACAGCCCGATTACTTTGACAGCAAGCAGTTCCCCACCATCGAGTTCAAGAGCACAAGCGTCAAGCCGATCGAAGGCGGGTACGAGGTGACGGGCGACTTCACCATGCGCGGCAAGACGAAGAAGATCACTTTTCCGCTCATGGGCGGAAAGGAAATCGACTTCAGGGGTGTTAAACGCGTAGGGTTCTCGACCGAGCTTTCACTCCGGCGCAGTGATTTTGACTTTGACAAGAACAACATCGGTTTGATCGGCGATGAAGTTCTGGTCATTATCGATTGCGAAGGCATGCGAAAGTAGCGGATGCCCGAGCCGCTGTTGTACTTCAAGGCGATGGTCGCCTCAGCCGTCGCCTGCGTGATTGTTGTGGGGCTGCTAGGTCAGGCGCGCTCAGACGCCTGGCGCAATGTGGCATGTGGGCTGGGAATGGGGCTGGGGTTAGCGCTGGGCTATTACGTGCTTGGTGTGCGCCCCGCCTGGCCGCCGGCGAATGGGTTGGATCGTCTCTTGACGATCGTTGGCCCGCTCGCCTTGGGAATTGAAATCCTGGCGGGATGGCCACGTTCGCCGCGGTGGCTGGTGGGAGGGCTGCGCTTAAGTCTGTGCGGGGCAAGTGGAATCATTCTTTTGTACGGCTCGGTGTACTTAAGCGGCGTCCGCCGCGAATGGAGCACGGGACAGGCTATTGTCACTCTAGCGGCTTGGGGTGTTTTGCTGGCGGTGTTGTGGACCCTGCTCTTGCGCTTATGGCGTCGGTCACCAGGCGTTTCCTTGCCGATTGCGCTGGCGCTGTCGATCCAGTGTGCGGGAGTGGCCATCATGTTGGCCGGTTACCTTCAAGGCGGCGCCGCAGCGTTCCCTTGGGTTGCTGTGCTGATCGTAACCGCATTGGCCCTGCGGATGTTTTCAGAGCATTCTCATACGCCGATGCTGGTGGGGCTGGGACTGGTGGGACTTTTTGGCCTGGTATTTATCGGGCGATACTTTGGCAATCTCACGACAGCCGCCGCGCTCACATTGTTGCTTGCTCCGCTTGGTGGCTGGGCGGTGGAGGCGCCTCGGCTGAGGCGCCAGAAATCTTGGTTTGTAGGAACGCTTCGCGTGTTCTTGGTTGCTATTCCCCTGATTATCGTGTTGGTCTTAGCAAAGAAAGAGTTCGACCGCAAACTGGCGCCGTTGTTAATGAAGGCTCCAGGTCCTTCGATGTCGCGGTCGGCCGTGTAATGGATCCGGTTGGGCGTCGCCCAACCAACAGACGCGTCTTGGGCGTGCGGTGGCTAACTCATCAACAGCAGTCCGCCTGAATGATCTTACCCAGGGGCGCTGCCGAAATCGGGAAAGGTTTCGTGGGGTGGCGTTTCGCATCGTCGCGGTCGTTGATACTCAGCGGGTGGACTGTGCGGTGGTCGCAGAGCAGCAGCGAGCGTGATATTTTAGGAAGACTGTTGCTAAGACAACCTGGTCTGAATAACACCGTCGAAAGGGCATTGTATGATGGAATACCGACAGCTTGGAGGCTCGGGGTTGAAAGTGCCGGTGTTAAGTTTGGGCACCGGCACGTTTGGAGGCCGCGGCGAAATGTTCAAAGCGTGGGGCGCCACCGACGTGGCCGAGGCCACGCGTCTGGTGGATATTTGCCTCGAGGCGGGGTTGAACATGTTTGATTCCGCCGACGTCTACTCGCAGGGCCTGGCGGAGGAGATCTTGGGGCAAGCGATTCGTGGCCGCCGAGACCAGGTGTTGATTTCCACTAAGGGGACGTTCCGTGCAGGGCCGGGACCGAACGATGTCGGTTCATCGCGCCACCATCTGATTCAAGCGGTGGAAGGGAGCCTACGACGACTAGGGACCGACTACATCGATCTCTACCAACTGCACGGATTTGACGCCGTAACGCCGGTCGAGGAAGTGCTGAGCACGCTCGATAACCTGGTGCGCGCTGGAAAGATTCGGTACATCGGTTGTTCGAATTTTTCGGGGTGGCACCTGATGAAGTCGCTCGCGGTTTCCGAGAAATATGGGCTCTGCCGCTACGTGGCGCATCAGGCCTACTATTCGCTGGTGGGGCGAGACTACGAATGGGAGTTGATGCCCTTAGCCTTGGACCAGAAGGTTGGCGCTGTAGTCTGGAGCCCCTTGGGCTGGGGCCGACTGACCGGCAAGATTCGTCGGGGACAGCCGTTGCCAGAAGGCAGTCGTCGCCAGAGCAAGCTATCAAACGACATGGGGCCGCCGGTCCCCGATGAGTATCTGTATCGAGTTATCGATGCACTGGAGGAAGTAAGCCAAGAGTGTGGCAAGACCGTGCCGCAAATCGCAATAAATTGGCTACTCCAGCGGCCGAGCGTCGCGACCGTCATCATTGGGGCGCGGAATGAGGAGCAATTGCGTCAGAACTTGGGCGCGGTGGGGTGGAGCCTCACGGCTGACCAGATAGCTCGGCTCGACGCCGCGAGCGCCACGACGCCAGCCTATCCTTACTGGCATCAACGAGGGTTTGTTGAGCGAAATCCTCCGCCCGTGTAGGGCCCAGGCGAATACCCTGAGCGGCCACCTAACCCACGGTGGTCTACTACCGCTGGCAAGAGGTTTGCGGCTTGGGCATAAGACGGGAAGTCGCAGCGGATAGCGGCGGTGAGTCTCTGCTTAGGGTGTGGAGAAACGCTCTCTAGCCACTACGGATTCGGTTGCCGTCGAGCGTTTCGTTCGTCGTTAAGCGGCGAGGGGGAACCCAGGTCGTGCGTGAGGACCTAAGGTCGAACACCACGGTAAAGTTTTCCTGCCGTGCGTTACGACGGACGGCGGACTCCCCGGTTGTGGTTCACCATCGAAGCGAGATGCTGCAAACGGCTCACATGGCGCCGCGAGTAGGCGATAGAGAGGGTTTGAGGTTAGCTTCTGCGCCGCGCGAAGGCGTAAGTCCGAGCGCGGCGCTCAATCGCCTTACTTCGCTTACCACCAGGCTTCCATGTGGTTGACGATTTGCCGAGCCAGATCGCGAATTGCCTCATGATGTGCGGTGGAGATGGACTGGCCCGCCTCGGGAATAAACGTTGAGGTTTCCGTGATCTGTGCGGCCAGCGGGGCGACGGGCGCCGTGGTGCTTCCGAGCACCGAATGGCCTGTGCTATCAACCCAGGTGACTTCCACCCTTAGGCTGACTTCCAGTTCACGCGGTTCGTCTAGCCGGTTCTCCGCCAGCACATTTTTGGATTCGGTCAGAATCCGCCCGTGCAGCACGCTGTCGGCGTACTCAGGCCCCACGACCTTATACGGCGTGCGCCGTTCGATCTCCTTAACGACGGCCTCGGTTAGCAACTCGCCTAAGCCGCGGCGGTAACTGTCTGACTCGAACACCGGCACGTGCACCGTGCGAATATGCCCCGGATAGAGTCCCTGCGGCCCAATTTGGTAGCTGGCGCAGCCCGCGATAATAAGAAGCAGGGAACAAATGATGGAGAGCCGTAAATAGGGAATGGGGCGGCAGGCGTAAGACGAAGAACCGAAGCCGCCGTGCGGCGTAGGTAAATGCTGTTCCATCGTTACCGCCTGCTGTCTGTTCCCTGCATCTTCTCCGCCTTGGTCGGAATATCTAACTTGTCTTGGCCGGCGTTGAAAAGATCGGCCAGAAACTGGAGATGTTGCGGCGGAGTGTCGGGTTTGTCGGCGATTGCATTTAAGCGATCTTGTGCTTGCTGGGCGATCGGCGTGCCGGAGAAGTCCTTAATGATGAGGTTGTAGTAGTAACGGGCGCTGCCGTACTCCCAGCGTCGCTCAAAGTATTGGGCCATCCGCCAGTGCCGTTCGGCCATCAACTTGCGCACCTGGGCGTGGGCGCGGTCCACTTCCTCGCGATGCTTGGCGTAGTCTTGTGGGAATTGACGACGGATCTGTTCGATCAGCTTGGCGGCTTCCTCCAGCGGCGTGACGCTGTAATCTTCGCCGTCGTAAGACTGTAACTTAGCCTGCATGCCCAGGAAGTGCGCCATGAATTGGTGTTCGCTGCTGGGATAGGTGCGGCGCAAATCGCTGTAGAACATGTCGGCCTTGATGAAGTCGCCCGCCAGGAAGTAGGCGTTAGCGGCGGCCATGGTGGCGTCGTCGGCCAACTTGCCTGTGGGGTCGTCCAGCCGAATTCGGTCGTACAAACGGAGCGCGTGCCCTTTGGTGTCGCGCCAGGGACGCTTGTTGTCGGTGATGTTGATCTCGTAGAAGGCTTCGCCTTTCGTGCGCTCCCATTCAAGCCAGTACTGCGCGAGGGCGAAGCGGCGCACATCGATGGTGTCGATATAGCGCGAGTTCCGGTACTTGGCGATCACCGTTTCGTAGGCCTCGTTCGCCTGTACGTAGTGATCGGCGAAGAAGTAGCATTCGCCCACATAGAACAAGGCGTCGTGCTCCAAGGTTGAGCCGGGCCAGCGCTCCGCCGCATGGCCGAAATACTCGGCGGCATGGAGGAACAATCGCTGACGCTCGTCGCCTTTGGCGCGGATCGCCTGTTGGTAGATTCGCTCGCCCTCGTCGTAAAGCTGCCGGGCGACTTCTGGATTGCGTCCTTTGCCGCGCAGCGCCTTGAGCTTTTCGTTGATCTTGGAAGGTTGAAGATCGCTAAGCTGAAATCCTTGATTCTCGTTGGCTAGCTGTTCCTGGCGGCGTTGTTCTTCTTCGTACGAAGCGGGACGCACACCCGATTGCCAATCTTCGTTAGGGCCGTTGATTTCGCGTTGGGCGGCCTCGTACGAGACATCCGAGCTGCGCGGGCCTGCGAATGTACTGCACCCAACGGTCACGGCGGCGAGAAGCGTCCAGCCGCACCAACGCGTCGCGGCGCGCGTAAGGGACGCGGCGTTAGGCCGAAGCGACCCGTCGGCGCGTGCAGCGACACAACGGCCGGCGTCGCGCCAACCGCGTTGAGTCTGCCCCCTCAGGATCCAACGGTGTTCTCGCATTCGGGACATCCTTGCCCATCCGCGGAGTTTATTTGGCGAGTGATCCGAGAAAGTCGTGCAGTTTGGGTTTCTTTCCCAGAAGATTCGCCAGGTAATGATTGAGTACGCCGCGTAATTCACCCCACACTCCTGCCGGCAGGGGCGCGCTCCGCCAAGCGTCACTCGTTGCATCGGCAAATTGTTGGAGTGTCTTGACCACTCTGCCCGAAACGCTGACCACTTGCCGCTTGCCAGGGCGGCAGGCGGGACACAACACGCCCCCTTCGAGCATTCCAAACGCAACCCGTCCTTCCAACTCCACCGGACTGTCGCAACCTACGCAGGTCGACAGCGACGGCAAGTGCCCCAGGATGCGCAAGGCGGTCATCTCCAGACGTAAAAGGACGGCCGCCACATCGCCCTCGCCGTCCAGTTCCGCCAGCGCTTGCTCCGCGGCGTCGAACAAGTCGGGATGGGGATCGCCCAAGTGCGTCAACTCGTCGAGCAACTCAGCCACGTAGTAGCCCGCATACAAACGCGTCAGATCGCGCGACGCAGCGCGAAAGCGGCGCTGAAGTTTGGCCTCGGTCAACAAGTCGAGCGCATCGGACGATTTGTGGAGGAACACTACGCGACACAGGGAGAGCAAGTCAAGAGCGCCCTCAAACGCACTCTTGGGACGACGAGCTCCCTTGGCCAAGGCGCCTATCTTGCCGAATTCCCGCGTAAAGAGCGTCACCACCAGGCTCGTTTCACTGAATTCGACTAAGCGCAGCACAATCGCCAAGGACTTTTCAGCAGCCATGCGGCAGCGTTTCTGCAAGGGAAGAAGAACCGGCGTGGCGCCGCTTTCCTGAATCGGCTGCTCACAACCCTGCTTTATTCTATCGCGAACCGCGTTGGCGGCAGCGCCGCAAGCTGTTGTGCGACGGATTCCGCGCCGCCACGACGGCGGGCCGCCTCTGCTGTGGCGCCAGTGCTCCTTCTCCTGCTAGGCAATGGCCAAGAAACTCGTTCCAATAGGGGAGTCGCCGATGCAGGGATTGGGTTCCGCGATGGGGCGGCCTCTTTTCTTCAGCACAGGAGCTTTGTCATGGTGCGCGTGCTTTTTCTCACTTGGGTGGCTGTGCTTTTCCTTTTTGGCGCTGTGCAGGCGGATGACGACACGGGAGAAAAGAAGGAGCCCTCGGTCGCGGCGCAACTGAAGGAAAACCCCAATAATACGATCGCGTTGCAAACCTATTTGCTGCTCCAAACGCGGCAAATTTTAACGCTCGCCAATTCCGACGCCGACAAGGCCGAGGAGCAATTAAACGCGTTTAAGGAGCTGATTGATTCGCTAGAGCCGACAACGGAAGAAGCGCAAGACTTGGTCAAGCAGGCCAAAGTCTATGCGAACATCATCGAGCAGCGACTCAAGTTGCTTCGCACAAGCCTAGAGCAACTGGCCGCCGAGCTGAAAGAGAATCCGGCGGACGAGAACGCGTTGAATCTCTATCAGGCGAAGGCCATGAGCGAGATTGCGCCCCTGGCCATGTACCAACCCGAGGAAGCGCAGGCAAAGATCGACGGCGTTGTGAAGCTCCTTAAGGAACTGCAAGACGCAGTCGAAGTTGAAGAGGCGAAAGCCAGCTACGAGCGCGCACAAACTTCGCTCACGCGTTCGCTGGAAGGCGCGTTGGAGCGCGGCAAGGAATTGGCGAAAACCCTCAACGCCCCTGCGGCGCCGCTGGAGGTCGAAGCTTGGGCCAATGGGGAGCCGCTGACCGACGAAGACCTGAAAGGCAAGGTGGTCTTGCTCGATTTTTGGGCCGTATGGTGTGGCCCCTGCATTGCTACCTTCCCGCATTTACGGGAATGGCACGAAAAGTACGCTAGCAAGGGCCTAGAGATTATCGGGCTTACGCGCTACTACCAGTACGTCTGGGATGAAGAAGCTCAACGGGCAACGCGGTCCGACAAAGAAGTAACCCCCGAGCAAGAGCAAGAGATGCTTGCCAAGTTCGCTGCGCATCACAATCTAAAACATCGCTTTGCCATTCAGAAAGACAGCTCGTTGACCGACTACTACAAAGTCTCTGGCATTCCGCATGTGGTGCTGATCGACCGGCAAGGCGTGGTGCGGTTATACCGCATCGGCAGCGGCGAGAAGAATGCCAACGATATTCAGGCGATGATTGAAACGCTGCTTGCAGAAAACGTCGCTAAGGAATAACGCGAACCGTAGTTGTTCCCGGCGCGCCGCTCGCTAAGAGCTAGGGCGGCGCGTCGCTTCATCACGATTCGTGCGAAGGCCCCCTCGGGTATGGCCAACCTGAAGCCGCCATACCCTTTTTCCGCTGAAGAGGGCAAGGGATCGGGGGAACGTACGCCAATCCAACGATTGGCGACGACCCGATTGGTATGTCCCCAGGGAGCGCCGCGACGGATTTCCTGTGCTTCCTTCTGTGAACTCGCCTGCGGTTGGCTCTGTTGTCGGCGACCGTCGTCGCACGAACGTTTCTTGGCCGAGTTAGCCAATAAGGATTAAGTACCACGCCATGGCCAAGCCCAGCACCGCTAACATGATCGAAACCGCCACGCCCAACAGCGGGCTTGGCGGCGCCACTTGCTGGCCGGCGGTTAGCGCGCGAGTGTAACGGCGGTGATGAATAGCAGAAACCACCAGCACCCATACGCCCGCAAGCACGAGGGTTACGCCGATCCATAGCGAATTCGGCCTCCCTGCGGGAATCTCTTTGCCGGTAGCTACCGCCAGTTCGCGTAAGAACAATCCAAACCGCGCCACCACAAAGCCAAAGCCCATCATCGCCAGGCCGGTGCGGACCCAGGCGAGCAGCGTACGCTCGGCGGCCATCAACACCCGCGGATCCGAGAGATCCATGTTGCCGGTCGGCTTGGAAGGAGGAGAAGCGTCGGGCATGGTTATCCTCGCGTGGCAAACCGACCCTTACAGCGCTACAGCGATTGCGGTTTAGTTCGCAGTCGCTTGGGGCCGCTGACGAAGGGATTATCCGCGCAGCAGAAGCGCAAGAGCGCATCTTTGGCCGAAGTTACGCCAATGCGCGGGGTGATCACAACTTCGCACGTTTCCGAAGGGAGAGTGGGATCGGACGCAATCCAGATTTCCTTTCCCAAAGTTAAGTCCCAGCCATTCAGACGCCGATCGACCGCGAGCGACTCGCACAAGCGGGCGGGGCCCGTCGTCAATTCAGTTAACTTCTCTTTTCCGCGGCGGCGCTGCATCAATTCGATTCCCAGCAGCGGTTCGCACGCCCGAAGCAGCACGGCGGTGGGCCGTCCTTCTTCTTCGGTTACGGCGTTCATGCACCAACGCGAGTGAATGGAATACACGTATAAGAATCCCGGCGGCCCAAACATGACCGCGTTGCGGTTGTTTTTTCCGCGATAGGAATGCGCGGCCGGGTCTTCGCCTCCCAGGTACGCCTCGGTTTCCACGATGCGCCCGCCGACGAGGCCTTCATCGGTCTCTCGCAAAAGCAACTTCCCTAACAGAGCCTGCGCTACGGTCACGGGATCGCGGTTGTAAAACTCTCGCGGCAAGGGAGCGTACGATGCTGCCGTCGTCTTCTTGGGCATGCAGCAAGACTCTATCTCTTTCGTCCAAACAGGTAACCAACAATCCTCATCAGAAATAGCCGGAGGGGTGGGGTTAGCGTTGTTGTGCTGTGGCTCCTAGGATTGCTTGGGGACGCGTCGAAAGCAATTCGTGGACGCGGTCGGCGCCAATTTGGTGAAGTACGGTCTTCAAGCCAAGCTGTCGGCCCGATACGCTGTCGGGGCCGTGCGTGTCGGACGCCAAGACATAGTAGCGATCTTCCTGTAACCAGCGCAGCGCGCGATCTTGGGCGATCGGACCTTCGCCTCCTCCAAAACAATTCAGATTGCCCTGAAACTTGACGCCGCGATCGGCCAGGCGGGCCATGACCGAGGTCCATTCCTTTTCGGGCAGTCCCAACCGCTCGGGATGAGCCAGCAACACCTGATAGCCCTGTTCAAGCAGGTAGTCAATTCCTTGATCGCAGAAGGAAGGCCAATGCCGTCCGAAGTAATCGACGAGCACCCAGCGGCCGCCTCCCAGAGTCGGAACGCCCGACGCATGGAGCCAGTCGGTAAGCCCCATACCCAAGCGCACTTCGCCGCCTGCCCAGAGACGAAACTCTAACCCTGCCGCGTCGATTTGGGTTTGCAGCTCTTGCACCCACTTGGCCACACGCCGAGGCGTGTTCTCAGGAAAGCAGTGGCTTCCCATGTGGGGTGTGCAGACCGAACCCAGGAACCCTGCTTGGCGCCAGCGTCTTACGCACTCCAACGATTGCTCGACCGTCTGGCAACCATCGTCTACGCCAGGAACTAGGTGGCAATGCAGGTCGATTCGGGTTCGCGGCTCCGCATCCATGATTCGTCTGACTGAGCTCCGTCCACAAAGGTTGTAAAGAGGCAACTGGGCAGCGCGGACAAAGGGGCCTTGGTCTTCGTCCACCTTACGAATTCAGCTCGGTCGCTTCTTCCCAGTGTTCGTAGAGGGTGGCTAAGGTTTGTTGTTGTTCTTCGATTTCGGCTTTGATCCGTTTGACTTTGTCGCCGTCGCGCAATACTTCAGGCGTGGCGAGCGCTGTATGTAATTCTTCAATCCGAGATTCTCGTTCGAAGATCTCGGCTTCAATGTCTTCCACCTTGCGATAGGGGAACTTCCGCTTGCGACGCGGCTCTTTGGCGGGTTTGCCTTTCTTGTCGCTCGGCTCGGCCTTGGGTTTGCCGTCGGATTTGCCCGAGGTGTCGGCAAGGCTCGCCTCGCCGCCTGCCAGTCCGGATCGCACCAAGTGCTGGTACGTGTCGTAATCGCCTTCCACTACGCGAAAACGCTGCGGCTCCACAACCAGCAGATGGTCGGCCACCTGATTCAGGAAGTACCGGTCGTGGCTGACGAACAACACCGTGCCGTCAAACTCCTTGATTGCTCGCTCCAGCGCGTCGCGAGCCCACAGATCCAGATGGTTCGTTGGCTCGTCCAGGATGAGCAGGTTCGCGTCGGCGGCGGCCAGCATGGCCAAGGCCACGCGGTTGCGTTCGCCGCCGCTGAGGCTGCCTACCTTCTGGAAGGCCATGTCGCCTGTCACGCCAAAGCGGGCCAGCAGGTCGCGGCGTTGTTGCTCGACAAATTCTTTATGTTGCGGGCGAATGGCGTCGACCACAAGCGATTCAGGATCAAGGCAGCGAAGCTGCTGGTCGAAGTAGCCCACCTTCACGCCGGTTCCGAACACGGCTTTGCCCGCATCGGGCTGCACTTCGCCTAAGATGCAGCGCAGGAGGGTCGTCTTGCCCGCCCCGTTAGGTCCCAGGATGCCCCAGCGTTCGCCGCGCTGAACATCGAACGAGAGGTCATGGAACAGCGGCCGATCAAACGCCTTGGACAACCGTTCAACCCGCAGCACAATGTCGCCTGTTCGCGTGGCGGAGGGAAACCGCATGGGCGGAGCGCTGATCTCGCGAGGCGGCTCGACCCGTTCGATCCGCTCCAGTTTTTTGCGGCGATCTTCAGCCTGGGCGTGCTTCTGCCCGTAGGCGTTGCGGCGGATAAAGTCCTCTAGCTTGGCGATCTCCTCTTGCTGCCGCTCCCAGGTGCGGCGCTGGACTTCCAGACGCTCTGCTTTTTGCCGCCAATATGCCGAGAAATTACCCGGGTAGACGTCAATCGTGCCGTGAAATAGCTCCCAGGTGCGGTTCGTGACGCGGTCAAGGAAATAGCGGTCGTGACTCACCACGATCAATGCTTGCCGCGAGGCAATCAGAAATTCTTCCAGCCACTCGGTGGCTTCAATATCCAGGTGGTTGGACGGTTCATCCAATAAGAGCAAGTCGGGTTCGGCCAAGAGCAGCTTGGCCAAGAGGAGCCGGTTTTGCTGGCCGCCACTGAGTTGCTCGACGGGTTGCCGGAAGGCCTCGGGGGTGAAGCCCAGCCCCGTGAGGATCCGTTCGATTTTATGATCCAGGTGGTAGGCGTCGTGCTGCTGCAACTGCGCTTGGAGCCGGTCAAAGCGTTCGCCCAAGCGGCGACGTTCCGCCTCGTCGGCCTCGCTCATGGCGTGGGCCAACTGTTCGGCTTCTTCCGCTATGGCGAACCACCGCGCCAGGGCCGACCGAGCTTCCTCCCAGACCGTCTGGCCGGCCGTGAAATTCGGCTGTTGTTCGAGATAACCAATGGTGGCCGAAGGGTGTATTTCGACGGAGCCCGCGTCGGGATCGAGCTGCCCCGCCAGGATCTTCATGAACGTGGTCTTGCCAGTCCCATTGGGACCGACCAAGCCGATCTTCTCGCCCGGACGGACTTCGACCGATACCCCTGCCAGGACGGGATCAGGGCCAAAATGTTTGGCAATACGCGTGGCCGTCAACAAAATCATGCGCCTAATTCTAACAATCGGCGGTCATTCGGTCAGGGGCGGCGTTGCGACGCAGGGAAGGTGAATCCTAAGATGGGGATTCCCTCGTGACAAAAGAAACCATGCTCAACCTTCGTTCCTCGACCTCCGACCGTTGGCTGACCCAGGCTGAGGCGAATATCGACCTGGTGCTGATCGATCATGCGCATTGCGAGAAGAAGGCCGCCGGCACTGCCATGAACTTGCTGTTCTCGTACGTCGAGAATCAGCCGTTATGCCGGGCGATGACGGAAATTGTGAATGAAGAACTGGATCACTTTCATCAGGTGTGCGACCTGCTGGCTCGCCGGGGCGTGCGTTTCCGCCGGATACCGCCTAGTAGCTATGGGCGACGGCTGAATGATCTGGTGCGAAAGCTGGAGCCGGGCCGAGCAATTGACCGTCTGCTTGTGGCGGCGATCATTGAAGCTCGCTCTTGCGAACGCTTCGGCCTGTTACGCGATCACTTAGAAGACCGCGAATTAGCTGACTTCTACGGTAGTCTGTTCGAGTCGGAAGCCCGCCACCACAGCACGTACGTGCAATTGGCTAAACACTTCGGCAAGGATCAGGAAGTGAAGCGTCGCTTGGAGGAACTGGCCCTCGCCGAAGCGGAGATCCTTGCCACAAGCACCGATCCGCCTCGGATGCACAGCTAAAAGGCCAAGTGACGGACGAAGCAGAACCGGACGGATTTGAGAACAGGTTTGCCCGATCGGCCACGAAAGAATACCTGCTCTTGCGTCTCATGTGCTGACGGCGGAAAAGGGGAAGCGACCAGACAACCTTATGGCGTGAGCGGCATTACGTGTCGCTTGCGCCATCAACGATGGATTCGTCTCCTAGCTGCGGTGCGGTCGCCCAACCGATGGAAGGAGGTTTGGCCGTGATGCCTTGGCTGCTGGTCATCTTGGCGGTCGCTCAATTGAACGAGGAGTTGCGCGAGAGCGAATTACCGTTTGATCTGTGTCTGGTGCGAGAGCTGCACCACATTCCCGAGGTTGATACTTGGACCGCCTGCGAGCCGACCGCCTTTCCCGAGGCGACGCGGCGTGTGGCGGCCGCATGGCCGGCCATCGCCCGACAGGTCCAACCGAATGTAACGCCCGCGGTGGTGCGTCGGCTTTCGAAGTACGCTCGGACTCAAATGGAAGGTTACCGAAAGGTTCCTTCGCTGGCCGCCGTCAAGTTGTATCCTTGCACGCAGCATCGCGAAGGGGCGTTGGTGGTGTTTACCGGGCGGGTGGATGTGCTGCCGACGCACTCGCCTATTGTCCAGCGTTGGCTGGAAGTTTACGTCTTATATCATTCCGCCACCGATGCCGTCGAACGTGTTACCGTCACCGTTCGAGGCCAGGTTGAGGAATAACCACCGCAGAACATGCGAAGATCGTCCCGCCCCCCACCAATGGACTGCATCGCGATGGCTGAGTCGAGTTGCAGCGGGGAAGGCGGTTACGTTAATATGTTTTTCTTGAGGCCGCTGGTTTTCCTGCTTGCCGCACTCCCGCCATTTATCCTAATCCCACCTTTATTGGAGTCGATTATGTCGGAGCCTCTCAGTACGCCTTCGAAAGAAGATGCCCCTGCCACATCGCGACGCTCGTTCTTGAAGACCTCAACCGCTATGGTGGCCGGGGGAGCGCTGGCCGCTTCGTTGGCGTCGCGAGGCGTGGTTCACGCCGCTGGCGATGACACGCTCAAGGTGGCGCTGATCGGTTGCGGCGGACGCGGCAGCGGAGCCGCCCGCAATGCCGTCAACGCGGATCCCAACGTCAAGTTGACCGTGCTGTGCGACATCTTCCCCGACAAGGTCGAACTGGCGAAGAATACGCTTTCGCGGGCGCTGGGCGACAAGTACGCCGTGACCGACGATCACTGCTTTAGCGACTTCGACGGCTACAAGCGCGTGATGGAAACCGACGTGGATGTGGTGCTCCTGTGCACCCCGCCGCATTTTCGCCCCGAACAGCTCAAGGCCGCGGTTGCAGCCGGCAAGCATATCTTCTGCGAGAAGCCCATTGCGGTCGACGCTCCTGGTGTGCGGAGCGTGCTGGAAACGACCGAAGAAGCCCGTAAGAAGGGCCTGAGCTTGGTTTCCGGCTTGTGCTGGCGGTATGACTACGGCGTGCGCGAGACGATGGACCGCATTAAGAACGGCGCCATTGGCGACATTATCACGGCGCAAGAAAACTACCTCACTAGCACCCTCTGGCATCGCGGTCGCAAGCCCGAGTGGAGCGAAATGGAGTACCAGATTCGCAACTGGCTGTACTTCACGTGGCTCTCGGGCGATCACATTGTGGAGCAGTTCATTCATAGCCTCGATAAGACCATGTGGCTGATGAATGACGAACCGCCCGTGCGGTGCTTCGGACTGGGCGGCCGCCAGGTGCGCACGGGCGAAGAGTACGGCAATGCATATGATCACTTCGCCGTGTGCTACGAATGGGCCAACGGCTTTAAGTCGTTCGCCTATACCCGGCAAATGGACGGCTGCATGAACGACGTGGAGGATTACGTCCAGGGCTCCAAGGGCCGCGCTCGCGTGCTGGCCCATACGATTGAGGGCGAGAACCCCTGGCAGTATCCCGTTGAGCAGAAACGCAAGAACCCCAGCATGTACGACATTGAGCACATCGAGATGTTCGCGGGGATTCGCTCCGGGAATGTGCTGAATAATGGTGTTTATATGTCGTACAGCACGCTGCTGGCGATCATGGGGCGCGAAGCCTGCTACACGGGCCAGACAATTACCTGGGAACAGGCGATGAACTCTCAAACGAAGCTCGGCCCCGATACCTACGCTTGGGGAGATGCGCCCAAGTCGGTCGTCGCCACTCCGGGTAAGACGAAGTTCGTCTAAAGCACGGAACTCGATACGATACGCCAACCGTTCCGACCGTTCACTTCCAAGTGAGCGGTCGGTTGCGAATGGCTAAACACGTTCTTCGTGTGGCGCTAGCGACACATGGTTGGTTGCTCCGCCTCGGCGCAAGGGGCGGAGCGTTGTGAAATTTCGCTTTCCGGTAGAGCCTGGGAAGCTGCGGATTTTTGCTCGCTTTGCTCTAGAGCGGCGGCAACGGCAAATCTCTTGGCCGTAGGGGGCAGAGAGCCAACGTCTTACTTTCTGAGGGGTGGGACTAGGCGCCGCTTTGGCTTTGCAAAAGCAGCACAACTGCTTCGGCTGCGGCAGGATTGGTGGCTAACGGCACATTGTGGACGTCGCACACGCGCATCAACGCCGAGACATCGGGCTCGTGCGGTTGAGCCGTCAGCGGATCGCGAAAGAACAGCACGGCTTCGACCTCGCCAGTCGCCACACGGCCGCCAATGATCAAGTCGCCCCCATGTGGCCCGTGCGCTACCCGCTCAATCTCAAGCCCAGTTTCCCGCGCGAGGCGTTCTCCGGTGCTGCCGGTCGCCACTAGACGGCGCGTGCGGAAAAAATCGGCGTGTCGACGCACAAAGGCCGACATGTCATCTTTCTTTTCGTCGTGGGCGATCAAGGCAATCATGGTTGTTGCTATCGGTTCGTCAGTTGTCGAGTAAGAAAGGTGATAGTATAAGCGATGGACCGTATCCGGTGCGCTCGTTACTGGCTCGCCAGAAAAGGCCGGATCACGAAGAAACTCTCGCTTGGATTGTTAACGACCGGTTGACCTCATGCTTCTTGCCGTCCTCAGCGATACTCACGGACATGTCGACTACACGCGCGACGCGGTGCGTATGTTAGAGACGCTCGAAGTATCGCGAGTGATCCACTGTGGCGATATTGGCTCGCCCGAGATTCCGCCGCTCTTGGCCCCCTGGCCGACCGATTACGTTCTGGGGAATGTTGATCAAGACTCCGCCTCATTGCGCCGCGCCATTGCGGCGGCAGGGCACCGCTTGCATGGTCGGTTTGGCTCGTTGGAGCTGGAAGGGCGGAAGATTGCGTTCCTGCACTCGGACGATGAAAAACTCTTTCAGCAGACCATTGCCAGCGGAGACTGGGATCTGGTGTGCTATGGCCATACGCACAAGGCCGAGATGCACCGCGAAGGCCCTACCTTAGTGCTTAACCCCGGTGCGCTCTACCGCGCTGCCCGACATTCGATTGCGGTGGTTGATTTGCCCGACCTGGAAGCGACCCATATTTCGATTTGAGCGCCTGTCCAGGCGAGCTGGTCTACATATTCGTCACATCGTCAACGGTTGCGCCGCCGAAGAGCGTGTCCATGGCGTGACGGATTTGCGGTGCATACTCTTCGCTTTGGGCGTAGACGCGGCAAATGCGATAGCTGACCGGCAGCCGCCGGTAGAGGGCGTGCGTGGTGAGGGCTCCCACACGGCCGCTCGACGAATCGTAGAGGAAATTTTGTCCCGCGGCCGGACCGCCGACATGCGGCCGATGGATGCTTCGGGCGATATCGACCCGCAGGGGCGCATCGCGCAAGTCCTTCGGCAGGGCCTGGCGTAACTTACGTTCGACCAATTCCGGGTCGCTAAAGATGCTTGCTTCTTCAGCGTCGCCTTCGGCGTAAATGAGTTGTTTCTGGTGGATCATGCGCCACACGACGTCGCGCCCCAGCAAACGCCGCCATTGTTCGCCCAACTCGCGCTTTTGGGGATCGTCGCTGTAACGCCATCGGGATACGTCAACGAATAAGCTAGATTCGGTGAACTCCAAGTAGGCGTCCAGGTGTTCTGCTGGATTGCCCGGCAGCAGGTACGACTTGCTTTGCGCGAACAGGTCTTCCAACATCAAGTCGATGGCCCGCACGGTGCGGTGAAAGTACACGGCGCGGAACAACTCGGCCCGGGCGCCCAGGAATCGCACCAGCGACTCGAGCCCCCGGTCGTGCAGGGTTAGGCCTTTCTCGCTGAAGAAGCTGTAATGGAGCAGGCGGTTCAGGTCGTAAGGCTGGCGACTATAGCCCGACATATACGCGTCGCGAAGGACAAAATCCATGTTGTCGATCGTATAGATGCCGCACAACAAACTGCGGAGAAACACCAGCCACTTGGGCCGGTCCGGCTCGGCGGCGTTCTGGGGCCGCAAGATCAACCAAGCGATTTGCTCGGGATCGAGCGTTTCGTTGGGCTCCAGGGCGCTGTTGGGGTTGCGTCGCACGCGACGCAGCAGGTCGCCTAGCTCGTCGCGAATGATCTGCGCTCCCAGGCGTTCGTGCGTTAGGCCGTAGTCCCGCAAAACTTTATCGTCAAAGAAATGCCCGAAGGGGCCATGCCCGACATCGTGCAAAAGGCCCGCCATGCGCAGCAGCGACTCCACGTAGCCACGGCTGGGTGTGTCGGGGCAGACTTCCTTGAGGCTGTCATAGAGCGTGGCGATCACCCGGCTGGCGAGATGCATTACGCCCAGAACATGCTGAAATCGCGAATGCTCGGCCGAGGGGAATACCCACCACGCTGTTTGCACCTGCCGAATGTGCCGCAGACGCTGGAGCCAAGGATGATCGATAATCTGCCGCTCCGATACTTCGTCGGGCGCCAGCCCCACATTCGAAGAGAAGGCGATGTAGCCGTGCAGGGGATCGCTAACCAGATTTTCTCGCTGAAAGTCGCGCATGGAGGGATTATCGCCGCTATCCCTGGCCGTAGCAACGAGGGCGAATGCGCCGGGCGATTCGCGTTAGCGAATTTCGGTGCGACCGCTTGGGTATTCTCAAAGCAGCGCCGCTTACTGTTGCGTCAGCCGTTCCAACAAGGCAACGGTGCGCCTCAAGGCCTCTAAGGGAATCGTGTGAGCGCCGGGGAACTGAACGAACTCTACGTTGGCGCCTGCTTCTTGCAGCATATCGCGCAGCCATAAGGCGCCTTCGAACGGCAGGATGGGATCGGCCGTTCCGTGGCTTTGAAGTACGGTCAAGCCGCGATGTTTTTGGGCTAATTCTCGCCAGGTATCTTCGCACATCAGGGCGCCCGACCAGATGATGAGCGCTGCGGGCGATTGCGGTAGCCGCAGCGCTACTTCCGTGGCGACCATCGAACCTTGCGAGAACCCGCCCAGCACAAACTTGGAAAGCGGCAAGCCTGTTTCCTGCTGAAGTTGTTGCAGCACCTCGAGCAAGCGGTCACGCGCTTCGGGTAACTCGGGAGGCAGGTGGCGGCGCTGGTCACGTAATTCACCGCGTTCGATGGCTTCGGCCAGCCGCGCGACATCGAGCGGCCACCACGCTCGGCCGCCATAGATGCCTTGTGAATCGAGCGAAAGCGGCGCCGCAGGAAAGACAAACTGAACCTTATCGGCCAAGTGGGGCGCCGCTTGCAGAATTTCGGAGCCCAGGGGAACCAGATCGTCGGCCGGGGCGCCAAATCCGTGGCACAGCACGACGATCAACTGGGGCGCTTGGCCAGCGGGAAGATAGTCAACAATCTGGCAGTCCAATCGACCGATCCGGCGAGATTCCGAACGCATGACGGCAAGCGTTTTCAGGTGCAAGGGGGGGCGATACTCGGGCGCGTACCGGCGCGTCGTTGAACACTCCCAGAGTGACGCCGCCGTGTACTTGAGCATTATAACGATTACGACAGGTTAGGGACTTGGCAAAGGCCGCCCGCTGTTGGCGCGGGCGCTTTTTGGTACATTAAAATCCAATCGTCGGAGCGTGACGTGGAGGCGCCGCCCCGATGGTGCACCTCCTTCCCTTTCTCGCCCGCCTCTTGAACGCCCCATGAAAGCTTTCCCGCTGGTCATTTTCGGTATTCTGCTCACGGCCCTGTCATGGGGGCTGTATGGGAACGTCCTTCACCACGGGCAAGAGCAGATGAACCACGTCCGGCTCAAGCCGTTCATTTGCGTGGGGGTCTCCTACTTCGTGATCGCCATGATCGTTCCCACGCTTGTACTTGTGACTCAAGGCAAGTTGCGTGGCGAGTGGACGCTCTCGGGTGTGTTTTGGAGCATGATGGCCGGCGCGGTAGGCGCTGTCGGCGCCTTGGGGATTATTCTCGCGCTAGCGTCGGGGGGGCACCCCATTTACGTGATGCCGCTGGTGTTTGGCGGCGCTCCGGTGGTGAATACCCTCGTTTCAACGTACACAGCCCGCAACTGGCGGCATATTAGCCCTGCGTTCATCATGGGGTTGATGTTAGTGGTGGCTGGCGCCGCCACGGTGTTGGTGTTCAAGCCGGGCGGCGGGCCTAAGGTTGAGGGGCCTCAATTGGGCGATCTGCCGCTGATCTTCACGGGCATTGCTATGGCGATGTCGTGTTGGGGGCTGTACGGCATCTTTACCCATTGGGGCCAGCATGATCTGGGCGGGGGACGGCTTAAGCCCTTGATCTGCGTGGGGTTCGCCTACTTCCTGATTGCGATTGTGGTGCCGGTGGTGTTCTTGGCTTCGCAGGGCGCGCTGGGGGGCGACTGGAGTTTTGATGGCATTGTGTGGAGTTCCGCGGCTGGCGCCGCAGGGGCCTTTGGGGCGCTGGGAACGATCCTGGCGCTTTCGTCGGGTGGAAAGCCGATTTACGTCATGCCGCTCATCTTTGGCGGCGCCCCGGTGGTGAACACCTTGACGGGCATTCTGGTCAAGAACGCATGGAGCGAAATTAGCCCCTGGTTCTTGGCTGGCTTGATTCTGGTGGCGATCGGCGCTGTGATGGTGTTGATCTTCCAGCCTCGCGGAGCAAAGCCCCACGGAGGTCACAAGCCCACCGCCCCGGCCGACGCCGCGCCGGTTGGGGAAGCGGCAAAGTAAAACAGAACCGGTAGGAGACGAGGAATAACACGATGAAGCCGGGGCGTGCGGTCACTCGGTGACGACGCGTCATTTGGGCCGGCGGCGTCTCTTGTTCTTACGCTCCACCCATTCCGATCCGACGCTTTCTGTTCTCGAGTGCTGCATTACTGATGTCGCCTTCCGACGCCATGCACCGTATCGACACGTTGTTAGCCCACGTGTGGATGGTGCGCACCTTTCTCAAGCATAGCGAGGAGGCGGCCGAAGATGATGAGTTAGCCGCCATCCCTCGCGAACTTTATGATTTTGCGTTGGCCTTAGGGGGGCCGCTCAAAAACAACGACCCTGCCGCGTATCTAAAGCAGGCGCAGAAGAAGTACAGAAAACTCAAGCGAGCGACGGAGCTGTTCGCAGAGATCCAGCCCGAAATCTCGGACCATACCAACTTTCAAATGGCCGTCCGCTCGCTCACGGCTGCCGTGCGTGAGATTGGCGAGATTCTGGCGGTCGTCCATCCGACGACGGAAAGCCAAGCCCCGTCGCCCGAAGGGGCAGAGCCCGCCTAGAACCGTACGCCGCAGCGGGGCTTGTCCCGGTGGTTCTTTCCCCAAACAATTCAGGGATATTTTGGGCCTTCCTTTATTTAGCGACTCATGACGTCATCTGACAATTTCCGTGATCAGCTCGAAACGTTCGAGAATCAATTTCCCGGCCGCGATTACGTGATCGAGATCGTCTGCCCCGAATTCACCTCGGTTTGTCCGAAAACGGGTCAGCCCGACTTCGGTAAGCTGACGATCACCTATACTCCCAATCAAAAGTGCGTAGAGCTGAAAAGCCTCAAGCTTTACCTACAGAAGTTCCGTAACGAGGGGATCTACTACGAACACGTTACCAATCGCATCCTTGACGACCTGACGGCGGTGGTTGAGCCTCGCTGGATGCAACTGGTGGCTGACTTCAGCCCGCGAGGCGGCATTACCACGCGCGTCACGGCAAGGTATGAGGCGAGCACGGGGAAGTCGCAAGACTAGAAGAAGAAACGACGCGATTGCCGCGGCTCGCTTTTTCTGCTCGTTCTTTCCCTCGCCCGTCATCAGTAGGCTTGAGCGCTTGGGGTGCGGCGCCAAGTTTCAAATAGGTCGCGGCACTCGTCCGGCAGGACGTTGTCAACCAGACGCACCGAGCTGTTGCCGAGCCGCAGAAGCTCGGCTGCTGGAAGCGTCAGTTCATGAAAACCCGCCTGTGTGGCGTCGGCGATCGTGGCTCCGTAGTAGACGGTTTCGACCCGCGCCCAGTGGAGAGCCGCCATGCACATCGGGCAGGGTTCGCAGGTGGTGGCCACGATGGCGCCTTCGAGGAAGATGCCGCCGACCGTGCGGCATGCTTCTCGCAGCGCATTGATTTCTGCGTGCGCGGTAATGTCGATGGTCGCCAGCACGCTGTTGTGAGCCTCGGCGATCACACGCCCGCCTTGCGCGATGGCGCATCCGAATGGCGATTGTCCCTTAGCGATGCCTTCGCGGGCTTTGGCGATGGCTCGCTGCATGAGCTCTTGGGGTTCGATCATAGCTCTCTCGTTGGCTGTTTCTGGGATTGCGGCTCAAAGACCGCAGAAATGCTGGCCCGTCTCGCAGACGCCTGCCGCAACGGCCCCTTGCAATTACTGGCGTGCGCCCCCATGCTGTTAGCGTCTCGCAGGGAGAACACGCTCATGAACGTCGAAATTTTGCAAACCAAGGACGAACTGGGGGCAAAAGCCGCTCGAGACGGCGCCGAAGCGATTCGCCAAGCGCTCCGCGAGCGAGGCGAAGCGAACGTGATCTTGGCCACGGGCGCCTCGCAGTTTGAGATGCTTTCGCACCTGGTCCAGGAGCCCGATATTGATTGGGGGCGGGTAACGTGCTTCCACTTGGATGAGTACGTTGGCATGCCCATGACGCACCCCGCTTCGTTCCGCAAGTATCTCAAGGAGCGGTTTGTTGATCGTCTGCCCGTGCCGCCTCGCGAGTTTCATTATATCAACGGCGAAGGGGACTGCTGGACCGAGTGCGACCGCTTGGGCAAGCTCATCGCCGATCATCCGATCGATGTGGCGTTCATTGGCATTGGCGAGAACGGCCATGTGGCGTTCAACGATCCTCCCGCCGATTTCACCACAGAGAAGCCATACCTGGTGGTCGAATTGGATGAAGCCTGCCGGCGCCAACAACTGGGCGAAGGATGGTTCCCAACCTTGGACGACGTGCCCAAGCAGGCCATTTCCATGTCGGTTCGGCAGATCATGAAATCCAAGAAGATTGTGTGCAGCGTGCCCGACGAGCGTAAGGCAAAAGCGGTGCAAGCTGCGGTGGAGGGGCCGGTAACGCCCGATTGCCCTGCTTCGATCCTTCAACAACATCCGAATTGCACGATTTATTTAGATCCGCCCGCGGCGTCGCTATTGAAGAAAGGGAGTGGGGCTTAGGAAGCTGCGTCTAGGTAAGAGGCGGTATGAAAGGGCGCTGCGCCGTCGTCGCCTGCTTCTCTTTCCTAAACCCTGGTCCACTCCCCATTCCCTATCCCCCGCTTCTTTCTTTCTGCCATGGCCGACCGACCCCAAGTTTTGCTTTCTGGTTTCGCCGATGAGGCGGCGTTGAACAAGACCGCTGAGCAGCAGTTCGCCGTGTTCGCGGCGTTGGGACTGCAGTACTACACCATTCGCTTCATTGATGCGGGGCAAGGCGTTAAGAACGTCATGGAATTGACCCGTGACGAGATTACGCACATTCGCCACCTGGAGAGCGAGTATGACCTCAGCGTGTCGTCGTTGGGGTCGCCCATCGGCAAGGTCAAACTGCGAGACGTGGAAGATGGCACGAAGAACCGATACGTGCCCTTTGACCAGTATCTGAAAAACGATGTGAAGCGGGCTTGCGAGTTAGCCCATGCCTTCGAGACGAAGCTGATTCGCGGGTTCTCGTTCTACCACCCTCGGGGCTCCGATCCGCGAGAGCATCTGGCTCAGGCCGTCGATCAACTGGGGCAGATTGCCGAAGAATGCCATCGCAGCGACCTCACCTATGGTTTGGAGGTCGAAGCGAACCTGATTGGCTCCAATGGCGAGTTGCTGCGAGAGATCTACACCCAAGTGAATCATCCCGCACTGGTGCTGATCTTCGACGGGGGGAATCTCTCGTCGCAGGGGTACAATCTGTACCAGGTCTACCAGCAGTATGAGGCCATGAAGCCGGGAATCGGCTGGATGCACATCAAGGATTACAAGCATCCCACGCCACCCACGGGCCCTGGCCATGTTGACGAAGACGCGCTGAAGCACTTTGTTCCCGCGAACCAGGGGGATAGCGCTCACGAAGCGATCCTGACCGACTTCCGCGAGGTGCTACCCAATTTGGAGCGTAAGCTCCAGCGGCGCGGCGTGCCGGGAGTGTTTCTCGACTTGGAGCCGCACGTGAAAGGAGGAGGGCAATTTGGCGGTTTCAGTGGTCCTGATGGTTTGGGCGTGGCTCTTCGCGGCCTGTGCAAATTGCTCGACTACGTAGGCATCGATTACCACCTTCGCGACTTCGACGATATCCGGGCCGCCCGCGGTTTTTAGCGTTTCCTATTCCGAACCATCCACCCATGCCTTGGATTTCTGAAACTTCTCGCCAGATTGATCGCCCCCGCCTGGAACAACTGTTGGAGCAGACGGTGGCCGAGGCGAAGCGGCGGATTTGCGGTACGCCCAAACAGGTGTTGCTGTTGCCGCCCGACATTACCCGAATGCACTCGGGAGCCGGTTGGATTACCGAATGGTTCTTCCAGCGGCTCACGGGCGAGGCCGATGTGCATGTGATTCCTACTCTCGGGCAGCACGAGCCGCACACGCCCGAGCAGAACCGGGCGATGTTCGGCTCCATTCCCAACGAGCGAATCCATCCGCACGACTGGCGCGGCGGCGTGACCTACGTGGGAGAAGTTTCGGCCGAATATGTGAAACAAGCCACCGGCGGCGCGGCCGACTGGGCGTTTCCCATTTGGCTCAACACGATGCTGATGACTCAGCCGTGGGACCTGATTATCAACATCGGCCACGTTGTGCCCCACGAGGTCTTGGGCTTCGCCAACCATAACAAAAATTACTTTATTGGTTTGGGAGGCAAAGAGACGATTTGCGCCTCGCACATGGCGGCGGCCTGCTGCGGCATTGAGAATAACCTGGGCAACCTGGTCACGCCCGTGCGGCAATGCTTTAACAAGGCCGAGGAGGATTTCCTGGGCCACTTGCCCGACCTGTACGTGCAGGTCGTGCTGGCGCGCAACGACGCAGGCGACCTGGTCCACACGGGCGTCCATGTAGGCGACGACCTGGAAACCTACCTGGCTGCGGCCCGGCAAGCCCGCGAAGAGAATATCACCGTCTTGGACGAGCCGCTGGACAAGGTGGTGTGCGTCATGCAGGGGGACGAGTTCTTCAGCACCTGGGTCGCCAACAAGGCGGTTTATCGCACCCGCATGGCGTTGGCGGACGGCGGCGAACTGCTCATCTTGGCGCCGGGTCTGAAGCGCTTCGGCGAACAGGCGGAAGTAGACGCCCTGATTCGCAAATACGGCTACTGCGGCACGCCGCGAGTGATGGAGCAGTACCGCACCAACGCCGACATGCAGGACTTGGCCCACGCCACGGCGCACTTGATCCACGGTTCGTCGGAAGGCCGGTTTACCATTACCTACGCGCCCGGCCACGTCACGCGAGAGGAAATCGAACAAATCGGTTACCGCTACGCCGATTTGAACGAAATGCTAGCGCGTTACCCTGTGGAGCAACTCAAGGAAGGTTTCCATACGACGGCCGACGGCGAACGGTTCTTCTTTATCCCAACCCCGTCGGCGGGGCTGTGGGCCACACGCGAAAAGCTCTACAACCGGCCGACCGACTTTGCGTAACTCGCCCCTTGAGGGGCTGGGCGGTGGACGGTGTCGCGCCGGCCTTGCAAGGATCTTCGCTTGTGCGCCTGTCGGCGGTGCGCGCCGAGTCGCCTTGGTAGTCAGAAAAGGAATAGACATGACGGCAGGAGTTCAACCGTTGACGCGCCGTGCAGCTTGGAAGGCGCTCGCGAGACATTACGAGCAAATACGCGATGTTCACCTGCGGCAATTGTTCGCCCAGGATCCGCAGCGCGGCGAACGGTTGACGTTGGAAGCCGAGGGCGTGTTTCTCGATTACTCGAAGAACCGCATCACCGACGAAACCCTTCGGCTGCTGGTCCAACTGGCCAAGGAGTCGGGCCTTCGTGGTCGCATTGACGCCATGTTCCGTGGCGAACGGATCAATGTGACCGAGAACCGGGCGGTACTGCACGTTGCCCTGCGGGCCCCGCGAGACGCATCGATTGTGGTGGACGGCGAGAATGTCGTTCCCCAGGTGCATGCCGTGCTCGATAAGATGGCGGACTTCGCCGAGCGTGTCCGCAGCGGACAATGGCGCGGGTATACCGGCAAGCCGATTCGCAACGTCGTGAACATTGGCATTGGCGGCTCCGATTTGGGGCCCGTCATGGCGTATGAGGCGTTGCGGCATTACACCCAACGGAACTTGACGTTCCGTTTTGTCTCGAATGTGGACGGGGCCGACTTTGTCGAAGCCACGCAAGACCTGGACCCGGCTGAAACGCTGTTCCTTGTCGCCTCAAAGACATTTACCACGTTAGAGACGTTAACCAACGCCCATTCGGCGCGCGCCTGGTGTCTGGCGGCGCTTAAGGACGAGCAGGCCGTTGCTAAGCACTTTGTCGCCATCTCGACCAACGCCCAGGAAGTCGCGAAGTTCGGCATCGACACCGCCAATATGTTCGAGTTCTGGGACTGGGTGGGCGGCCGTTACTCGATGGACTCAGCCATCGGCCTGTCGACAATGATCGCTCTGGGGCCAGAGTTGTTCCGCGAGATGCTGGGCGGCTTTCATGCGATGGATGAGCACTTCCGCACGGCCCCTTTCGACCGCAACCTACCCGTGTTGATGGCCTTGTTGGGCGTGTGGTATAGCAATTTCTTTGACGCCGCCACGGTGGCCGTCTTGCCGTACTCGCAGTATTTGAAACGGTTCCCTGCCTACCTCCAGCAGTTGA
>CAYWIS010000022.1:0-709 GCA_964458385.1 uncultured Pirellulaceae bacterium
ATCACTTCCTTGAGATCCTCGGGTGTGAAGATATCGCCCCAGGGGCGCTCCACTTTCGTGACTTCCGCACCGGCCCGAGTCGCCACGTCGGCCATGCGTGCGCCGAACACGCCGTTCACGCACACAACCATGGGATCGCCGGGCTCAATCAAGTTCACCACGGTCGCCTCCATCCCTGCGGATCCCGTAGCGCTAATTGCGAAGGTCATGGGATTCTGTGTGCGAAACACACTTCGCAGCATGGCTTGCAGGTCATCCATGATCTGCAAATAGTAGGGATCCAAATGGCCAACCGTGCCTTTGGCCATTGCTTCCAACACACGTGGATGAATGTCGCTCGGACCAGGGCCCATGAGCGTACGGATCGGCGGATTCAGGGGAGGAGCAATGGCAGTCACGGCTTCTCACGGGTGATCAGGAGGAAAACGCCCGAAGATAGGCTAGCGTTAAAAGCAATTCGATCGTTGTACGATGTAAACCGTTAAGCGTCAATTTATGGTCGCGACGCGAATTGAATCTGACGCCATTAACCTCCTAGATGTAAGGCTCCGCTATGGCCCGGCTCCGCAAATATCCTGGCGACTCCGACGAGCGACCTAAGGATCCCTTCGTTGACGAGAAAGGTCGAAACCCGTTTGCCGACTCGGAGGAGCTGCCTGCCAACGAGAACGCGTTTTCTGCGAATCCCTACCAGGGCGGCGCAGGCGGG
>CAYWIS010000022.1:719-45196 GCA_964458385.1 uncultured Pirellulaceae bacterium
GCCTGGAAGTGGAGTACGCGGGCCGGCGGCGCGAGGTGCTGGAATTCCGCACCGCGGTGGAACGGTGCTGACGTTGGGAATTCTGGGATTGCTTGGCGCCGCCGTGTTTTCGTTCTGTTGGCCGATTCTGGCGATAAATCTTTTTCTTACGCTCGCCGCATGGTTGATGGGGCAATCCGACCTGCGAGCAATACAGGCGGGCGCGATGGATCCTGAAGGCCGCGGACTGACTCGAGCCGGCTACCTGCTTGGCGTCATCGGAACGTTTGGAACGCTGGCGGTATTTGTGATCGTTGCGTGGATTAGCTTTCGCCGAAGCACTCCATGGTAAACAGCTGCATTGGCCGGCCCGCGAGAGGCAAACCAGCGATGGATTTCACCAGGGCAATGGCGGCCATCATTCATGAAGCCGCGCTTGCTGAGGGTCAAAAAGCAATGGAAAGAACTTGCCACCCATCGGTTGTCCCACAGGGATTGGCGGCACGCCTTCCAAAGGAGGCTTGTCGGAGGCGGATTGGACGCCATCGCGAAAGACATTAATAACGGCGGCGCGCCGGGGACGGTCGGTCCGGTTTTCAAACGAACCATGAACCATCAGCGGGTGATGGAACGAGCACTCTCCTTTGTTCAGTTCCACCGCTACCGGATTCGTGAACTGCTCCCATTGCTCGTCGTTGAGCACTTCCCGAATAGCCTCCATGTCTCCCGCCAGGCCAGTAATCGGGAGCAATGGCCATCGGTGGCTGCCTGGTACATAGTGAACACAACCGTTGTCCCGGGTGCTGTCGTCCAAGCCGATCCAGCAGGTGAGATGCGCCATTGGTTGGGTGCGGGTCCAGTACGAGTAATCCTGGTGCCACGCGACAACCCCACCGTGCCGTGCGGGCTTGCAAAACAGTTGATCATGCCAGAACCGCACCGCGCCTTCCAATAACTGAGACGCTGGCACAATGAAGGCGGGATGCCAGAGCAAGTCGTGAAAGCCTGGCTTGATTCGCCAGGCGCCCAGGGCGTGAAATAATACCGTGTCTGGATTTACCGATTCGTTGGTGTGGTACTCGTACCAGAGTTCATGTCCCTCATGGTTTGGGTCGAAGAACTCGGCTAACTCGGCGCGCAGCTTTTCCACTTGCTCGTCCGTTAGGATCCGGATGCCCGCCAAGTAACCATTCTCGCGGTAGAATTCCACCTGTTCGTCGCTAAGCCGATAGCGATCCCACTCTTCGGGCGTCTGGGGCAAAGTGAACAGGTCGCTGACCAGTTCGTGAAAGTCGGCGTAGTCGGTAGCCATGAGCGTGCTCAATTCTTCGGGACTGAGGATTGCGTTCACGTAGGGTCAACTTGGCGGCTTCCTGCCTGCAAAGAAAGCCGCGGCGAATCAAGAACGCGCAGCACAAAGCGTCGCCCCAAGTCCGGCAACGTCCCTTCGTCTGAGTTTCCTCTACCGAGGAGCGAGACGTGGCCTTAGTATTCGTGCCGCCCGCCGCGGTCGCCAAGGCCTACGGCGCCTTGGAACGTCTGACGCACAGTTCGATCGGCGATCTCCTGCCGCAACTTGTCGATGGCTTGCTCGATGGGCATGGCGCCCAGGTCGCCATCAATCCGGTCTCGGACCGCAACCGTTTGGTTCTCGCGATCTTTCTCTCCGACGACGAACATGTAGGGCGTTAGCTCCAATTGGGCTTCACGGATTTTGGCGCTGAGCTTTTCGCCGCGGAAGTCGCCTTTGACGCGCAGGCCCGCTTCGCGCAAACGTTGCTCGACCTGCCGCCCGTACTCTTCGGATTTTTCGCTTACCGTCAACACGCGCACTTGCTCAGGGGCCAGCCATAGCGGGAAGGCGCCGGCGAAATGCTCGATAAGTACGCCAACGAACCGCTCCATCGAGCCAAGCGGCGCGCGGTGGATCATGACTGGACGGTGGGGGTGGTTGTCGCTTCCCGTATACTCTAGGGCAAATCTTTCGGAGCTTGGCAAGTTATAGTCAAGCTGCACCGTTCCTAATTGCCACTCGCGGCCGATGGCGTCGGTGACGACGAAATCCGCTTTGGGGCCATAGAACGCCGCTTCGCCTTCTTCGGGGTGGGCGTCAATTCCCAGGCTTTGGCAGACTTCCACCAGTGATTGTTGGGCTCGTTCCCAGTTCTCCCGACTACCGACATATTTGTCGCTTTGCGGGTCGCGGAACCCAAGCCGCACGCGATAGTTCGTTAGACCCAGGCTCTTTAGCACGTACTGTGTCATTTCCAGGCAGCCCCGGAACTCGTCCGCCACCTGTTCGTCGGTACAGAAGATGTGAGCGTCGTCCTGCGTGAATCCGCGGACTCGCGTCATGCCCGATACTTCTCCCGACTTTTCATAGCGATACACGGTGCCAAATTCAGCCAGCCGGAGCGGCAGTTCCCGGTAACTGCGCGGCATCGACCGGTAGATCATAATGTGATGCGGGCAATTCATTGGCTTGAGCAAATAGCGTTCGTGTTTGCTGGCCCAAGCCTCCAGGGCCGCGACCTTCTCGGCAGGCGAGGCCTCCAGGTTGTAATCCCGCAGGTCGGCGCCCAGTACCCGCGCGGCTTCGATTAGTTTTTGTTCTTCGTCGCGCGAGAAGCGTCCTCGGTTTCGGCCTTCCTTGACCGCTTCCTCCAGCGAGCGGGAAAGGGCGTCGACAATCTGCCCGGCCTCATGGTCGAAAATCGGCGAGAACTGCGCATCGCGATAGTAAGGGAAGTGGCCGCTCGTTTGATAGAGCTCTACACGGCCAATGTGCGGTGTGTAGACCGGCAAGTAATCTCGCCGCCGCAATTCTTCCCGTACGAAGTTCTCCAGGAGTCCTCGAATGATGGCGCCCTTGGGTTGCCACAATACGAGGCCTTGGCCGACCTTGGGGTCTACGGCGAACAAATGATGCTGTTTGCCCAAGACGCGGTGGTCGCGCTTCTTGGCCTCCTCGATACGGCGCAGGTGTTCTTCGAGATCTTTCTTGTCGAAGAAGGCGGTGGCGTAGAGCCGCTGCAGTTGCTTATTCGCTTGGTCGCCTTTCCAATATGCGCCGGCGACGGATAGCAACTTAAAGGCGCCGATATGCGCGGCGCTTGGCACATGAGGACCACGGCACAGGTCGATAAATTCTCCTTGACGGTAAAACGAGAGCGTTTTCTCGTCCTTCAGGCCCGTTTCGATATGCTCGACTTTGTATTTCTGCCCCAGGTCGCGAACAATCTTTAGAGCTTCTTCGCGTGGCACTTCCAAACGTTCAAACGGCTCCCCTTCCTTAATGATCTTTTTCATCTCGGCCTCGATGGCCGGGAAGTCGTCTTCACTTAGGTTGTGGTCCAGATCGAAGTCGTAGTAGAAGCCGCCTTCAACCGTGGGGCCGAATGCAAGTTGCACACCCTCAAAGAGCCGCATGACCGCGCGGGCCATCACGTGAGCGCACGAGTGCCGCATCACTTCCAGCGCTCCTGGATCCGTCTTCCGCAGCAGGCGGAGCGAAATGGTTCCCTCGGTAGGAAGGGGATAATCGAGGCTTACCGTCTTGTCGTCCACGACGGCGGCCACGGCCGCCTTAGCCAGCCCCGGACCGATGTCGGCCGCGATATCGGCAGGAGTAACGGGGGCGTCGTACTTTTTTACACTACCATCGGGCAAATGAACTTCGAGCATAATGCGGCGGGTGGCTCCGTGAACATAAGGCCGCTCGAGCAACGTCTTTACAAACGACGTCTTCCGACTTCGAGCAGCGCCTCAAGTATACGAGTTGAGACGCACCCGACAAGAGAAGGTCTCGGCGGTCGCATTGACCGAAACATTTCACCCAGCTACAGTTACGTTAGATAATTGTAGATGCGATTGGTGAATGTTCCCCCCTGTGCGCTTGGGCGGTTGAGATTTCTCGTCGGTATAGGAGAAGACTCCCGCGAGTGCGCTCTGTTGGAGTCCAAGTTCGTTTTGTCACGCGACACAGTTTCCTACCTCAAGGCCGACGTCGGATTTGAGGATCTTCCTCTTTCCGACACAATGCGCGCCGCACTAGAACGCGCCGGTTACCAGTATCCCACTCCCATTCAAGCCGGCCTGATTCCGCGAGCGTTGGAAGGGGTCGATGTGGTCGGCCAAGCCCGAACAGGCACCGGTAAGACGGCTGCGTTCTCCATCCCGATCCTTGAACGGTTATTGCCAAGAAAGAAAGCCTCCACGCCACAAGCGCTCATTCTCACACCAACGCGCGAACTGGCGGTGCAGGTGCGAGACGAAATCTTAAAACTAGCCTACGGACGCAAGGTCGATTGCGTCGCTCTTTACGGCGGCAAGCCCATTCGTGGCCAGATCGAGAAGCTCAAGAAAAATCCGCAAGTGGTTGTCGGAACGCCGGGCCGGGTTATTGACCACTTAAGCCGCAAGACGCTGGACGTTAAGGGCCTGCGATTTGTCGTGTTGGATGAAGCCGACCGAATGTTGGACATTGGCTTTCGTCCTGACATCGAAAAGATTCTCCGCCAATGTCCGGCCGAACGCCAAACCTTGCTACTGAGCGCTACGGTTCCCCCGCCGATCGCCCGACTCGCCCAGCGCTACATGCGCGACCCAGAGACGCTCGATTTCTCGCCGATGGAGATGACGGTCGACACGATCGAGCAGTATTACTTTACTGTGGAGCCGGAACAGAAATTTGAGCTGCTGGTGCGATTGCTCAAGCGCGAGAAACCACGTCAGGCGATCGTCTTTTGTCGTACCAAACGCGGTTCTGAGAAAGTTTATAAGCGTCTGGCGAAGCTGACCAAATCGGTTGCGTGCCTAAACGGCGATATGGATCAAAACAAACGCGACCGGGTCATGAGCGAATTTCGCTCCGGTGGAATTCGCGTGTTGGTGGCGACAGATATTGTTGGTCGTGGTATCGACGTCTCAGGGATCTCGCACATTATCAACTACGATATGCCGCAGTTTTGCGACGACTACGTTCACCGGGTCGGCCGCACGGGGCGAATGGGGCGAGAAGGTGTAGCGTATTCGTTCGTCACAACGGAAGAAGGGGCGGAGCTCACCCGTATTGAACAACGGATTAACCGGCTTCTGAAACGAGCCGAAATGGCAGGTTTTAACGCGGTTCGTCCTGCTACCGGACCAGTTGCTCTGCCCGCAGCGCAACCAAAGGAAGTTGCTAGTCCAACACCACCACCTTCTCCACTTGGTGGCCGAAAACGCAAGTACCGTCGAGCTTTGTAGTTCGTCGCAACGGCTACAGATAGGCGAAACGTTACTGGTTGGCTGTGGTCTGATTCGGCGGCTCAATGCGCATTCGTAGCATGGCCGGCTCAACGCTCACTCGGTACCCGGCGAAAGCGGTTGCGCTGATCTCGGCGCCCCGATCTTCACCTTCGGGTGGAAGGATGTAGCAGTCGACGTCATACAACACGCAACTGCCAAATCGCAGTGACTTGAGCTTCGCGTGGTATGCCGACAAGCTGCGGCCGTCAGGGTAACGCACCACGAAGGGCTGAGACGTGTTGTCCGCCTTAATTCCGGCGCGCTGCGCCATTGTGGCGGTTATCAAGGTTGGCTTGTTACTATCACGCCACGTAAAGGTCGCCGGCGTTCGGTCGTTGAGAATTGCGCCAACTCGGATCTGCCCGCTTTGTAAATAAATTGGTTGTGGGTGCGAGTAAACAAACTGCTCATATTCATCTAACCGCCGCAGATCGGACGAATAGTCTCGTAACGGTCCCAAGCGATGGTCACCTTCGAGACGGCTCAAGGCGGCGCGAACAGTTGCGTCTTCCTTGAGCTTGGTGTATTCGTTTTTCAAAGCGGCTGCATCGCGGCGGGCAGCAAAGACGCTCAAGAGAATCGCGTGACGTGTGTTTGTCACATCGATCAAGTGCGGTTGCACCGAAGGCGCGCCGCCTAGCTTTTCCGGGGCGACAGCGAGTGCATCCAATTGCTTCAGATTCTCTTCCAGTTGCTTCCGTTTGGGGTCGCCGGGCGAAAGCTGCGGAGTTTTCTTCTTAAGCGTCTCCTCGATAGCTAGCCGCTGAGCCCACAAAACACGGTTGCGTTCACGAGCAAGAACGATCCCTTCCTGAAGCGTTTTTGCGTAGTCAACTAGACGGGGGAGTTCGGCAATGTTTCGCCGGAGCGAGGTTTCTGTAGGAGTAATCCAGACTTCGCTTTTGCCTCGTCGCGAGAGGCCATAGACATCGGAAAGCGTGGTCTCGGCATCGCACGGAGCCTGCGCCACGCCATACCTTCCGTCCCCTAAAAGGAATAAGGCCAAAAGCACTCCCGCCCGCAAAAACAGGGCAATTTGCGGCATTTGACGGGAACGCACCATGACCGGACCTATGCGTCACAAGACTCGCGACGCAGCAAGGGGAGGAGAATACTACGGATTGCCACGAGACTTCTGTATCATACTTGCCTGCGCAAACGACCTGCAACCGTTGGCCCACCACCAAGCGAAACGCCAACGGACCGATGAACCAACTTGGAACATTGCGCAACAAATACAAGTCAATGTATGCACATGACGGCGCGACCGCCTATCTCCACCGGGAGGCGGACTGACGTCCTGGCCGCGACGGTATTTCCTACGGTATTACCACTTTCCGTAGACAACTTCCGCCGTATTGGCGAAAATAAATAGACGCAATATCTTTCTGAGCACTGGTTTATGGCGAGGAACAACTCCATGGACGCGATCTGTTCGCGACGGGCGGCGCTAAAGGGACTTGCAGGGTTAGCCGGTGGAGCTGTCCTGGGGCACGCGACGGCGCGAGAAGCCTCGGCCGCGCATTACGACCCGAGTTGGGAAGCGGCGATCGACAAGGGGTTGAAATGGGTCGCCCGAACGCAATCACGATTAGGGCATTGGACCGCTGGAAATTACCCTACGGCAATGACCGCGTTGGCCGGGGCCGCTTTGATTTGCTCTGGTTCAACGACGGTACAAGGCCCCTATGCCAAGAACATTCGCCGCGCTGTGGATTACTTGTTTACCAAGGTCCGTCCGAATGGATTAATCGGTGACCCGCTGCGCGACAACCGTTACACCTACGGGCATGGATTTTCCATGCTGTTTCTCTCGCAGGTGCTGGGCGAAGAGGAAGACGCCGAGCGGCGGCAAGAGCTGATCGACGTTTGTACGAAAGCTGTCGAGTTTAGCGGCTCCGCTCAGACGAAGTCAGGTGGGTGGGGCTACGTAAGCGCTAAAGACGGCAACGACTTCGACGAGGGCTCCACGACGATTACCCAAGTCCAGGGGTTGCGCGCTTGTCGGAATGCTGGCATACCGGTGCCGAAGGAAATTATCGATCGGGCGAAAGAGTACATTTACATCTGTAAGAATCCTGACGGGGGAATTTCGTACAGTTCCCGGAACCGCGGTTCATCGCGGCCGGCAATTACGGCGGCGGCGCTTGCGGCCCTTTACAACGCAGGCGACTACGACAGCGAGCATGTTCCCGACATGCTCGAATATTGCAAAAAGAACCTGTACCGTATCGACGGCGCTCCGTCGTATGGCCACTGGCATTATACGTATCTGTACTATTCCCAGGTTGTGTATCGCCAGGGAGGCCAAGAGTGGGCTGAGTTCCGCGACAAGCTCTATAAGAAGATTGTCAGCGAGCAGAATAGCGACGGATCGTGGAACGGCAATATCGGTCCTATCTACGTGACGGCATGCAACCTGATCATGTTGCAATTGGATCGGGCCTATTTGCCGATTTACCAGCGATAGTTGTAACTGCCCTGTGAAGTTGTGGGCGTGTTCCGCGCCTTTGTGGGCGCGGGCGGCGACCATTAGGCAGAGCGTAACGCAATCTACTCGCGCTTAAGCGGCGTGGTCCACAGGTAGATGTAGTGCTTCTCTGCATCCTCGCGCGAGGTCATGGTGACGGTTTCCTTGGGCGTTACTCCCTCCATGCCGTATTCGTGCGAGACAATCCGTGAACCGGGCGCCATTTTCTCCAGTTGAGGGATCAGACGCACATTCAGTTCCGGAAGCAGGTAGAGAGTTACGACCGTTGCTGGGCTTAGATCGGCTTCGAAAATATCTTCCTGGCGGATTTCGACTAGGTGCTCCACGCCGTTCTTCTTGACGTTCTCCTTGGCGAGCTGAAATCGTCCTGGGTGGATTTCGAAACCGACACCTCGACAACCGTACTTTTTAGCGGCGGCAATCAGAATCCTTGCGTCACCGCAACCCAGGTCGTAAACCACGTCATCTTTCTTGACCTGGGCCAAGCTCAACATCCTTGCCACCACATCGTTGGGGGTCGGCACATAAACTACGTCAGGCGTTCGCGTCGGAGCGGGGGACTCCTGCCCGCAAGCCATCGTCGAAAACGCCATTAACACCCAAGCTGTGGCGACCAGGGACGTCCATTGCGACCGCACCATGAGCAAAACTCCCATGCCAGGAACAAACAACACCGTTGCCATTATAAACCGGGCGACGCGGCTTTGCGCCTTGCTCCGCGCATTTACACGACCTTTTGACTTGGTCGAGGCGGAGTCTTAAATGCCTCCCTCCTGATCGTAGGCTTCGCGTTCAAAAGGGTTGTCCCAATAAGCATGTTTACGACGCAACATGAGCACGACGCTGCACAACAGATAAGCCGGAATAAAGAAGGGGCCCCAACGTTCGTACTGCCGCACGTGAACCAATTCGTGGTTTCGGCAGAACTCAAGGTCATAGAGAGTTCGTCCTAGGATTGTATGACCGAAGGTGATCGCCGCGGCGCCAGCCACAAACGGGGCGCAGCCCAAGAGACGCGGCAAAATGCCTCCGTGAAACTCAATCACGCGGCCGACGCGCTGTGCGTGGCCGCCGGTCGCCAACCCAAGCAGGCCAAACGTTAGTCCCAAGAGCGTCCAAGGGCTTGCCCAAAGAATTGCCAGCACGGTTAGAAGTCGACGCATTGCGTACCTCGCTCACTGTGGGCGCCCCGCTTGCACGAACGCACGGCGTTTGAAACACTGCACGCTCGGTAAATTGGCGCAAGATGCGAATTCTCTTACGAACCAGCCCCTTTTATGAAAACGAATCCTGTCAAGCGAAAACTCGCGAATGGTCAACCGACGTTTGGAACTTGGTTATCGCTTGGCGACCTTTACGCAACGCGCGTGTTGGCGCGGCTGGGATTCGACTGGTTAACGCTCGATATCGAACATTCGGCCATTGATTGGTCACAAGCCACGACACTTTTTGGTGCGATCGCCGACGCGGGGTGCGTGCCGCTGGCGCGCGTTCCAGAGGGGAATCATCACTATATCAAGAGGGTGCTCGACGCCGGAGCCTGGGGAATTGTGGTTCCGATGGTGGACACCGTGGAACAAGCCCAGGTTGCAATTGCCGCCGCTAAGTATCCGCCCGAGGGAAATCGTAGCGTGGGGGGCGGTATGCATGCGATGAATTTTGCTGCTACCGCCGGGGATTACTACGAACGCGCAAACGACGAAATTTTGGTTGTCTTGCAGACCGAAAGCCCCCAAGGCGTCGCCAACGCTGAGGCCATCTACAGCCTTCCCGGCGTTGATGCAATTTTCGTCGGTCCCAATGACTTGCGGTTTCAAATGCGGTCGTCCGATGGAGCCTTTCCCACGCCCGAAGAACACGAGGCCATGATTCAACGTGTGATCGAAGTGGGCAAGAAGGTGGGAACGCCGACAGGCATCCACGCGATGGATCCGCAATCAGCACTAGCGCGGGCCGAACAAGGCATGCAGTTTATCGCGGTTGGAAGCGACCTACGTATGATGACACAAAAGGCGCAGGAGACTCTGGCCATTCTCAACCCCGACCGCAGGGCCCAAGACGTCGCCCGATACTAAAGGTCTTCCCCTCAAGAGGACGCTCCGTTGGGCGCCGCGCCTCTTTTCCCGAGTATCGCTTGTGCCTATTCTGATAGTAGGGGCCGCGTTTGGCCTCATACGTGGCCTAAACCTTTTTATCCGTGCGCGTTATGGGTACGGGGCGCGATCTTGTATCACTCGCTCAAGCGCTGCGCGCGGTGAACCCTTTGCCGTGGTTGTACCGCGTGGCAGCGCGCATCGATGGACTGCAGACGTCGGGTGATGAGTTCCGATTGCCAGAGAGACGGTAGTGGTATGGACGAGCGTACGCGCGCAATCCAGATTCTTCAACGGACCCGCGATATCCTGGCGCAGCGGCTCACCGAACGTATTTTGGCTGCCGAAGAGGAAATCCTAGCGGAAGCCGAAGGCGAGTCGTTTTTCAGTGAAATTGAAACGATTTACGAGCAGATTGGTTTGCGGCTCGCTCACGTGAACCAAATGCTGGCGCATCTTCCGGCTCCAGCTAACCAAAGCGATGCGTCCGCGCCGCAACCGACCCATTCGGCTGAATCGTCTCTTGAGCGAACTTCGCCCGATCACCTTGACACAACTGGCGAGGCGGCTTCGCCCGAAGGAACCATCTCAACGTTGCTCGCCTTGCCGGCGCCGCGCGAATCTTCAACGGCGGGTGTGCTGGCCGCGACGACCTTGTTAATGTTCGCTGTCTATGCGCGTCGCGGGGATTTTGAGGCGGCGGCCTTATCTTTGGAGTCACTTTTTGGTTTGAGCCGCGAGCGGGCGCTCGCGTGCGTCCGTGTATTTCACCGCCAATGCGAACGTGACCCAGCGTACGTGGAGAACGCGGCGCGATTGCAAAACTATCTGCAAGCCGATGCGCTTAGTCGCGCCTTTGGGCTAATGTGCGAAAGTTTCGGGCTTTCTGGCGGAGAAGCGCTGAGCGCCTTGATGTGGTGGCGAACCCGTACTGCCCGATAGAGCGGACGGCGCCAGCAACGGCTCAACGCGTAGATTGTCGATCCATACATCGCCCGCGCCGAGTAATTCTACTTCCACCACTAACGAGGCGGGGCGATCGGCCGCGCGGTAGAAAGCGAATTGTCGCCATTGTTCCGTGCGGCGGTGATACTCTGCCAGTGTGTCGCGGCCGAGCGAGTCGCTAATCCGTAAAAGAGGCTGATCGTATAGATCGGCGGGCTTAACTCGTATCCAGCCTGTGACGCGAACGATGTCACCTTGGCGCAGGGGCGTAGGTGCACTCGTTATTCGTATCAACGGCGTCTCACCGTTGTCCTTGCGGATCGGGGTATTATTTCCTTTGGCGACGTGCAGACGCAGTGAGTAACGCCCTTGCTGCGGAGCGTCTGGCGACAATTCAATTAGCGAGCTTCCGTTTACGTTGGGAGCGCGGTACTGGACCCATCCGGTATCGAGGAGATGTTGGAAGTTTTCGAAATCTCCAGCCGCAAGTGAGTTTGGGCCCCAGCTAGCCCTCGCGATTCTTTCCGCCAACGCCCAATGAATCGGTAGCGCGGCGAAACTCACGCAGCAAGGACTAGCCGAACGCGAGGCAAAACCCATAACCGATTGCGACCAAACGAGTCGCCGCAGCCGCTCTAACGCTTGCTCGGTTCGTTGGGCCATGCTAAGCGCCCCGGCGAAGTCGCTCGCATCGAGCAAGAACTCACCTTGCCGTATGAGCGCCTGGGCATCGGCTAAGTAACGCTTCGCCTGATCTAACGAAGGCAAGTTCTCCGGCGCTTGGTTCAGAACGTGTTCTGCAATGGTTAATTCCTGCCCGAGAATGGCATGCCACACCTTGGCGTTGGTTGAGAGGTTCTGCCGCAAACGTCGCGACAGAAAGTTCACGGTGAGCGCATCATCGGTCGCAACGATGAACGTTGAGCGACCAATCTCAGGCGCCACGATGCGCATTCCGCCGCCCACCTGAGACGACCAAACGGGCTTTAGACGATCGACGGAAACGCGGTATGCTTTCCACGAGGGCGGTGCGCCCGACACAAGAAAGGAAACGGTGGGCGCCGGACAAGCAGCGACGGAGTATTGGTCATCGGCGGTGCGTTGGCTCAGCAGGATCAACTTCGATCGATCCGTTGACCAAACGGTCGCCGTCACACCTTGGACTCCCGTTTCAATCTGTTCATGGTGCGCCGGACCTGCAAGCCACGGCTCGATGAGAAGTAACTCCTGGTTTAACGCCTGAAGTACAGCCGCGCGATGTCGCGCTATAGGGTCGGCGGCGTCTAGCCGTGAACGCGAGCGAAAACAAATTCCTGTAGCTCCTGCCTCCAGTGCGGCAAGAACGAGAAGTCGCATTTGTGAAGCCTCAACGGCGACATCGACCGAATTGCCTTGAAACGCAGTGAGTTGTTCGGTAACCGTAGGTGAAGGCTCCGTTTGTACAAAGGCCCATAGTAAGGTCGGACGCGCTGGTGGACTTACTGCCTTTGTCAGCAGGTCGCGAAAATGTTCGATGCCGCGGTTCCTTTCCAGAGCATCGTCGCCTAGTAACAACACGTCGGCAAAACGCCGATAGTGTTCCTGATTCTCCAATGGCCCGACTACCAATGGCCTCGCTGGCCGCGGGTCATCGCGACGTACATCTTGCGCTAGACGACGCGCGCTTTCTAATTCCCGGATTCCCAGTCCCGTTCCCAGGTCCCAGGCCCATACCATATCGTGCGCCGGAGTGATCTCGCGCCGACCCGTCACCTGAGGCGGAGGCGCAACCAAGCCAATCTGCGCTTGTCGGGCCTCGTCAAGCTGCTCGGGAGACGGTGGGCGCGGAAGGCGAATCGCATTGAACCCCAAAGATTTGAGCCAGGCAAATGGCTCCCCCTGATGCTCGATCATGCGAATGGCAACAGGACCGCGGCCTGCAATCAACGTGGCCCCGTCCAAGTGGGGCGCGTGATTCGGGGCTGCTGGCTCATTGGAGATCGCATCGAGTTGATCGGCGGAGGCCACCGGCTGCCATGGTCCGGAATGTTGCGAGGTCGCGAGCGCCGCTTGGGGCGATTCAACACCCACTTGGCTATATCCGGCGATTTCCAAATCGTCGATCCAAATGTCCGTATTGCCGGGACCGCCGTAGGCGTTGAGCACAAGCATGTCGATATAACTTTCTCGCTCATCGACATGCGGGCCGAGTTGCGGCTGGGCGCGTTTGATCCGAGCCTTTCGCTGCACCTGAAGCGGGATTTCCGTGATCGTCAATTGCCGCCAGACGCCCGGCTGCTGGTAGATATCGCCATCGACGAAGATCGTCAGTGGTTTACCGTCGCGTGGGTCGCGACTTCGTGGCAACACCACGCGCGCCCGAAGCTGAATGCCTGGGCGGTTCGCTTTGACCCACAACGATGGCCGCAATTCGTGAATAACGCGGGCAGGAGGGACGGCATGCGAAATATAGGCGTAACTTCCTTGACCTGCGGCGATACGAAGGAATTCAGCTCCGACGCCCGAATGAACTTGCGGCCGTTGAAATACTCGTTCGCGAAGGACGATTTGAGCGCCACAATCGGAGTTGGCCAATTGCCATGTTGGCGCGGGAGTGTCAAATCCGTCGCGGTATACGGCATGGGCCGTCCCTCCGCTGAGGACGCTTACCAGCACCGCCGCCACCCAACCGATCAGGAGGGAGTACGGCGGAAGTCGGAACAGAGACGCCGCCATACGCATGGATTGCTTTCACCACAGGGTTATGTTTTGCTACGCGTCGCCCATGGGAACAGTTGAGACGCCGTGCGCGTTGTAAAAACGCCTCGTCTCGCACCGGCCTGCAACGTGGCCGTAAAGTGGCCTTGTATCAAGAGTTGAGGAAAAGTACGAGATCAAACCTGGTTGACTTTTCGCCACAGTCGTCACGACGATAGCGGCCTTGCGCTTGCAATGCTAATGACGTAAGTCGTTTAATAGAAAGAAGTAAGGTGGATTTCCCAAGGATCAGTCCGGCCACTGGCGCGCCGACTGCTTTAAGGCAGGTACCGAATCTGATCCTTGGAGCACAGCATGAGCAGCCTACCCCACGCCACAAACGACGAAGCGACCGATCTGCCCATCGAACTGGTTGAACTTTCCTCGATCATTGAATCGCTGCCCGCTGTCCACCGGGCACGACTTCAGCCGACGTTGGATCGAGTCATTGACAGCACCCGTCGGCGGCGTCGCATCTTGACTTTGGTGCAGGATGCGCTCAGTCAACTGCGCCTGGACATGAAGTATTTGATGTTCGACCTGGAAGCGACCCGGCGTGAACGCGATGCTTGTCGACGCAAATTATTCGGCGACGAGGAAGCATAATTTGGTCATCATCGGTTAGACTTGCAGAGATTCGCCAGCTTTCGGGAAGCGATGCATCGGCAAGTCAGGCTATGACCAACGCACAGACGAGGCGGCGCAAACGGGAAGGCGTGGTGTATACGCCTCCTTCCATCGTCGAGCACATCTTGCGATTCACGCTTGAGGAACGATGGAGTGCTGGTCTAGCAAACCAAGAACCTTTGCGGCTACTTGATCCCGCCTGTGGCGACGGAGCCTTTCTCACCGCGGCGTGTCGCCGACTTTTCCAGCAGGCGCGCGACGGAACAATAAACGGCGAAAGCGAAACTTCGCCCGCGAGTGATTTGCGGCAACTAATTGCGTTTCCTCTTTCGCCCGCTTCGTTAAAGCGATTGCATCTTGTTCGCAGGCATATCTTTGGGGTTGATGTTGACCGTCAAGCCCTTCAAGCGGCACGGCGGCGTTTGGCGGCGATGGTGCTCGAAGGCGATGGGCCTTCGCTTGCCGAGCAAGGCGTAACGGCGATCGAGGCAGTGGCTACGTTGCTGACGGATAACGTCGTCTGCCACGACGCCTTAGCCGACGGCGCGGACTCTGCCACGCCGTCATTCCTGCGCGCGGGCGCGTTTCAGGTGATTGTCGCGAATCCACCCTTCGTTGCAGCGCGACAAATGGCTACAGGGCCATCGCGCAGGTTGAAAGCGGACCGGCAGACCCGATTTCGCATGCTGCAAGGATGTTGTGATTTATACGTTCTGTTTATGGAGCGAATTTGGGAACTACTGGACGAAGGCGGTCTGTTTGGAATTGTGGCGCCCAATCGAATCGCGTTGGCCGATTATGCTCGTCGGTGCCGTGATATTCTGCTAACGCGCGGACGTCTCGATCGGATCGACGATATTTCGTCGTTACGTGCATTTCCCGGCGCCAATGTCTATCCTATTGTGCTCTGCGGCGCCAAGTGTCTGGCCCCGCCCTCGCACCGGGTCCGGATTACGAGAATCCGATCTTTAGAGCCTTGGGAGCCGGACGAGACCTGGAGCCTTCCACAAGCAACCCTTCGCGCCGAAACGGGCTTCCCCTTGCGAAGACCTCTTAATCTAGAAACGCGTACGCCGACGCGACCCCTTGGCGAAATCGTGACTCTTCATAGCGGCGCAACTGGATTCTGTGCGCGGCAGTTGGCGAACGCTTTACTTGAACGTAGTGACGCTGAAGTTGAGGCGTGGGATTTCATCACGACGGGCAACATTGACCGATATCGAATTCGCCGGGGGGATGTCCGTTTCGCGCGTCGCGCTTTCCGCGATCCCGTATTGCCGTGCACTTCTGAGTTGCTGACCGACCGCAAACGCAAGTTGTATTCTCGCCCTAAGATTGTGCTGGCTGGATTATGTCGCCGTATCGAAGCGGCATGGAGTCAGGGCGGCTTGGCGCTGGGAGTTCAGGTTTATGCGGCGAGCGATATTGAAGAAGATCCCTATTTTCTCCTGGCAGTGTTGAATTCGAAACTGATGACCCAAGTGTTCCGACGCCGCCTCCAGGCGAAGCGGATGAACGGTGGGTACCTGGCAATCAACAAAGGACAACTCCAGCGGTTACCAATCTGTTCATTGCATCCAACTGCCGCGCGAGTACGGCGACTTCACGATGATGTTGCTGAAGCAGCGTATCGGCTGACCGTCGAACCGGAGGACGTTTTAGCGGAACGTCACAATGATCGAACTTGGGAGGAGGTTTTAGAGAATCAAATCGATGCGGCCGTATACGAGTTGTACGGTCTAAGCGACCGCGAAATCGTTGAAATCGAAACCTCGGTCGACGATTGGCGTTGAAGTGTTCGCCACCGACTAAGAATGGCGGCGCATCACGCAGCGCGCCGCTGAGCGGGAACCTGCGTTTCGATTAGTTGGGTTAGAAGCTCCACCGTGCGATCGGCGGCGCCCTGCTGGCAAGAAACTAAGGAACGCGCATTGCGTCCTAACTCAGTCGCAAATTTGGGATCTTGCAAACAGCGACGGACAAACGCGGTAAGTTCTTCGCCGCTATGGACGACACAAGCCGCGTTGGCGGATAACATCGCGGCGACGATCTCGCGGAAATTGTGGGTTCGCGGTCCAAAGGAGACCGCGGCGCCGTAGGCGGCCGGTTCGATCATATTTTGCCCACCGCGGTTGCCCATACTACCGCCGACGTACGCGATGTGCGCCAGCCCCCACCAAGCGCCAAGTTCGCCCATGGCGTCTACGAGAAGGACTCTCTCGCCCTTAGCGTTGGAGGAACGCAGCGTCGACCGACGCCGCCAAGCGACGCCCGAGGCATCCAAGAGTCGCGCCGTTTCTTCGAAGCGTTCCGGATGGCGAGGCGCCAAGATCAACCGTAGCTGCGGCCACTCGTCGCGAAGTTGCAAAAAGGTCGACAGCGCGAGTTGTTCCTCCGGGGCCTGCGTACTTCCCGCAAGAAACACGATATCGTTCGATTCGATTCCCGCCAGATTCGCTAAGGTCCGCGTGCGAGAGTTGTTGCGATCGGTTTCCACGCCATCGAACTTAATCGAACCCGTAGTGATGACCGTCTCGGGATGTGCGCCAAGTTCGATGAAACCTTGGGCGTAATCGTCGTTTTGCACCGCCAGCAGGTTGATGTTCTTCAGGAGCCGAGACACCAGAGGTCGAATGCGGCGATATCCGCGGCTGCTCTTGTCGCTCAGGCGACCGTTAATCACAGCGATCTTAACGCCACGCCTTTTTGCTGTGGTGATGAGATTCGGCCAAAGCTCCAGTTCCGCCAGCACGAGCACGTTGGGACGAATACGCCCGAGGGCAGACTTCACGGCCCAAGTAAAGTCGAGCGGACAATAGAATACGGTACGTGGACTGTATTTCTTCTTTGCAAGTTCAAAACCCGTGCGGGTGGTGGTGGAGATAACGATTTCCCAGTCCGGATAACGCCGCTCCAAACGCTCCAACAACGGTGTGAGCAGATTGACTTCACCCACACTGACCGCATGAAGCCATAAACAGGGACGATTGCCACGGCGCAGCGGAGCCAAACCGAAGGCTTTCTGGCGCCAGCCCTCGCGATATTTGCCTTTACGCCAGGCGCTCCACACAAGGCATGGCGATACGACCACCACCAACGCCAAGTAGACGACGTTTAGAAGATAGCCCATGCGGAATCCTTCCATGGATGCGAGCCCGGACTTTTGAATAAGTCCGGGGATGCGCTAGGTGCCCTGGGCCGCCTGGTCTTTGCGAAGGTGGCAACTCTTATACTTCTTGCCGCTTCCGCACCAGCAGGGATCGTTACGCCCTGGCTTCTTGTCGCGATTGCGAATCGGCTCCGTCCGTGCATCGCCCGCCTGGCTTGCCTGAATGGCGGCTTCCTGCTCGCTGGCGATCCCTCCTGTGGGTTGCGGCGCCTGTTCATGAACGGCGGCCGTCTCAACCCACGTGGAGCCAACAAATCCTTCGTCTAATTGCTCCATTCGGAAAACGAGCTCGGTCACTCGATCGCCGATGGAATTCCACATCTCTTCGAACATCTTCATGCCTTCGCGCTTGTACTCAACTTTGGCGTCGAGTTGCGCGTATCCCACCAAGCCGATGGAGCTGCGCAAGTGGTCCATCGCCAGCAGGTGGTCCTTCCAGGCCATGTCAACCAGTTGCAGGAGCACCTGGCGCTCCATCCGGCGCATTTCGGGACGGAAGCGTTCCTGTACGAGATCACACAGGCGGCGTTCGATCGCATCGGCGGGTAAATCGCGAAGTTCTTCTACCGGCGGTGCTTCGTTCTGGAAGTTGGTTTTGAGCCAGGCGTCCAGCGAGTGCAACGAGCCATTGTCGCCGACTACTTGCCCGAGTTTCTTGTCCGGCGCGGCGTCTCCAAACAGGTCAGCCACCTTGCGGCGGACCACCTGCAATTTTTCGTTATTTTGCCGCACATGGTCACGGCTGTACTTCAGCAGCGCGGCGCGAATTTCGTCCCGCTGCTTGTTCTTGAACTCTTCAATATCCAGCTTGCAGCCAAAACGTTCGCTGGCCCAGGCGATCAGGCCCTCGCGATCAAGGCGGCGTTGACCACCACCGCCAGGGACACTGAACCGGTACAGACCCGCCATAATCGGGTATTCGGCTTCTTTCTCTTCGTAGGCCTGGCGGGCTAGATCGATAATAAGCTGTTTGAGTTCAGGCGGCTCCAATCGCTTGGCTTCTTCCAAGTCGATCTTGATGCCATATTTGTGTTCCGCCCAGGCGACCGCCGTCCGTACGCCGAAATCTTCAGCCAGGAACCGGGCGCCTTCGCTCAGATCCTGCTTGTTAATGAACTCTTCAGCCTTCTCGAGCAACACCTCGGCCACATGATCGCGTCCAATCTTTTTCAGGTCGCGATCGCGGAAGTTCGTTCCCCAGCGTCCATTGACGAATCGCGCCAGCGCTTCCCAGTTCCATTCGTCAACGATGCCTTCGTCATCATCGTCCGCTTCGGGAAGGTTCTCTTCGATCTTCTCAAAGATGTCGGCTTCCGCTTCGCGCAACGCTTCGTCGCGGACCATCGTTGAAGCGTCCGAAATGTCGGCGCCCCGGAATGCCCGGGCGTCCATCGGTTTGGACATATGGACCACGTTGGCCGCCCAGGCGGCAAACGCTTCGCATCCGTAAAGCGGGTTGAGAAACCGAGTGACGTAGTTTTCGACTTGATCTTCAATCATCGACAAGATCAAAGTCTTACAATCGGCGCCGTCGAGGATTTGTTGGCGGTAGCCATACACCTTACGGCGCTGGAAGTCCATGACCTCGTCGTATTCAAGAAGGTTCTTACGAATTTCGAAGTTTCGCTCTTCGACCTTCTTTTGCGCGGCTTCAATGCGCCGCGTGACCATGCGGCTTTCAATGGCCTCGCCTTCCTTCATTCCCAAACGCTGAAGAACATTGCGCACCCAATCCTTTCCGATGAAGATGCGCATCAAATCGTCTTCCAGCGACAGGAAGAACCGGCTGCTTCCCGGATCGCCTTGACGGCCGCAGCGGCCACGAAGCTGCAAGTCGATCCGTCGCGATTCGTGGCGTTCGGTGCCAATGACATAAAGGCCACCAAGCTCTTTCACCCGCTCGCCCTCGGCCTTCATATTCTCGCGTTGTTCAATTTCGGCCACCAACGCGTCCCATTCTTCGCGGGGCACATCCAGACGCGTCGCGTATTTGTCTTGCAGCAGCGCCCACGCCATCGTTTCGGGATTGCCGCCCAGAATAATGTCGGTGCCGCGCCCGGCCATGTTCGTGGCGATTGTCACGGCTCCTAAACGTCCCGCCTGGGCGACAATTTCGGCTTCGCGTTTGTGGTACTTGGCGTTGAGTACCTGATGTTTGATCCCGCGTTGCGTAAGGATACGCGAGAGACGCTCGCTCTTCTCGATCGATACCGTGCCGACCAACACGGGGCGACCTTTGCGTTCGATCGAACGAACTTCCGACCTGGGAAGAACGACCTTTCCTTTGCGTTCGGGCAGCGTGAGGGTGATTTCTTCGTCGGATTCTTGAGTAATCTCACCCCAGATCGTTTCGCCGTTCTTTTTGAGAATTACGTCCCACTTGTGTGTGCGCTCAATTTCATCGGCGACCGCATTGAATTTTTCCCGCTCCGTTTGGTAGATCACATCCGGATACTCAATACGGCGCAGCGGCCTGTTGGTGGGAATAGCCACCACATCCAGCTTGTAAATTCTCCAGAACTCGTTCGCCTCGGTCATGGCCGTACCGGTCATGCCGCAGATTTTTCTGTATAGCTTGAAGAAGTTCTGGAGTGTAATGGTGGCAAGAGTCTGGGTCTCTTCTTTGATCTTGACGCGTTCCTTGGCTTCCACGGCCTGATGCAGGCCATCGCTCCACTGGCGCCCTTCCATTTTGCGGCCGGTGAACTCGTCGATAATGACGATCTTGTCACCTTCCACAACGTAGTTCACGTCGCGCTTATACAGATAGTGGGCCTTGAGAGCGTTATCCAAGAGGTGAGGCCAGTCCATGTGGCCGGCGGTGTAGAAGCTATCGACGCCCGCCAAGCGTTCGGCCTCGCGCACGCCGGCCTCCGTTAAGTGCACAGTGTGCTCTTTTTCCTTGACCTCGAAGTGAATGCCCTCTTTTAGTTGGCGGGCGATTCGATCCGCATCGACGTACTTTTGCGGGTTGTCAAAGGCAGGTCCCGAGATGATGAGCGGTGTTCGGGCCTCGTCGATAAGGATGTTGTCAACTTCGTCGATAATGGCGTAATGGAGCGGGCCTTGCGACTGTTGATATGCCTTGGGAAAACGGTTATCCCCGCGCGCGGCTGGACGCATATTGTCGCGCAGGTAATCAAAACCGAACTCGTTGTTGGTGCCGTACGTGATGTCGCACGAGTAAGCTCTTTGCCGCTCGTGAACCGGCATATCGCTTTGAATGGCGCCGACGGTCAGCCCCAACCCCATATAGAGCGGACCCATCCACTCCATGTCGCGGCGGGCCAAATAGTCGTTCACGGTAATAACGTGGACGCCTTTACCTTCCAGCGCGTTCAAGTACGCCGGAAGAGTGGCCACCAACGTCTTGCCTTCGCCGGTGACCATTTCGGCGATGGCGCCACTATGGAGGACCATGCCGCCGATCATCTGAACATCGTAGTGCCGCATCCCCAGGTAGCGGCGGCCTGCCTCGCGAACGGTGGCGAAGGCCTCGACGAGCAAATCGTCCAAGGTTTCACCCTTCGCCAAACGCTTACGGAAGATTGCGGTCTGTTCGCGCAACTCGGCATCGGTCATGGCCTGGAAACGCGGCTCCAAGGCATTAATCGCTGCCACTTGGCCCTGTAATTTCCGGACCGTGCGAGCGTTGGCCGAGCCGAAAACTTGCGTGATTCCGCGTTCGAATCCGCCAAGAACGGCGTTGAAGAACAGCCCGGTGTTTTCCCAGATGCGTTCCAGAATTTCCATAACACGGTGCGCAGCGAGCGCATGTATGCAAAGGAAGAGGGCGTTACGCTGAGGACCTCATGCCCACAATTGAGCGCAACACCATAATTGACAGTAGTTTATAACGATAAAAACGATTGGTCAATCGGAATTGAGGGGTGGGGAAACCTCTCAACGTCCGCCACTAGTTGATTGTTCGCCTGAGGGTGAATAGTCTTGCGAGCGATTTTGGGCAATTGCAATTCGCCACACGTAATGCCCTCATCCTCGGGGTGGATTAATCGCCATCTTTCTCTGGATTTTCTATTTTACGGTTTGGAGGAGCGATAGGTTCTTGGGACTGCTTGTCAAGCGAGGGTAGATGTGCCAAGTTGCAGGCGAATCAAGTACTTGATTAAGGGTTTGCGCTAAAGGGGCGAGTCGCTGTGGAACAACCCTATACGACCGCGTTCCCCGGACAACTGGTCTTTCTGGGAACGGGAACTTCGGTAGGAGTCCCCGCCATTGGGTGCGGCTGCGCCGTCTGCACGAGCCCAAACCCGCGCAATCAACGGACTCGCTGCGCCGTGGCGTTGGGGCTGCCAGGAGGAAACTTGTTGATCGATACCCCGCCTGATCTGCGATCCCAGCTTTTGAGAGAGAGGATTGGGATAATCCATGCAGTTCTCTATACGCACGATCACGCCGACCACCTATTTGGTCTCGACGACGTGCGGTTGTTTCAATTTTATCTCGGCGGGCCGGTGCCGTTGTACTGTGAAAGGTCGGTTGAGGAGCGAATCCGGCGTGCGTTTGATTACGCATTTTCGGACGATACACCAACCCACGTTGGGGCAACGCCGCTCTTGGATCTTCATACAATCTCCACCGAGCCATTCTCCCTACTCGGTACTCGAATAGTGCCTATTCGCCTTCAGCATGGACCGCGTTTCCAAGTCCTCGGATTTCGAATTGGCAATGTGGCGTATTGCACCGACACCAACGCAATTCCTTCCGAAAGCTGGCCCCTCCTCGAAGGATTGGACGTGTTGATCCTGGACGCATTGCGACGTCGACCGCACGCTACTCATTTCAGTTTGGGGGAGGCTGTTGAGGTCGCCCATAAATTGCGCCCAAAGCGGACGTACTTTACTCATGTCTCGCATGAACTAGAGTACGAAGCCACAAACGCCGAACTCCCGCCGGGAATGGAATTGGCGTACGACGGGCTGCGCATTCCGTTGACCTAAGCCCTTACCAAAGTGATGGTTTTGTTCTGTTGGCCCTCCCCCATGTTTCGGGCGGCTGCCGTTCCTATGTCAATTGGTCACGAAGATGGACTATTTGCAACTTGCCGGTAAGTCATTCTTGGTGTTTGGCGTTGCGAACCGAAAAAGTATCGCCTTCCACGTCGGTCGACTGATCACTGAGTTCGGCGGCCGAGTGGTGTACGTCGTTCGAAGCGAAGAACGGCGCAAGAGCCTGAGCAAGTTGCTGGGTGACGCTCCGATCTATGTTTGCGACGTCGAGCACGAGACGCAAATCGAAGAACTTCGCCAAGCACTTGCCGATGCTGGCGAACTATTTCATGGTTTAGTGCATTCGATCGCTTTTGCCGACTACGAAGGCGAGGTCCGGCCTTTTCACGAGACGAAGAAATCTCAATTCTTGCGGGCTGTCGACATTTCGTGTTACTCGTTGCTCGCCATCAGCAATGCGATGAAGGAATTGCTCGACCCAGACGCGTCGGTGGTGACCATTTCGATCTCGACGACCCGAATGGCGAGCGAGAGTTACGGATTCATGGCGCCGGTGAAAGCCGCGCTTGACTCCTCCTTGGCGTTTCTGGCGAAATCATTCAGCCGATTTTCGCGAGTGCGTTTCAACGCTGTGGCGCCGGGCCTACTCAAAACTTCGGCGTCGGCTGGAATCCCGGGATATGTTGATTCGTACCTGTATGCCGAGGCCGTGATTCCCCGGAGAAAGGCGGTGCAGACCGAAGAAGTCGCCAACGCTGTGGCGTTTTTGCTCAGTCCAAGGTCGAGCGGTATTAACGCTCAGGCCATCGTGATCGATGCTGGAATGTCGATCAATTACTTCGACCGTGACATCGTCCAAAAGGTGGTCGAACAACTTTAGGTTGTTAGCGGAGGCGGCTCATTCAACCAGGCGCGATAGTAGTCCGCGACCCATGCAACGTCTTCGGTTTGGGGACGTAGCCAGCATCGTACCCGGCCTCGCCGCATGACCCCTTTCTCAAGGGGTTCCGCGAACAGTTCGTGAACAAGAGAAACAACGCCGTTGCGCTCAGACACCCAGGTGCGATGAAGATCGCTGGGATGTACGGATTGAACGAAATCGAATCCGGGACCGACGCCGCGAATGACAAAGACGCCTCCTCCTTGGGCATCGGCGGAGTCCAGGTTCTGGCGAGGAACGCTCTTCCAACTCACCAAGGGGGTGTCGCCGTTACTTGCCATTTGGCACACTTCACGCCCGTTAATCTCACTGACGACTTTCAGACAGGGTTCGCTATGAAGAAGTTCGGTCTGTACCGAGGCGATCAACTCAATGCCTAGAGTATTTGAAGCGCTTTCGTTTGTCGGTATCCGGCGCCAGTAAAGTTGGGAACGTAGCGCTTTGCCGCCGGCGGCTTCGTATACAGCGATCAAGTCATCGCCGCGGACGTAACAGTCTGTAAGAGAGGCGGAGGATACGGAAAGCTCGATTGACGCCCCGAGCAGACGTTGAACTTCGACGGGACGACCTGCAAACGTTAACCGCTGCAGCCCCCGTGCGGGCTGAGCTGTGTCGACACACCCGGTCCATTCATAAGAAGTTAGAAAATACGTCTGCTGTTCCGGTGGCGCGTTTTCGCTGGAAAACTGCCAAACTGGGTGCGTCATAGCCACGGGGGTTACTCTGGGGAATACAACAAAAAAACCCCGCCGTCCGCACAAAGCGAAACGACGGGGCCGGAACAGAGAAGAGGCCAAAGGGTGACTCGGAGAGAAAGATAAGGAATGATTCCCGGAGGTATTGAACCCCTTTCTCTTTTCCGTACCCTGATATTACCAAGATCGGTTAACGTGTCCATAGTTTGGTTGAAAATTTGCTGGCATTTTCCGTTCACGGCGGCAACATCCCTGCGTAAAGTCGCATATTTATGCCAAATTACCTAACAGTTTGTGAAAAAGCGGCACGTCAAGGCGGGGATGTACTCCTTCAATGGAAGGGGAGGGCCGCTGTATACGAGAAGAATCGGCGCGATTTGGTTACCGAGGCCGACCTTGCTTCACAGCGGGTGATTCGGCAGGTCGTTCTTGAAGCCTTTCCCCATCATGCATTTCTGGGGGAAGAAGCCGATGCTGAGGAGCATAACTCGTTAGGGGATCTTTCCCATCAGGGGGGATTTCGCTGGATTGTGGATCCACTGGACGGCACGACCAACTATGTCCATCAATTACGGTCGTACGCGGTCTCTGTGGCCTTGGAACATAACGGTGAGATTGTCGTTGGTGCGGTTTTCGATCCTGAGTTGGACGAGATGTATTTGGCCGAAAAGGGAAAGGGAGCGTTCCTGAACGGTCAACGAATTCGGCCAAGCGACTGCCGGGAGATGGAACAAGCGTTGGTTGCCGCCAGTCTGCCCGCCCATTTGCCGCGCGGATCGGCAGAGATTACGCGGCTTATTGAGGTAATCCACGCGGCGCAGGCAATTCGCCGTCTCGGTTCAGCGGCTCTCAATCTTTGCTATTTGGCTCAGGGCCGGTTGGACGCCTACTGGGCGACGAGTGTCAAAATCTGGGATGTTGCGGCGGGAATGCTGATTGTTCGCGAAGCGGGCGCGATTATGACTTCGCTCGCGGGTGGCGCAGTTGACGTGAACCGCCCGTTTTTTGCAGCGGCCGCTACGCCGGAATTGCACGCGGAACTCTTGCAAGTTCTCTCGCGCGCTTCGCAGTAGGCGAATCGTTGAACTACGGCGCCATCTACCCGATATAGGGTTATCCGGCGCGTTAACGCTCGTCCTTGTTTGCACAATCTTCCCCCCTACCTTGGCACAATGCTTGGAGTCACCACGATTCAGGGTTAGACTGGTACAGAGAGGGCATGAGGCTCCTCGGTCCCTATCCCCATGGGGAGCGAGTTTTGGCTTATCTTAATTGACTCGCACGGCGCGGGAGCTGCGCCCTCTCCCCAACCGAATCACGGCGACACAAGCTCTCTCGTACAAGATGCGCAATACGCGTCTTCCGAGCCGAGGATGACTGAATGAGCAAACCCGGTCTAGCGCTGATTGCCGCGGCGATAGGATTGCAACTTGTTGGTTTGGGAATCGTTGCCGCCCAGGAAACTCCTCCCACCAACAGCGAGACGGACAAACCCGCCACAGCGGCTGAGTCGCCTGAACAGCGGCCTCCCCTTCAGTTACAAGAAGCGCCGCTTCCTATGCTGTTGCAGACGGATAAATCCGGCGTTCTTGCACCAACGCCTTTGTTTGCCCCGACGGAAGACGGCGACTTGCGGCAACATGTGATGACCTGGGCCGATATCGACCGGTTGTTGGAGCGCGGCTCCGATCAACAAGGACCGCGGGTTACGTGCCGCCAACTTGCCGTCACTGGCTCCGCCGCCGGAAATCGAGCGACACTCGAAGTTGAACTAACCTACCTTACGTCGCCCCACCGTTGGGTTCGCGCACCCGTGGGGTTTTCGAATGCCGTCGTTTCGCGGTTCGAGTCGTCGGCGGGCGGTTTCTTAGATTATGACGAAAAGGACGGATTCGTTTTTTGGATGCCTCCGGCGCCTCCGACCAAACCATCTGCCCCTCCACGTTCTGAGGGTGAGACTCCGACAGATGAACCGGAAATGATGCCGGTCGTATCTTCGCTCCAGGTCGTGGAGCGGAAACTCAAAATGACCATCTCTGTGGCGGTGGCTGAAACAGGGCCCGAGAAGCGGCTTACGTTGCGTGCTCCGCGTGCGCCGTTGTCGCGGTTGGTTTTAACCGTCGATACGCCTGATGCCCAAGCGACTCTCTTTCCCAGCGACGCGTTGTCCACAACTCAACCGGCGGACGCAGGAGGCACCCAGATTACGGTAGAGGGGATTGGCGGCGATATCGTGCTTGCTTGGCGCCCTCGGCAGACGGCTCCTGCAACGCCGGCGCCAACACTCGAAGCGCAGGCCGTGATCGAAACTTACATCGACGCCGACGAACGAATCGAAGTGAATGCTCGGCTTACGGTTCGAAGCCTAAGCGAGCCCTTCCAAACTTTTTCCGTACAGCTTCCGCCGGGAATGCGATTGGCGCCCGTGCAGTCGTCTGACTACGAAGTATCGACCACCGATTCCCCTCAGGCGCCCTCGCGCGAGGCACAGCAAACCGCTGTAGTCCGATTGCGGCAACCGACGATTGGGCCAGTCACGGTGCGGCTTGATACGGCTTCGACGCCGCAAGTTCAGGACGCGTCGTTTATCGAGGTGGGCGGATTTGACGTACTGGAGGCAGTCGAGCAGTGGGGGCACGTGTTGCTGGTCACCGCCGGAAAACAGTCCGTCAGTTGGGTCGAGTCACCTAACATTGTTCAGGTAGATAATGCTCCGCCTCCGGTGCGCCGGACCGCCGAGATAGCGGCTCAGTTCAAGTACTTTGCGCAGCCATTTTCGCTCCAGGTCAAAGCGGCGCCGAAAAAGACGCGCATGCGCGTCGAACCGATGTACGGGCTGGAAGTATTTTCCGACCACCTGCGACTAACCGCCATCTTGAAGTACCAGATTCACGGCGCGAAAGCCAGTTTGGTGCGCGTCGATATGCAGGGTTGGGAGTTGGAGTCGGTCGGCGGCGATGATGTGGTGAATCGCGACGGCGTCAAATTCGACCGGTTAGCGCCGCTGGAAATTCCTTTCCGCTCATCCGCTTCGGGCGACGTGACAGTCCGCATTACCGCGCGACGGATTATTGAAGGTCCCCAAGGGACGTTACGAGTTCCTTTGCCGTCGCCCGCAGGAGACTTTGTGGTGTCGGCCCTTTTGGCGGTGGCGCCTAACGGCAACATTGAAATGACGCCACTGCTCGACCAGTCATATGGGTTGCTGCCCGAGCCACAGGCGAATCCTGAAGGGTTAGTGTTAGGACGTAAAGCTACCTTCTTTTATCGCACCCGTGCGGGCGAGCCGCAGCCGGTTTTTGTCGCCAACTACGAAGTCAAAGCAGGCCGAATCAGTGTCGATTCTGAGGCGGATATTCGTGTTCGTGAACGCGCCGCCATGGTCCGCCAGACCTTTACCTACACGTTTGCATATGAGCCTGCCGAACGCCTGTTTTTGGAAGTTCCCCGAACGCTCTATGACGAGGGCGCCGTTTTTTTCTTGTTTGACGGAGAACCCTTGGTTCTGAAGCCAGCTGAGTCGGAGTCGGCTAACGAGCGCACTCGGTTGCAGTTCGAGCCATCGATGCCATTAGGACGGCATACGCTAACCGTCGAGTATTCTGCTCCACTGCCGGAACTTGCGGTGGAGAAAGATGTGCCGGTTGTCGTTCCTCTAACCACCCCCATATTCGAAGGCAAATCGCCTGAAACTGCGACTGTTGAGTCAAACGTGGTACGCGTCACGTTTGGAACTCCGCTCAAAGTAGCGCCCGATAAGAGTGGTTGGCGTTTGCGCCCCTCGTCGGGCCGGCCCGGTTCGATCGCCGCTGAGGAATTAGTATTCGTCGCCGAGGGGCCGATGAAAGAGCTGCCGTTGTTGGTATCTCGTGAGCAGCCCGAGGATCAATCGGGCGACACCATCGAACGAATGTGGGTGCAAACGTGGCTCACGGCGACGCACCGCCGAGATCACGTCGCGTTTCAGTTGGCTACGTCGGAACCACGGTTTCGGATGCGGCTCCCGCAACAGGCTGACCTGGCGTCGTTGGTGGTGTTTATTAATGGGCGTCGGCTCCGTGCAAATGAACATTTTGTCGTCACGGGGCTGCGCCCGCAGGATGCTCCAACGCCAGAAGTTTCCGTAGTGACACTGGATTTAACGCCCTTTGCGTCGTCGGTGTACGCTATCGAGCTTTGGTACGGTTTCCGGACCTCACGCGAACCCGGTATTCGATTGCAATTTGAGGCGCCGGAATTAGTGGGAGCGGGGTGGGTTCATCATGTGTATTGGCAGCTGATGCTTCCGCCTAACGAGCATGTGGTTACGACGCCGCGCGGCTTGACCTCGGAGCAGCAGTGGCAGCGAAGCGGCGGAATTTGGGTGCGGAAGCCTACACTTGGACAGCGTGACCTAGAACGTTGGGTCGGCGCCTCGGAACAACCCATCCCCGAAGCAGTTAACGTGTACCTTTACAGCACGTTTGGAAATCCTCAGCAACTGGTGGTGTACACAATTTCGCGCCGCACGGCTGTGTTAGGCCTATCGGGCCTGGTGCTCATTGTGGGGTTGGGACTACTGCGAAATCCCATTCGGCTCCAGTCGCGTTGGTTGGCTGAAACCGCGTTACTTGCGGCAGTTGCCGTGGCTGCTACGGTTGTGGCTTTCCCGGATATTGCTCTCTTGGCGGGACAATGCGCACTTGCGGGCCTGCTGTGTGTTGCTGTCGCATGGGGGTTGATGCGAATTGGCGTTGGCCGGGCGGGCGCCGTCGGCGTGGGACCGAATTCGACGCAGTACCGCGCTGTGCTCCCTCATCCGTCTTCGAAAGAACGCCGTTCAACCCAAGTAACGACCGCGGCAGGCTCCGCTTCTGTTCCTGCGTCGTCGGCTGAGCTCACGTCATGATGGTGTCCCGACCTCACGCCTTTCTTTTCGTGCTGGTGGCCCTTTCTTTCGCCATCGGTCGGCCATTGCCCGCGCAGTTGACGCCTTCGAGTTCCGTTCCTCAACGTCCTGCCGCCAACCAGGCTGAACCGGCGCCATCGATTACGTATCGACGCATCTTCGTGCCGGAAGACAAAATTCCCGCAGTCGCGGGAAAGGGCTTCCTGCCCATGCTTCGTCACGACTTCGAGCAGTTGGAGAGGCTGCTTAAGATCGAGGGGGCTGCACCAAGCGACGTTGCGAGCGCCGCGGTGTATCGGATCGATGCCTACGCGACTTTTGTGGAGGGCGTCTTTCTCCGCGGCCAAGCCATATTCGAGATCGAACGGCGTCGCCCGGGGCGGGCGGCTGTTCCGCTAGCGCCACTAGGTATTGCTGTTTCTTCGCCCTACTGGAAGGAAACCACATTGCCGGCGCTTGCAGGACTTGACCGCGAAGGGCGTTACGTCGTCATAACCGGGGCGGAAAAACAATTGGCGTGTTCATGGTCGGCTCGCGGAGAAAGGGAAGGGCCGGACGATGTAACGTTTGCGATGGTGCTTCCTCATGCACCGATTCGCCGCCTGTGGATTGATTTACCGCAGGAGTTGCAGTTGTCTGCGACGGGAGGAATTGCCTCGGAGGTAACTGTTTGGCCTGATGGTGGGCGTGATCCTCTACAGTTGGCGCCACCCGATCCAGGCACGCGCCGTTGGCGCGTTGACGCGCAAGCACAGGGGATAATTGGGGTACGCGTTGCTCCTCGACAGTTCGACCTCTCCACCACCGCAGCGCTTCGCCAGACAACGACCTGCGATCTCGCGCCGCAGGGTGTAACGGTTACCGATGAGATCCGGCTTTTCATTCAAGGTCGTCCGCTCGATCATTTGACACTCCGCCTTGACCCTCAACTGCAGCTTTCCGCGGCCCGGCTTAACGATCACGTGCTCCCGTTTGAACTGGCGGCGGAGGATTCGTCGCTAGTGACGCTCCGGTTTCCTCAGCCGATTATCGGAGCGGGCCACTATGTACGATTGTCAGCGAAGGCGCCAGTGACACTCAACGAGGAATGGTCGCTGCCCATGGTGCGACCGCAGGGGGCTGAATGGCGTTCCGGGCAAATCCACCTACGGGTTGCCGAGTCGTTAACGCTCCAACATATTGCGCCGCACGAATGTGGGCAGACGCAAACGGAAACGCTCTCGGCGGTGGGGGGAGGGCGCGCCTTGACGTTTCGCAACTATTCTCCTGACGCTCAACTAGTGCTTGTCGCAGCGCGGCGTCAATCTCAAGTCAAGGCAGCGGTTGGCGAGACGATCGAGTTTGGCCCAACGAGTGCTGCGGCCACGCTGGTCTTTGACTTAGAAGCAATCCACGGAGAACGATTCATCTTCTCCGCCGAGGTGGCCCCTGAATGGATTATCGATTCGCTGACGGCAATTCCTTCCGAAGGCTCCGCTGAGCAAAACCTGTTGGATCGCGAAACCGTTCCGTCGACCGTCCAGCCGGGAGAACCGCTTGAGATTCGATTGAGACGGTCGCTCAATCCGCAACGAGACGTGCGATTGGTCATCAAGGCGCACCGCCGCATTACTGGCGAAACGCCGACTCTGTCGGGACACGATCTACGCATTGTTGCATTACGCGATGTGGAAGAGACATTCCGGGTGGTTGCGGTGGAACCGGAATCGCCGTATCAGGTGACACTGGCCGAAGATTGGCGAGTTACGCGACTTGCACCGGGGAATCTTCCTGCTCACATAACGGAACTTATTTCACCGTCGCCTGCGAGCCTTGTTTTTGAAGATCATCCTGCGGCGGTCGGTTTGCGAGCCGAATTGGTCAGCGCTACGCCCAATTTTGCGGCCGAGATCGCGATGGACGTTCTGGCGCGGCATGACTCGCTTCGCGAAAAATACCAAATCCGCATTAGCCCAGTTTCTTCACGCGTCGATCGATTACGGGTGCATTTCTCAGCCCGACGCTCTGGCCCACTCCAATGGAGTTGGAATGGCGGGCCTGAGCAGCCAGTGGCGGCTCGGCGAGTTGACGACGACATGCCTGACGAGGGTGAAACCTGGGAAGTCTTGTTTGACCGCGCCCGCGATACTCCGGTTACGCTTTCCGCGGAACGCGTGACGGAAATAAATTCAGTTGCTCAATTGGCGTTCGCGTCGCTTCCGCAAGCTTCGAGTCAAAAGGGCGAACTCATCATCCGGTCGACGCCGGGCGTAGCGCTCTCCGTGCAGGCGCAAGGGCTCTCGGCGGTTCCCTCTCCTGCGACAAATGCAAGTGAATATCCAGACGCTTACGGCGTTTTCCGCTTCGAACCTGCGCAGCAACCTGGTGCGCAGTTGTCCATCGCTTCGGAAAGGAGTGACGCACCGGCGGCGTGGGCTCGTCTCGGCCGGGTGTCGTCGTATTATCCTGTTGAGGGCGTAGCGCATCACACAGCCGAATACGTGCTGGAGAACACAGGACGGGCAGCCGTTGGCCTTTCGGCGCCGGCCAATGTAACTTTGCGACGCATTGAAGTTAACGGGCAAGAGATACCTCTGAATTATGCTGCGTTACGCTCCCAATTCTTACCGGTGCCGTTGCCGGAAAACGTGCGATTCCCGCAGGTCAAGATCGACTACGTTAGCGCGCCGCAGCGAATCCGTGTGAAAAGTCTTTTGCACCCCCCAGCGCCGTCACTCGATATTCCCGTTTTGGTTCGCGAATGGTTCATTTTTACAGCTCCAAGTCTGTCTATCGCTGCGATTGAGGGTGGGGCTACCAGACTCATTGACGACCCTGCATGGGAACAGCGGTTATTCGGTTTTCTCCGTCCCACCACCGGTACGAGGCGAGGAGAACCCGTGACCGAGACGAGTGGCCATGCCGAGTCTGGCGTTATGCGTCCCGAATGGTCGGCGACTCAAGGATGGATAACCAAGCGCCTGCTTACCACTGGGGACGCAGCGCCAAGCGTCGTTGTGTATCGACGAGACGTATTTGTCGCGCTTGGAGCATGTGTCTTTCTCTTGGCGGTCGTCGCGGTTGTGTGGCTCATGTCGCGTCACCCGGCGTGGGGAGGCGTCTTGGGTGGTGTGTTTGCCGTACTTGCGCTGATCGCTCCTGCGCCGTACTACTTGCTCGCGACCGCCTTATTTTTGAGCGCTCCTATTGCCGCCATTTTCTGGCTCTTTTCGGAACGTCCCCGGTCGAGAATCTCATACCCTTCGGCAGAGGCTGCCTCCACCACAGTCTCGCAGCCCTTAGGGTTTTGCGTGGCTTTGGCTATCGCGATCAATTTAATGACGGCGACTGGGCCAGACGTTTACGCCCAGCCGGAATCAACGGAGGCGGTTTTGCCTGTCTTGATACCCATCGACCGAGAAGGGCAAATCAGTCGCCGTGACAAATACGTGTATCTGCCCGAATCGCTTTTCTCCGCGTTCCGAAGCGCCGCAAGACGGTTCGACGCGCCGCCGCTTGCATGGCTGCTGAAGTCCGTTGACTATGAACTTGCATGTGAATGGCGTCCCGAAGATCAAGCCATCGCATGTGACCGGGTTAACGCTCGCTTGCAACTTGAAGTCCTGACGGCGCCAACGCGCGTCGTCTTGCCGCTGCCTTGGATTAGCCTTATCCAGAAGGATTCAGTTCGGTTGGATGGCGGCAAGATCGACGTTACGTGGGACAATGCCCAAAAGCTGATGGCGTTTGAAGTGGAACAGTCGGGCGGATTACTGCTGACCATGGTGCTGCGACCGCAATTAACGAGCGAGGGCGGCCGGAGTCGAATGGAGTTGAACAATCCGCCAACTGCCAATGCAAACGTATCGGTTCGTTTTCCCGCAGATCTTCATTTGGTGGAGCTCGGTGGGGCGCAAGGGTTTGTCGTCCACGACGATTCGAAAGGCGAGATCACGGCGGAATTAGGAGCTTCGCCTTCGTTTAACGTGTCGTGGCCGTCCGTGGTTAATGGAAACGTGCGCGCGCGGCGTCCAACGCCCGTCGAGCAGTTCCTTTGGCTGCACGTCCAACCCGATGCGTTGGTCCTCGACGCCAAGTGGAGATTCCTTGGTAGCGGCGATGAGATAAGTGAACTGGAGATTTTGGCGGATGACAATCTCCAGCTACTTCCTTCCACCGCCCGTGGCTTGGCGGGATTCAATCAGGTGCGCCGTAACGACAAGCAAGTCTTACGGCTTCATTTCGACCAACCAAGACAGACTCCGTTTGAGTTTCAGGTATCGCTCGTTGTGCAAGGTGGGGCCGGCGTGGGGCGTCCCGCGGCGCCGCAATTGGAGATCCAGAAAGTGGATGTAGCGCGGCGGTGGTTGGCGGTTTCGTTGGACCCCTCGCTTGAACTGCGCAACGCCAAGACGGAGAACGTTCAACCTTTGCCGGAAGACGGCTTCCGCGCTGAATGGGGCGATGCGCCTGCTGCGCCGTTGCTGGCGTATCGCCTACTTCGTGAGACGAGTTCCTGGACAGCGGAGGTACGTCCCCGACGCGCGCCCATGACCGGTGCAGCGGAACTCGAGGCGGCTTATGGTCGAGAAACCGTCCGCGTTTTCTATCGAGCCGATTTGGATTCGGGAAACGATCCGTGGTTTGTATTACGATTGTCGGCTCCTAAGGAGTTGCATATCGAGCGCATTACCGTGAATGAAGGCGCGGTGAATCGTGTCGATCACTGGGCGCAGAGAACGGATGGTCAGATAGCAATTTTCTTGAACGGGCGAGTAAACGGCGCCTTTACGCTGGAATTGCAAGGCGCCCTTCCGGCGTCGGTTGCTGGCGAGTGTTCGCTTCCCCACTTTTCCCTGCACGACATGACGGCGACTAATACGATCTGTCGCATATACCGTGATGCAGATGTTAATGTTCACTTGGGGGACTTAAATGGATGGACACAGGTTGCGTCTGTGGCGCCCGGCTCCTACACGCCCGAACGGGGGCGACTCGTCGCGGCTCTGACGCATAGGGCTGATCTTGTCTCGCCGCTTCCCCAGGTGACTTTGGAAGTGTCGCCTAATCAGCCGCAATTATCAAACAAGCAATTGACTACAACCCTGACGCCGGCGAACGATCGTTGGTTGATTAGCGCAGAGCTTTCATTTAATGCGCATGACGGGGTGGTCGATTTTGTGCGACTCGAAATGCCACACAACGTGGTTGGGCCCATTACGATTGATCCTCCCGCACGATGGGAAACGGTGGAATTGACGCAGTCGCGGCGGCAGATTCTGCTGATCCGCCCAGATCAATCGCTCTCGGGGGCTTGTCGAATTCGGGTGAACGCTGCTTTGCAAACGCCGCCCGGCGAGTCGTTGCAGGCTCCAGAAATCGAGCCTCTCGATTTGGGCGACGTGGTGCAATACCTCGTCTTGCCCCGACAGTGGAGAGGAAAACCCCTGGTGTGGGAGCCCGTGGGATTACGAGTTGAGCCGTTACCTCATGATGAACTCCGCGTAAACGACGAGCAAACGATTGTCTACCGCGTGGTGAACAAGCCGCAGTACCGAGCTGTGGTTCGGAACGTGGAACAAGCAATTGGCGAGCCGCAAGTTCGCCTGATGGATGTACGCATCGCCTTGCATCCCACGGGTCGTTTCCACGGCGATGTAACCTACGACTTAGAACCAGCCGGATTGCGGGCTTGTTACTTGGAAATGCCTTCAGGAACGGAGTTAATTCATGCCGCTGTGACCGGACGCGCCATGGCGCCTCGGAAGATCGATCGGAACCGCTACCTGCTTGATTTGGGAGGCGAGCGATTGCCCGTACGCATCGTCGTTGTCTATTCGGGCGCGGCCCAACCCAGTGATACGGCGGACCACAACGGAACGGGCCAAAGGAGCCTTCGTGCCCCAGTGCTGCGAGGGATGCCCGTCGAGCGAACCCTTTGGACCGTCAGCTCTATTGATGGCGGTCAACGAATTGCGCTCACCGATTCTACAAGCAAGATAAGCCCCGAACGACAGGAGTTGCTTCGCTTACGAACTCTTGGGAGCGTGCTGGACTTACCTTCTGATCTTGAAGCCGAGCGGACGGCTGAGGAATTGGAACGCTGGTACGCCGCTTGGGCGCGACGTTGGCAGATCGTACGACGCCGGCTAGCTCGCGAGGACATACAGCGGACCGCCCCGGAAACGTCGGTAGCATTTGAATCGCTCGACGACGAGCAAGCCATTCTTGCTCGGCGCTACGGCGGCGAGCATCTCCACGAGCAAATCCGGGCCGATCTGGCTAATGCGCCAGAAGAGCGCGATCTTGCATCAGCTCGCGACGCTGTTCGGGCTGCTTTTCAAGGCGGCGCTCGCACGTTAACCGTTCAGGTTTTCACTGCAAAGGACCCGTCGACCTCGCGGTGGCTGTTTGGCGGCGCAGCGTTTTCGTTTGCATTGGCCTTGGCGTATCTTGGGCTGTGGCTCGGGGCAAGCGAGTACCTTGCTCGTTGGTTTCCCTTGACTTGCGTGGTTCTCGGATTGGCTTGGTGGTTATGGCTTACCCCTGCGCTGATTGGTTTAGCGTTTATTGGGGCGGGGCTGTGGTTCTCACTTCGCGGTGCGGCATGGATCGCGCCGTACCCTGTAGATGGCCTGCGATAAGTTGTGTGGGCCAAGATGGATGAGAAAGAATGGCAAAAAGAATGCATTGTGGTCTAAAGATCATTCTGCCCTTCTACCTGCTCCTGATGTTAACGTCGGAAGGGGCAGCTTTGGAGCACATTTCGTTTGAACGAAACGGACAACAACAACACCTCTCGGGGCGCGTCGTGGTTGAATCTCAGGATGGGGGCGTATTGTTGATGACGTCCGACGGCGCACTATGGGCGGTGCAACCAGAAGAGATTGTGCGACGCAAGACCGATGCAGCGCCGTTCCGCCTTCTCAGTCGGGCGGAACTCGCCAAGCAATTACTCGCAGAAATGCCCGCGGGGTTCGCCACTTATGATACGGCGCACTATCTCATCTGTTACAACACATCGAAGGCGTACGCCCAATGGTGTGGTGCGCTGTATGAGCGGCTGTACCGAGCCTTTTTCACCTATTGGACCCAACGTGGATTTGAACTTCGCGATTCGGAAGCGCCGCTGGTCGCAATTGTTTTTGCTGACAGGCCAACCTATATCCGTTACGCCACCCAGGACTTAGGTGAAGGCGCCGAGGCGGTAATCGGTTATTACAACATGCGATCTAACCGAGTGGTGATGTATGACTTAACGGGTGTGGAAGGCGCATCGACACGAGCCGACTTTACAACATCTGCGGCGCATATTAACCGCATTCTTTCGCGTCCGCAGGCCGAACGTACGGTGGCCACCATTATTCATGAGGCAACACACCAGATTGCCTTTAACTGCGGATTTCAGCAGCGTTATGCTGATATTCCGCTTTGGGTCAGCGAAGGCGTAGCGGTTTATTTCGAAACGCCTGATCTCGAGAGCACCAAAGGTTGGCGCCGCATTGGCGGCGTTAACCGTGAGCGACTCCTGCAATTTCGGCAATACTTACGAAACCGCCCTTCGGATTCGTTGGTTACCTTGCTGGCCAACAGCAAGCGGTTACGCAATACGGAGACGGCGCCCGACGCTTACGCCGAAGCCTGGGCGCTGAACTACTTTCTCTTGCGACGCCGATCGCAGGAGTACCACAAGTATCTGCGGATGCTGTCTCAAAAGAAACCGCTAATCAACGATACCGATGAAGAGCGGCTGGCGGCGTTTCAGGCCGCTTTTGGCGCCGACCTAGAGACGTTGGATCGCGAGTTCATTGCGTATATGCGCGACGTTCGATAGCAACGTTAATTAGGCGTCGCGTTTACTCAATAAAAAAACCCCGTCGGTGCTACCCGGCGGGGGTGATGTTCTAAGTAGCGTGCTGTTAGGCACGATTTTCAAGACGCATCGTCATCGTCGTCGTCATCCAGGGCGAGCGGAATCGCAATAGCCGCGGCTACGATGAGAGCCAGCACCCACGGATTGGCAAGCACGCCCAACAATCCACCGCCGCCGCCGCAAGGATTGCACTGGTTGCCGGCAACCGCGTCATCACCGTGAATGATGAGGGCGCCGTCGTTAGCAGCAGGAGGAGCGGTGTGTTCGGCCCACAGACGATAAACGCCTACGCCCTGGCTCGTCTCGATCTGGTAGACACCGCCTCGGAGATCGGTGACTTGGAAATCGCCTTGGGCGTTGGTGAACGTCTCGGCGACAACTTGGCCCATCTGGGAGATGCGAACCGGCACGTTCGATTGCGCGACGCCTTGGCGGTTCACCACTTTACCGACCAACGTCCCCCCATGGCCGAGAGCGACGTCATTCACAAGCGGTTGCGCCGCACGGGCGATTTGCCCTACGAACATGCCCAAACATGCCAGGGCGACCGCCGCTCCCTGGACAAAACTGACCTTTCTCATGGGTTCACTCCGTTTCGAGTCGAGTGGCGTCGAATAACAACGAGCAACGATTTGCGAGTTCGGCGAATGACTGCAACGCGCCAGGGCCAAGTCGGTTCGCAATGCCTCCCGGCGGCCAAGGTACGTTGGTTATCCGAATACACGTATCGGCGGATATGCTGACCAACTGAAGCAAATTACGCCGAAGTCCATAATTTTTTTTCTTCCAATAAAGTTTGTTGCGGTCGCGGTCGAAACTATCGCGACCAATTCCGAAAATGAGCGACGAAACGCTGTTCCAGATCAGGCATGCGCCTTCGTAACCGATCGCTCAAATTACCCGGCGGAGAAAATGCGGCGACGTTTCGCAAGAAACCAATAAGTTCTTCGCGCGCTTCCGGCGGTCCGTGCAGCATGAAATGCACCCACGCCCAGGCATTGCGATATTCGGCAGCGCCCATTTCTTCGAGACGCTCCAGTTGTTCGAGAGCCTCCAGTCTTGGTGCGCCCTTGAGCCATAAAGAACGCTGAATCGCCTTTAAATGGGGATTGTCATAGGCTCGCTGCGATGCTGGAACCTCGAAGTACTCGGCTAGCCCTTCATCGAGCCATAAGGGAACCATCGGCAGCGCTCCGTGGAGCAGCGCATGGGTTCCCTCGTGGCGTACGTCAATTGCCAGGTCTTCACTTGCATACGCAAACATCATCCCCGCGCCGCGCTCCTTGATAAACAAGGCCTTTCGCACGGGTGCCTGCGGGAAGTAACTTGCTAGGTACCGCTTGTACGTTGTGGAGCGAGCAAAAAGGTATACGTGAACCACTTCACGCGTCGGAGGAACCCCGAGTTCCCGCACCAGGTCGTGCTGCAAATGCGTTAGCTCATGCAACAGATGTTCATGCGGCTGGAGAGAAAAATCTGCATGAATTACAAAAGGGCCTGCGGTTCGCTCGTCTGGCCAACGATTGCCGGCATGGACGAACGGGTCGCAGAGGCACGCCACAACCCCGAGAGCTGCGATGGCTACTCCGCGAGGCAAGAAAGACGAAACCACAGAACACCTTCGTTATCCTGGAAGGACGGGTTAACCCGCGCGGCGCCATCCCAGCCATCCGCCCCACTGCGACTTCTTTTTCGTTGCTCGCCGCCCGGGAGCGACGTCTTCGCCTGCGGCCACGGCCGCCGGATTGCGGCAACAGAATTCGACGGCTGCATCCCAGCCGACTAACTCCACTACTCGGTCGAACGCCCTCCGCATCAATGGGCGTCGCGACTTGGGACTATGTGCATCGGTCGCAATGAAGTGCACGAGTCCACGCTCCAACATCCATTCCGAGAGCTCTTGGCTATGGGGGCCGAATGTCCCCATTAGGCTGCCGGCGGTGATCTGCATCAAACAGCCACGGTTGACCAATCGCTCCAGAACGTCGCGCTGTTTGAGGATTCCCTGATTGCGTTCGGGATGAGAGAGAATCCCTACCAATTGGATGCCTGCCAGATCATCGAGCACCGGCTCCAAGGGGAAATAGAGTTCGTGCGGGAGCTCCAGCAGCACATGCTTGCGCCGATCGGCCAGGGTCATCACTTCGCCCGTGCGAAGCTTGGCGATCATTTCGGATTCAATTCGTACATCTCCGCCGGGATAGACGCGCAGCCCGACTTTATGATCATCCAGAAACTGCTGCAGTTGACGGACCCGAGCTCGAATAACATCCCCTGTGTTGTGGCCATACGCGCCCAACTGGTGTGGCGTGACGACAATCGCGGAAATTCCGTCGTCAGCAGCCATGCGGGCCATGGCCAGCGCGTCTTCCCACGTCTTTGCCCCGTCGTCGATATCAGGCGCCAAGTGGCAATGGATATCGACGAAAGATTCAACTTTCGCCATGGCCCCGTTTTCCTTTCCAAGTACGATGGCTGCCCCGGGAAATCGCGCAGCACCTCCCATCATCGACGCCGGGAATACCATCTAACGTGCAAGCGCGTCAATAGTGAAAAACTCTGGTCCCGCGGCAAGCAGACCCCTTAGGCGCTTCGCCGCAAGCCGCTAGCACTTGGCGGCGTTGACCGTGCGTTTTCCATCATGTGGCGTGCTGCGACTGAGGGTTTCTCTGGCGGAGGCGCCGGGCGCGGCTTGGCGGGCGGCTCAATCACTTTCCCAAATGCGAAGAGCCGGTGAATATAGAATTTGTGGTAGCAATGACGGCAGCGCATAGGTACGAACAACAGACAACGCAACACCCAAGCCCATGTTCCCTCTTCCGTTCGGCGGTAAGCCTTCTCCGCCCAGCACGCAGGACATTTCATGGCGTGTCGGCTCCGAAAATGATTTGAGACATCGAAATTCGGGAAAATGTCGGGGGATTATGCAGACCTTTGGCTCACCACGCAAGATCGTTCGCCGTATTCCGCGAGGGCGGTCGCCACAGTTGGCGAGAACTGCCGGAGGCCTTCGATTGACCGTCTCAACATCGAGCGTTATGGTGAGTGCGTGCCCTAATTTTTTTGAGACTTTCAGCAATCCCGGTCAACAGTGTATTACGGCGCGGTCGGTCCCATTTCTGTTTATCTTCCCCCTCGGGTGGAGACGAACGAACAGCTGCAAGCAGAGCATCCCGATTGGGATATGAAAGTCATTGGGGAGAAGACGGGGGTGCGCGCCCGGCATATCGCCGAACCGCACGAATGTGCTTCTGATTTGGGGGTTGCTGCCGCGGAGCGACTTTTCGAAGAACATTCGATCGATCCGGCGTCTATTGACTTCCTCCTGTTGTGTACGCAAACGCCGGACTATCCATTGCCCACAACCGCCTGCCTCATGCAGCATCGGATGGGGTTGCGAACTTCGGTAGGAGCGATCGATTTCAATCTTGGATGCTCGGGATTTGTTTATGGGTTGTCGCTGGCCGATGGTCTGATTCGCACCGGGGCTGTCAAAAGGGTGCTTCTTATTACCGCGGAAACGTATTCCAAATACATACATCCCAGTGATCGGAGCTTGCGGACCATCTTTGGCGATGGTGCGGCCGCAACCTTGATCGAAGCCCATCCAAGGCCGACATTGACGGCGTTCCGGTTTGGCACCGATGGTGCAGGCGCCGATACGTTGCTCGTGACCAAAGGAGGTGCACGCCGCCCGGAAGATGCGCATCGCCCGCGTCATCGCCAGCGGTGGCCAAGCGCCCTCTACATGGACGGCCCGAGCCTGATGAGTTTCACCGTGGCCGCCATCCCGCAATTGGTGAACGAGATTATGCGTGAGGCTGGCATTGAAGACCGTGATGTCGGTTTGTACTTGATGCACCAGGCTACGCATAAAATGCTTGCTCAACTTCAGGTGCGATTGGGGCTGAATGACGAACGCCTACCGATCATGATGGAGCACGTGGGCAACACGGTTTCTTCAACGTTGCCCATCCTTATCCATGACCTGCGCCGACAAGGCCGGCTTACACCGGGAATGCGCAATCTACTAATCGGTTTCGGCGTGGGCTGGTCGTGGGCGGGGTGTTTGTGGGAAGAAGTTTGGGGTAATCGAGAAACGAAATAACGTTGCCAGCGGCACGCCTCTTGCGGCCGCCTCCGAGGCTGCTGGACTCACTTGGTGGGGCCGATACAATACAAGCAACGCTCCGTGCGTGGCTTGCACCTCTCCTCGATTCTTCATGAGGCAACGGTATGCAATCCCTCCAGGGCAAATTGCTAATTGCTTCGCCTCACCTTCTCGATCCCAACTTCATACATTCTGTTGTCCTGCTGGTTCAACATAGTGAAGATGGCGCCTTGGGCGTTGTGCTGAATCGCCCTAGTGATAGCACGATTGGTGAAGTTTGGACGGAGGTGCTTGAACACGAATGCGATAACCGCCAACCGATTTATTTGGGGGGGCCATGCCCCGGTCCGTTAATGGCGCTTCACAAAAATGCGAGGTTTGCGGACTTCCAAGTTTCGGACGACATTTTTGTCGCAACTCAGAAAGCGTATTTGGAAACTCTCGTCGAAGAAGAGGCATTGCCGCTTCGAATTTTCAGCGGATACTCAGGATGGGCGGGAGGTCAGCTCGAAAGTGAATTGGAAGTGGGGAGTTGGCTAGTCACCGATGCCTCAGAGGCAAGTCTCTTTGGTGACTACGTCGAGCTTTGGAAGGTGCTCTCCCGTCAGGTGGGAGAGAATATTCTTTTTAGCACGCTGGGGATCAAACATGCCCCCAACGATCCCGCAGTGAACTAGCGCTCTTTGGCGAGGGCAGGAGCCGAGACGCCGCGGCTCGAATTTTCGAGCCGCGATGGTCTGGATTTTGTTGTTGGGTGCGTAAGCGTTCTGTGCGTTGACGATGCAGCGCTCGAAATACACTGCGCGCCTTAGGAGATTACTCGGAAGCTTCTGGCTCCTCTATTGTTGGCGCCGCCGGCGCTGGTTCAGAATCGGGCTCATCAAGAATACGAGGCGGTAACATCAGTACCTTTTCGCGGTACTGCACCTCGTTTGCTTCCAGGCTTGCCCTCCAGCGTTGGATGGGCGTGCGGCGCCGAACTTCGGCCACTTCGGGCCGATATAGGTGCGTATTCCCTGTGATGCGGCGAAGATTTTCGATCGCCAGCACTCGCATGTCGAGTGATTCGTGCGCCAAATAGCCAACGAGTTTTGCTGCAGAATTGTTCGCCAGGTCATCGGGGCTATAGCTCCAGAGCAAGCGGTACAATTCAGTCGCCGCAGGCCGGCCGCGAACTTTCTCGAACGCAATGCGCACCTCTCGTGCAGCTTCCGGGCTTCGAGCTAAGGCGCGTTGGAGTTCGTTGAAGTGGTCATCCCAATACGATCGCTGGGTTTCGTCGTTAAGCATATCGACGAACTTCTCGTACAGATCGAGATACCCAAGGCAGCGCACGGCGAGCGCGCGGACTTCACTTTTCCGATGCTCGCTTAATTCCAGCAGCGTGAGACTCAAGGGACGCTCCAAGGGCAGGAGCGTTTCCATCTCCTGAGCCGCCAATTCATCGCTGCGTTCGATATCCTTGCTATTCACCCATACCGGAAGTTCGGTCGTTGGGCTAACGCCTCCTCGAGCGTCATCCAGGAACGCAAAGGTTTCTCCTGCCTGAATGACCTGTTCTGGGTGGCCGGATTCGCGCCAAGTTAAGGCGCCGCCGACCGCATAAATTTCAACGAGGCGGTGGCTCCATCCCGCTTCGGGATCAATTCCGGGCGCTCGATACCGGCGTAACTGAACCGCCATCAGCGAACTGGGACCGGCAAACCTTATGGTCCCCTCACGCCCCCAAAGGTTCAACCTCATCGGCGCGTTCGTCGCGCCAACCGGTGTAACGACGAGGCGGCCATATTCAACGCCCAGATGCGCCTCACCAGGAATTTGGGGAGAACGGATCTCGATGAGCGTTCCACCTCCAATGGTGACTTGGAAGCCCGACGCCAATACAATCTTCGGCCTGTACGCCGGCAAAGCGAGTAAGCGATCGCCAATGGCCAACGGGGCATTCGATGGCAAACGAAGCCAAGCGGCAGCATCAGGCTGAAAATGCGCTAGCACTTCTTTTTCGGAGCTGAGTAAGCCAATCTCGGCGGCGGGAGGCGGACTGGCGGGGGCTGCCTCGACGATGGGCGGCGGATTGGTGCGAATCGGCGGAGGAATGGGATCCTCCGTCGTTGGCGAGGTGGGCGCCAGCGCCACCTCTGGCGGCGCGTTGGGAGCCTTGGGCGCTGCCGGCGGAGGCGGGGCAACCGATGGTTGTTCGTCGCCCGACGTCGTGGCAACGGCTGGGGGAGCCTCGGGTTCGACCGGCGTCCTTTCGTCTGCAGTCGCGGAGTCGTCCGTAGACAACTCTGGTTCGGTCGTTTCGACATCAGGTGTTTCGGCAGGCGAAGGCATCACCGCCGGAGAATCAGGCTCATCCTCGTCGGCTGAAGCCTGGCCGCGGCTTTCTTGGACTTCGCCATCGTCTTGGCCTTCGTCGCTCGTCGCCCGCATTGGCTCCTTAGGTTTTGGCGGTGCAGGGGCTGACGGTTCCGGCGACGACGGGGGGGGCTCCTGCTCCGTCTGCGCTACCGACTGATCCTGAGGTGGGCTGCCGACGAGGAAGCCGAGCACGGGATGTCGCTCGTCAAAGGGGCCCATTGCTCGCAACCCGATCGCCGCCAAGAGAAATCCGAGTGCAAGCGTTAAAGCGATGGGTTTCCAGCCGAGTGAACGTGTCTCACGCAAATACTCGGGAATGTCGCGCTTGGCGGGTTGTGGCTTTTCTTCGGGAGGAGGCGCATCCGGTGCGGCAGCCTCCGCCGGCGAATGAATCGTTGGAGGAGGTGGCGGTGTGACCGACGCAGCCGATTGATCGACGGGGGCAGCAATCCCTAGATCACCGATCCGGTAAACTCGTTCGCGCAGTCGTGGTGATACTTTGGCCGGCTGTTGGAGGACCAACGCGAGAATCTGGTGACAGGCCGCAACCTCTGAGAGCAGCACATCGGATTCAAGACAAATCTTCTCGAACTCCGGCATGCGATCCTGGGGCAGCGTATTATCCAAATACGCAGCGACCGTATTAGGATCGTGCCCAAGCCCTTGACCGTCGACCTTGGGAGCCGACAATCGGGGGCGTGATACGGATGTGCGGATTCGTTGCACCAAGTTGCGGACAAATTCGCTTTCGTCGATCTTCTTGGCTAATTCTTCTGCTTCGCGAGCGTCAAGCGGAACATTATCCAAATAGGCCAATAATGTCCGTAAGGTGAGTCGCATGGTGCTGTCCCCGAAAACGGCTATGCAGCTTCGCGTCCCCGTGGAAATTGGGGATCTAATTATAGTAGTGGCGAAGCAGAGCTGTTTTCGTACACGTCGGCTTCGTTTTTAGCAGAATCAGCCACTTTCGGAGTCGACAGGAATAGAAAACCCCACGATAGCGTGAATTGCAGCACCAACAATAGACCCGGATGAATACGGTGGGCTGCTGTATCTGGGTATTGACGCCGTGGTGTCCAGAACTCTGCCTTCTCCCAACCTTGTTCCGTTCGCCGCCATCCCCAAGGTTGGACCGCTTCTAGAGGTTGGGAAGGCGCTAACCAGCGCGCATCTGTTTCGCAGGCGAACCAGCCGCAGGCAATCAAGATCAAAACAAGGCCCGAAACAATCCGCACAGTAAACGTTCCTCGGCGGCAAAGAGAAAGGATGCGCACAGACTGCATCGACGCCGTCTTCAGGAACGCAACTGGTGAGCCGATTTAGGCTCCCGC
>CAYWIS010000023.1:0-44258 GCA_964458385.1 uncultured Pirellulaceae bacterium
GGGCGGCTGGCTGGAAGTGTTTTTCTGGGGCTTGCTCGACCGCCACGCCGAGTCGATGGGCATTTGGGATGTACGTTTAGGCCTGGAAATTGGCCCCGCTGGCCTTGAAGCGTCCAACGATCTTGATGTCGCCTTCATGCACAATCACACGCTCTGCACGGTTGAGTGCAAAACCGGCGCGCAGGAGCACGACGCTGGCGCCGATGGGCTTTATAAGATCGAGGCGATCATTCGCCAGACGCGGGCCCTGCGAGTCCGTTCTTACTTGGCGACAACTTCCGGTAATGTGCTCGATAAAGATGGGAGCTTGAAGCCGGGCGTAAAAGCGCGCGCGAATCTTTATAACTGCCGAATTCTTACGCGGGACAAGATTCAACAACTGGCCGTGTCGGATGAGCCTGCTTCGTTACTAGCTGAGTTGCTTGGGTTCCGCGGATGACGCAAATTGTGTTTTGCTCGATCGGTGTGGAGGACCTGGTCACGCCTGAAGCCCCGTAGCCTCCTTGATCGTCGATCACGCGGAGCGATTGTTGGCATTGAGGAACGCACGCCGCTTTGAGGCCGTCGGTTGGCGTTTTACTGCTTACACGGGTGGCCAGCGACGGCGGTCGTTATAGATGCCCTGTGTCTGGGCGTGGTCGTGATCGGTTCGCATGCGCTGCAATGGCGCGCGGGAGATATTGGCGGCGTGACGCTCCCATCAACCAAGTGAATTTCGTGTTCTATGGTTCGGACGACCTCGGTAATGCTTGAACCAATTCAAGTCGCTACGCTCGTCAGTCGTTTGCGGGCGGCTCTCAACGCCATACGCATTCTGCCGCGGCGGCTGTTGTTGGCTACGCCGGGCGTGGAGGCGACTGTGCCCATGCTGCGCGGCGTGTGGGGGGCCGTGCTGCACGAGGTGGATCGCGCTGCGTACGACAGGGTGTTTGATCCGCAGACGGCGCGGGGCGAGATGGCTTCGCCCCTGTACCTCCTGCGCCCGGCGCCGGCGGAGCCTGAATTCGCTCCAGCAATTGAATGGATTTCCTTGGGGCCGGCCTTGGATTGTGATGACGTCCTATGGCGAGCATGGCGGTTGGCGGCGGAGAAAGGTTTGGGGCCGCAGCGCCGCCCATTTCGAATTCGCCGCTGCCTAGTGCTGGATGCGCGCGGGCTGGCGGTGGGCGAAGAATCCATTGGCAATCCTGGCGGTTCATCCGCGGCTTGGCCGCTGGGGGAAGCGCTGTGGCCGCCTGCGGAGGCGGCCGAAGCGGCGGCCACGCCTTGCCGGCTGTTGTTTCCTGGGCCCTTACGGCTACGGCGGCACGGCCGACTGATTGAGTCGCCCACATTGCCCGACCTTGTCGTGGCGGCGTGCCGTCGCGTGGGCGCACTGCTTCCTCCTGCCGAGCAAGCCGCTTGGCAGGAGCTCTCGGGCATAGCCTTGGCCGTCGCCCGCGAACAGCCCGCGGCGGTGTGGCGCGGCCAACGGCTCGACCTGCACCGTTACTCGGCGCGGCAACAAGCCGAACTGGAACTTCACGGGGTGTGCGGTTGGCTCGACCTGCCGCAGGGGCCAGGGCCTGTATGGCCGCTGCTGGCCGCCGCCCGGTGGCTGCACTTAGGTAAAGCTACGGCCTTGGGGCTGGGGCAGCTCTTAGCAACGCCCCTACCCGAAGAAACTTAAACGCCTTCCAGGAGCATCGTTAACCATGCCGGAACACATCCTCTTGATTTGCACCGTGGGCGGAAGCCCGGAGCCGATTGTCGCCGCCCTCAAGCACTGGAAGCCGGCCCGGGTGTTGTTTGTTCCTACTCCTCAGACGCGCGAGCAAGTGGAAGGGGCGATCGTTCCTTTGGCCCAGCAAGAAGGCGTCAATTTGCCGCCTGGCTGCTGGGACGTTTACTCGCTCTCCGACGGACAGGATTTCGGCTCCTGCCTCCACAAGCTCCGGGAGCTGACCGCCGAGGTGGAACGCTGGGTCGCCCGCGGGGCCAACGCCCAAGACAAACACCAGGTGGTGGTCGATTTCACCGGCGGCACGAAGTGTATGTCGGCGGCGATTGCGGTGCAGGCGCATCGCTGGCCGTGCCTGTTCGCCTACGTGGGCGGTACAGAACGCACCAAGAACGGCGTGGGGATTGTGGTTTCCGGGAAGGAGCAAATCGTCCATTCCGAAAACCCCTGGGACGCGCTGGGCTATCAGGCGATCGATGACGCCGTGGCCCTCTTCGATCAACGGGCGTATGCGGCGGCCTCTCGACTGCTCGACCAGGCCATGCGGCGGCTGCACGACTCGGCCAGCAAACGCGAATTCAGTGCGCTTAAACAATTGGCCGACGCGTATGACGCCTGGGACCGCTTTGATCACAACGCGTGCGCCCGGCGCTTGGGCGAGATCCCCAAGTTCGCCAACGACCTCCGCGCGCTCTTGACGAACCAGAAGACCGATGCGCTCCTGGCGATGGTGCGAACGCATCACGCCTTCGTATCGCAGTTGGACGTTTCGAATGGCCCCAGCCGGGAACTAGTGCTCGACCTGTTGGCCAACGCCCGGCGGCGCGTGGACGAAGGCCGCTTTGACGACGCCGTAGCCCGGCTATATCGCGCGGTCGAAGCTCTGGCCCAATGGCGTCTGCGGGAAGCTCACTCGCTTCCCGATACGGGCGCCGTGCCGCTGGAGCGCGTGCCCGAGCCGCTTCGCACCGAGTGGGCCGCTGTGGCTTCCAACGGTCACTTGAAACTCGGACTTCAGGATGACTACCGTCTCTTGCACGCGCTGGATGACCCCTTAGGAGCGAAGTTCCAAGAACTGGGGTTGCACGATTGGGAACGGTCGCCACTTATGGCCCGCAATGCCTCGATCCTGGCGCACGGGTTTCAGCCGATTGGCCCCAACGCTTGCCGTCAGTTGGAAACCGCCGCGATGGCTTTAGCCGAATTGCAAGAAAACATGCTTCCCGTATTTCCACGATTGGGGGGATCGTCGGTAAACTGAATACCCCCTGGAGACAACCTTGAAGCCGCTTTACTGGCTCCAGGCGAGGAAGTCGCGCCTCCGGAAGACGTGAAGGGAGTTTGGTGGATTTTTTAAATCCTTGTTAGTAAAGAGGTTGCGTTGAATGTGTTGTCGTAGTAGGTCCACGTCATGCACGGGGGGGATGGGGGTTGGCGGAATGCCCCCCTCTAAGTCCTTGCACCGCAAGGCCCCCGTGAAGCCAGGGGCCAAAGACATGCCTCGATGATGAGAGGATTGTGTTGGGACTTGGCGCGTTAACAATTCCTCGAGCACGAACAAGGCAGAATGAGCGAGTCGAGTTTGGAATCGCTTCGCGAGCGTCTGGCGGCGGGGGTGGATCCGGCGGCTCTGCACGATCCCATTCGCCGCGTCGTCACGGCTCGGCGCGGCGTTGCGGGGGAGCACGTCCTGTGGGGCTTACTTTGTGAAGAGGTTGGCTTGTTCTCGCTGGCGTTTAGCGAATTTCAACTGGCCCTGCGCGACGACCCCAACGATCCGGTTGCGGCGTTTCACCTGGCTCAGCACTATCGGGAGCGGGGCGACACAGGCCGCGCGGTCGGACTGTTGGAGCGGCTCCTTGCGCAGGAGCCCGCCCACGAAGCGTGGCTGACCGCCTTAGTGGAAATCCTTCAGGAAGAAGGCGCCGAGCCGCGCGCTCGGAAAGCCATTGAGCGGGCGTTGCAGGCGGGATTGCCGGAGGCGGTTGCGCGGCGCCTGGAGCGGGGCGCCGCTCGCCGGACTCGCGAAGCGCCGGACCCCGATACAACGGCCGAACGGTCCGACTGGACGCCCAACGACGCCGATTGCATCCGGTTCCACACCTTGTTTGACGCGCGCGAAGGCGTTTATGCGCGTCAATGGGTGCGCCCCAGCGGCGAAAGCGGTTACTCGCCTATCCATGAACCGTTAACGCCCGCCGTGATCCGCAATCACTTGCTCGGCGTCTACACGGTGGGTGTGTACCCGATCCGTCTGGACGGAACCGCGACCTTCTTCGCCGTCGACCTGGATATCAACAAGACGGCTCTCCAACGGGCGCACGGCGATCCGCCCTACGCCCAACAGCTTCGCGACACCCTCCGCTGCGAAGCAGCTCGTTTGTTGCAAACGCTGCGAGATCTGGGGTTTTCGCCCTTGTTTGAGAACTCCGGCTATAAGGGCCGGCATTTCTGGGTCTTTTTGGAGGAGCCAGAAACAGCGGAAACTCTGCACTTATTGGGCCGGCTATTCCTAGGGCAGCAAACGCGACAGATTCCCGACGGGCTCCACCTGGAGTTTTTTCCCAAGCAAGCGGGAGTCAAGCAGCAAGGGCTGGGGAACCTGATCAAATTGCCGCTGGGAATCCACCGTCGTACGGGGCGCCGGAGTCAATTGCTCGACGATCAAGGGCGGCCCATCGATCGTCCGTTGGAAGCGTTGCGCCGCGTGGTCCGCACCCCGCGAAGTGTACTCTACGCCGCCCTAGAGCGTCTTAAGGCGGCGTTGCCGCAGGGGGCGGCGGACGCGCCAACGCCGCTAAAACGGGGCGGCGTGGCGCAAACCCTGCCTTCCTCGGAACGTCCGCCCGCCGGCCCGGCGCCGCCGCCGCCGGCGCCCGTGTGGACCGAGGCTGACTTTGAGACCGATCCGCGGGTGCGTCATTTGTTGGCCCATTGTCCGGTGCTGGCCGAGTTGAAACGCACGGCCGACGAGCATCGCCGCTTGAGCCACGAAGAGCAGTTAGTGCTCATCCATTCGCTGGGCTATGTGGACGGCGGGCCGCAGGCGGTCAATTACCTGTTCGCCAAGTGTGTCGATGTTGGCCCCGAAAAGTTAATGAAGGATCGGCTCAAAGGAAATCCCGTGTCGTGTGGTTCGATCCGTAAGAAGATTCCGCATATCACGCGGCGCGTGTCTTGTCATTGTCCGTTCGAGTTTGCGAAGGATCGATATCCCACACCCGTGTTGCACCTCCTCACGCTGCCGCAAGACCAGCGCCAGCCGCCTCCTGCTTCTTACTCGTCCGAGCGTCTCCACGACCTCGCGCTGCGACTGGGAGTGCTGGAGCGGCAGCGAAGCGACCTGGAACGGCAATGGAAGGAGTTGCGTCAGGCCCTGACCGACGCCCTAAGGACCTTGCCGGAACGAACGGTAAATTGTCCTGGCGGCCGTTATCGTCTCTTGGAGCGGGACGGGGTGGAGGAGTTGGTCTGGGAGGCCGAACCGCAACCGGGTGCGTAGGTCGCTCTTCACAAGAACGGCACTCATCATGCGTACGCTCGCTGTCACAGAACAAGGGGTGGGGCTGCACGCTGTAGGGGACTTGCTCTCTGTTCAGCGCGGACCGACTTCGCTGCGGCAGGTACGGGTGGGGGAGATTGACCAGGTTTTGTTGTTCGGCCGCATCGAAGTCACCTCGGGCGCCTTGCATCTGTTGCTGCGCCGCGAGGTGGATCTAGTGCTGTTGACTGCCGAGGGACGCTTTCGCGGTCGGTTGGCCGGCCGCGGCGCCCGGAACGTCCAGTTGCGGATAGTGCAGTACCAGCGGACTTGCGATGCTCCATTCTGTCTGGCCGTGGCGCAGGCGATCGTCTCGGGAAAAATCCGCAACCAGCGGCAACTGTTGGTTCGGGCGCAACGTCGCTTACGCGACGAAGAGTTGGCCCAAGTGTTGGGAGATTTGCGAGTGGCGGGTCGGCGCGCCGGTGAGTGCACCGATCTGGACGCCCTCCGCGGTCTGGAAGGTCATGCCGCGGCGCGGTACTTCAGTCAACTGGGCAAGCTCTTGCGCAATGACGAATTCCGTTTCACTCATCGTACGCGCCGGCCGCCGCGCGACCCGGTGAACGCACTCCTGTCGTTCGGCTACGCCGTACTCGGTTCTCTACTGGAAACCGAGGTGCTGTGCTGCGGCCTCGATCCAATGCTCGGCTTTTTTCATCAACCCGTTGTGGGACGCGCATCGCTGACACTGGATCTCTTGGAGGAGTTCCGGCCAATGATCGACGCCCTTGTGCTACGGCTGGTGAACCGGCGCCAGATCGCTCCGGCGGATTTTATTCGCCGGGGAAATCAAAGCCTGGAAGAAGTGCTGGCGGAGGCGCCAAATACGCCGACGATTGCGAAGCCAAGTCCGCCAGAGATCCTCGCTCCTTGGGAAGACGAGCCGCTTAGAGCACCCGAAAATCAAAGCGATAGTCCCGGCCGCGTGGAAGCCGCTCCGGCAAAGAAACTGGTCCCTGTGGCTGATGCAGGGGAGGAGAGCGCCGAGGCGTACGGCGTTTACCTGCACGACATGGGACGCAAGATTTTCCTCAAGGAATTGTTCCGTCGGCTGCGGGAGCGAGTCTACTATCCGCCGCGTGACGCCAACTTGGAGCTGCGCGACATTTTACGCCAGCAGTGTTATCATCTAGCACGGGTGATTGAGGGAAAGGAGCCTCGGTATCAACCCTTCGAGATGCATTAGCGTCACCTCTCACCGTGGAACGAGGCGAAACTTGTATCTTGTGGTTTGCTACGATATTGTAGAGGATCGGCGGCGCACGCGGGTAGCGCGTAAACTGCGGGGCTACCTGACGCGGGTCCAAAAGAGTGTCTTTGAGGGGCCGTTGGCGGAGGACCGTTTGGATTCCCTACGTCGCATGTTGCTGGAGGAGATCGACCCCGTTACCGATACGGTGCGGATCTTTCACTTATGCGCTCGCTGTATTCCTGCAACCGAGGTGCTGGGCGTGGGAACGTACCTGGAAACGGAGGAAAGTGACGAAGTCGTCTAGCGGCTAAGGCCTGTCAATCCGGTCCCCGGTTGTCCTGCGGGGAAATCGACGTATCTCCTTTCGTTTCTAGGGGGTTACGTTCCACGCGGCAGTGAGGAGAGGTTGGCGGTTTTTGTAAGTCCTTGGTGGAATTAGGGTTACGTGCTATGCAGGAGGTCCGGGCAACAATCGAACTGGCGCCGGGGAGGGAGGTTGGCGGAATGCCCCCTCTAAGTCCTTGCGCCGCAAGGCCTCCGTAACACCGGGGTCAGACTACGCGCCTCGATGACGAGAGGATTGAAACGCTTCCGGCAGCTCCGGTACCGACCGGCTTCTCAGGTCGGCGTCAGACTACGCGCCTCGATGACGAGAGGATTGAAACCCGCGGCTCCCTGACGTTCATTGACGATCGGCAGCATGGTCAGACTACGCGCCTCGATGACGAGAGGATTGAAACCTGGAGAACCACCTTCTGGCGGCCGTCCGGGAGACTGACGACCGCGTCAGACTACGCGCCTCGATGACGAGAGGATTGAAACCACCGGAGACAATGCTTGTCCGGGCGGAAGCCGCGAACGGTCAGACTACGCGCCTCGATGACGAGAGGATTGAAACCACGGTGTGATAGGACGATAAAATCCTTGCGCCGCTTTTCGTCAGACTACGCGCCTCGATGACGAGAGGATTGAAACTTCGCCTTTGCCGCCTTGGTCTTGGTCTTGGTCATGTCCGTCAGACTACGCGCCTCGATGACGAGAGGATTGAAACCACTAGTTCCTGAACCAGACCTAATTGCACGTCGTACAGTCAGACTACGCGCCTCGATGACGAGAGGATTGAAACGCCATCGAGTGCCTCATTGCGCTCTCCCACTGTAAGACAGGTCAGACTACGCGCCTCGATGACGAGGGTGAAAACTAGCGACCCGGGGGATAAACGCACGTCGCTCGCTAGGCTGGTTGGGCGTTGCTTTCTTGTATCGTGGGCGTTCGCTCATTGGGCCGTGTGAACTTCTGGATCGTTCTGCAATGTGTTACCCAGGGTGGGGTGGGGGATCATAGTGGCTTTGGCCCATATGGGCTGGGTGGTTGTCCCATGTTGCAGGAGGTCCGTTGTGTTGCTGTAATCCCGGTCATCGGCGGCGCGACGTTTGCGCCCGGCGCGCGCCGCTTCTCGCACGTTGGGGTTGGAGCTGCTGGAGTGTCGGCGCGTGATGACCGCCGACGGGCGGAACCCTGCGCTGCCAGAGGATGTGGACGGCTCGGGCTTTATCAGTCTCACCGATGTCTTGGCGATCGTCTCGGCGCTGCGCAATAACGACGCTGCTCCCATCAATTTGAGCGAGATAGCAATCCCCGAAGGGCCGCCGCTCTTTCTGGATGTGACCGGCGACAACATCTGTTCGCTTCAAGATCTGTTGGCGGTGATCCTGCCGCTGCGCGAAGGCGCTAACGTGCCTGCGCCCACGCTGGAAGCCGGCCTGGCCAACGATACGCCATCCAACACTGCCGATGGCGTCACCACCGACGCTACCCTTGCCGGATGGATCATGTCGAACCTCTTGCCGGGAACGCACCTGGTGGCGGTGTTTGAACAACTCGGCGTGGTTCGCATCGTCGGTGTGCCCTCGGGTGACGACGGCTCGTTCTCCTTCGTGCCCGAGGTGATTCTGGGGGCCACACCGTACAACTTTTCGCTCAGACCTTGGGTGGCCCTGTCACCCAAGTCGATGTGACGCTTGAACTGATCGACGATGTGACGCCGTTGGAGAACGAACCGGTTCCTGAACTGGCGGTTCATCCCGGACGCTTCTTGGAAGTGGACCTGGCGGTCAGCGGCGGCGCGGCGGGGTTGCCGCTCACGTTTAGCGTCGATGTGCGCCAACTTCCCGGCGGATTGCCCACCGGCCGAATCGAAGGGCACGGCAAGCTGATTTTCGAGCCGACCGTGGACGAGATCGGCAGCTATACCTTGGACGTGCTGGTTCACAATGGCCAGCAGACCGTGCGGCGCACCGTCACGCTCCAGGTGACGCCCGACGTGGAAACCAGCACGCGGCTGATGGGTACGGTGTTTGATCTCGATGGCGATCCGCTGGCTGGCGTACCGGTGATTGTGGACGCGTTCCAAACGGTCACCGACGAAAACGGCGTCTTTCTGATCGACGATGGCGGCGCCAGGTCCTCAGACGGCGAAGGCGAGGAGTCGGGATTCGCCAGCATTAGCATCCTTGCCTCGGCGGTGGGACCGCAATACGTCGATCTGAGCTTGCCGGTTGAAAGTTTTTTGAGTTCGCAAGACGACGTCGGGATCCAGTTCGGCGAACGCAATGATTTCCGGCGGGGCGTCTTTGTGCCGGTCCTGGACTTGGAACACGGCGTAACCGTCAATCCGAACGAAGATACGCTGGTCACTAACCCCAACATTCCCGGAACGAGCCTTATGGTCCCGGCAGGGGCGATCGTTGAAGTCGATGGCCAGGGCAATGAGGTTCCCTACACCGGAAAACTTTTCCTTACCCAAGTGCCGCCCGATCGCACCGAGCAGCCGCTCGACCCCAAAAAGCCAACGACCACGGTAGTGCGGATCGACGCCGAGCGCCCGGTCAGGTTCGCCAGCTTTGCATCGCTTACGGTTCCCAATTACGACGGCTGCGTCTCCGACGAAGACCAGCAGAATCCTTTTGCCGGTCGGATTGATTACGTCAATCCTTTTGGGCGGCTGCTTCCGGCCAAGCCCGGACCGTTGCCCAATGGAGAAAGCCAAATCACGGGCTTCATCAACGAATTAGGCGAAATCCGTGTGCTCGGCGAACATATTGCGTTCCCTCTAGGAGAGTCGCGTCCCTACGACCTCAAGAACCAAGACAAGAAGCCGTCCTGCCCGCCTTCTCCTGCGACCTGCCCGGCCATGTCGGAAATTGAGCAGCACTCGGGGAACTTCCTGGAGATGCACGATCTGGTCACCTATCAGTCGCAAGGCGTGGCGCGAGGCATTACCCTGGCCTACACCAGCGAATGGGCTGATCCTCGCCCGATCGTCTACTATCTACTATTCGTTTGGCGCGCTCGGCGACAGCTTCTTCTTCGCTCCCGAAGTTTACGCCGCTGATCCCGAGTCGGTCCGCCTGATGGCGACGCTTCAGACCCAGATTGCCAACGCCAACGGCGGCGCGTTCACCATCCGGGCGCTGGGAGTTGGCAATACCGACCACAACTTGCAAGCGGGGGAAAACGTCTGGCGTTTCTCGAGCGATACGGCCGAGGTCGCGCTGCAATTGGACCTGCGCGGCGTGCCTTCGGGCATTTACGAGCGTTCAGGAAGTGTGGCGGTCCGCCACCGTAGCTCGCCGGGTTGGGTCGGCAACGGCCGCGATGAGACGTGAGCCCTCATCCACATCAACGAGATCGACAGTCCCTTTGGCGCCGGCTGGGGCATTGCGGGTTTGCAAAAGATTGTGGAAGCGGCGGGTGAATGACCCAGACGCTTCTAGGACGTACCGTAACTTCGGCACGAAGAAAATTTTGAGGAGTGCGCAACGGAACGTCGCCGCTCCTTCCCATCGGCGCGCAGTGCGAGGGCGATGAAAACGGATAAAAGCCCATCGCCAAAAGTTAGAAAATTTTCGGTGATGCTCAAAAGAATATGGATGTTTGTTCCCATGCGCTTTCCATGGTGATCAGGAACAAGCATCTGAAAAGAGAGCATTTTCTAAAATTTGCTTGCTACTTATTACGGGGCAATTACTATTCCATAAATAGCACGACATTTTGTCGTTTCCTGCCGGCGATCGGCTAGCTCGGGGGTGGAGTCTAGCCGGTGTCACTCCTTTGTGCCACTGGGGCCTGTAATCGGCGTTAAGAGACACAGCGCCCGGACCATTTGCAAGGCGCTAGACCGTCTGCGCAATAAGTGTCGCTGCGGTCTTTCTTGGTTTCGCGAATTGGCGTTGCTTTCCCCACACAGATTGAAGGTTTTCTTATGGACTCTGGCTCGCGCAATCTCGAGCGTCGCGGCTTTACGCTCGTTGAGCTGCTGGTCGTCATCGCGATCATCGGCATTCTGGTGGCTCTCTTGCTTCCGGCCGTCCAGGCAGCGCGCGAAGCGGCGCGGCGGATGCAATGCTCCAACAATCTCAAGCAAATGGGCTTGGCGTGCCATAACTATATGGACACGTACTCGGGGTATTTTCCACCAGGGGCTTACTATCAACCAACCAAGAAAGGCTCGCACAGCTTTGCCGTTGCGATGCTTCCTTATCTCGAGCAACGAGCTTTGTACGATCGATATGACTTCTCCGTCGATCCTTTGCATGCGAACAATGTTGCTGTGCGGCGGACTCAGGTGGACGCCTTCTTCTGCCCTAGCTTTGACGGCGCCCCGCTCCATACGTCGGCCAATGCTTATTCCGATGGGGCTCTCTTTACGTATCAAGGGATTGCCGGCGTGTATTACAATGACCCGGCTCTCGACAAGGGGGGGACCACCGTCTCCTTTGGAAATATCCCGAACAATGGCGTCTTCCGCTACGATGGTCCGCGCCGAGCCGCCGAGGTGACCGACGGTCTTAGCAACACCGTCATGATCGGAGAGTATGTGCATCGCGATTGTAGCGGAGTCAACTCGGGCATCCCCGGTAATGTGCGGGTTTGGATCCCTGGGACCATTGAAGCCTCCGACAAGGGGCTCTACAGCATCAAGGTGATCTATCAGGACCCCATCAACTCGCGTCGCGATCGGGTTACCGAAGGCGTGCCCTTCAATCACTTGCCGTTTGGCAGCAAGCACCCAGGCGGCGCCAATTTCTCCGTAGCGGACGGAAGCGTGAAGTTCTTGCCAGAAACGATCAGCTTTGATGTTTATCGTGCGGTCGCCACGATTAACGGGGGCGAATCGCAGCAGCTTCCGTAATCGCGCTCGCTCTATGGCTTCTGCAAGCCGGGAAAATCAACGGGTGGCCGGTTGATGCGTTTCCCGGCGCTGGGGTTGCACGGCCGCGGCGTCGTGCCAGGTTCTGGTGAGGTTCAAATCGTAGGGGATTGGAATGCGAATCATGCAGCGCTTGTTTTGGGGAATTGGGTTGTGTGTTCTACTTGGCGGATGCTCCGAAGGAACGCAGTTAGAGACGGCGCCGGTTCGCGGAACCGTTATTTACAATGGCAAACCGCTTCCTTATGGCTCTGTGAGTTTTCAGCCGGCCGCGGGTTTGCCTGCGGTGGGAAGGATTCAGTCGGACGGTAGCTTCACGCTGACTACCTACTCGAACGGAGATGGAGCGATTATCGGTTCCCATAAAGTCGCGATCATTGCGACCGAGATCGACGCCGGCGCGACTCCCCCCGCCGATCCCCATGGAGAAATGCCGCCCCCCAAGTCCGTGATTCCCGCCAAATATGCAAGCTACGCGACAAGCGGACTGACCGCCGAGGTTGTTGGGGGTAAAAAGAATGAGTTTACTTTCACCCTCCAGAATTAAAGACGCGTGACCGTTGGCGATGTAATCGCAAAAGAGACCTAGCAAGCCGCTAAGTAGCTACAAAGGCTTGCGCCTTCGCCGAAAAGCATCTGTTTTCGCTGTCACGGCATCATCTTTACTTTGTCGTACGAGCCATGCTGACCCTTGGGATTATTTGTTGGAAGCGTCTTTGCCGGTTGTCGTACGGGTTACTTGTTGGCATGGCGGCGGCCTGGCCGTTCGGGATGAACGGTTTGGCGGCGGAAGAACCGGTCGCCCGTTGGGATTTTGAAACCGAGGGAGACATTCCCCTCGCTTCGCACGGCGCCGTGCGTCGCGATGTGCCTGGCCCACGTCCCCCGACCTTTCCCGACTTCCCATCGAACAACATGGCCGTGCAGTTGGAAGGGAATGGCGCACGGCTGACATTGGCCGATCCGGGAAGCAACAGCCCCTTCGACTTCACCAACGGAGATGAAATTACCTTAGAAGCCTGGATCGACGTGCGTGATATTCGAGAGGGAGAAAACGCATACATCATTGGGAAAGGGCGAACCGGGCAGGGGGGCCGCTCGCTGAACAATCAAACCTGGTCTCTGCGAGTTCGCCGGATCGAAGGACAGATTTGTCTTAGCTTTCTATTCTGCACGCGGATGGATGGCGCCACCGATAATGACTGGCGCCGCTGGACGACAAGCAGCGGCTTCTTGCCCGGCAGTGGTTGGCATCATGTCGCTCTGACGTACCGCTATGGCGAACCCGATAGCATCGCGGGTTGGATCGATGGCAGAAAGTACCCTGGCTATTGGGACGCAGGAGGGCCGACCGACAAGCCACCGGTGGTCGACGACGATGAAATTTGGATCGGCTCGTCCATGGGAGGAGCTGCCGGAGTGAGTTTCCGCGGCTCGCTCGATGCGATCGCGATCCACCGGAAGATCTTGGACGACGAAGTCCTCAAGAAGCGTTTTCGTCGCGTCGGCGAGCCAACGGTGATTGGCCCTGCTCCCGAATTGATGCCCGATCTGGGGCCCCTTCCCAGCGATCAAGTGGTCGTCACCTTCCACGAGGGGTTCCCAGCGCACAATCGTTGGCTGATGGACAATGAATCCTGGCCTCCCGTGGCTGCAAGTTGGTCGGGTACTTCGTTCTTGCTTAGCCGCCTCCCCTTACGATTTGATGACTGGGGGATTCGCAAAGGGTGGGAAGCGCCCGTCGCGGTACGGATGGCGGCCGATGTGTCTCTCCCCCGAGGAAAGCAGACGCTTCTCTTGCGGGCTCAAGGCCTTGCCCGCGTGTGGGTCGATGGCAAATTGGTCGCACGGACGAAGCCGCACGTTGGCGCATCGGACGGCTTTGACGCGATGATTCCCGTGGCTGATCCGCCCGCTCCGGGGCATCGGATTCTTTTGCATGGCATGCAGGAGGCGACCGGCCAGGTGGACATCGACCGGGACAGCCCGGTCCGCGTGGTGGTCGAGGCCATTGCTGGCGGTAAGAACTTCCGTCCTGAGCCGAGGGAACTGACGCTGGCGTTGCGTAGTGAAGATGGCCAAGCGTATTACCTGGTGCGACCGGCGGCCTTGCAGCACGACCTGTTGCCGCTAACCGATGAGGTTGTGAAGGCAGAGCGGAATCGTATTGAAAGCTCGCTTTCGCAACTCGACGATCAGACGCGCCGTGCGGCCGCCGCTGAACAGGATAAGTACTGGCGAAAACGTCACGAGGTCGCCCGAGAATGGGTCAAGCGGAATCCGCCGCTAGCTGTTCCTGAAACACCGGACTCTGCGCTTCACCCCATCGATGCGTTTATCGTCGCGCGAATTGAAGAGGCGAGGGCGAGTTCCAACAAGGTTTCACCGACGGAGTCGGAGCATTTCCACTCCAAGGTTCTTCCTATCTTGCAGAATGAGTGCTTCCGTTGTCATGGCGAGAAGACCAACGGCGGACTTGCATTGAATTCGCGCGAGTTGGCCATGGCCGGCGGCGACTCGGGCAAGCCGGCCGTCACGCCGGGCGATCCGCATGCAAGTGAAATGATTGCCCGCCTTCGTAGCGACGATCCCGATCTGAGAATGCCTCCCACCGAGAGGCCTCTTTCCGACGAGCAAATCCAGGTTCTGGAACGGTGGATCGCCGCTGGGGCGAAATGGCCCGAGCTTCGTTCGTCGGACTTGCAGACCCAAAGATCGCCAAAGATCGGAGATGAACAGTTCATTCGGCGAGTCTTTCTCGATCTTGTGGGCGTAACACCCACCGAGGATGAGGTTCGTGCTTTCCTGTCCGATGAATCTGCAGGTAAGCGAGAGAAGCTGATTGACCGCTTGCTGCAGGATCCTCGCTGGGCTGACCATTGGATCAGCTATTGGCAGGATCTTCTCGCGGAAAATCCCACCATGCTCAATGCTTCGCTCAATAGCACGGGGCCCTTCCGATGGTTTCTTTACGATGCTTTGCGCGACAACAAGTCGATGGACCGGATGGCCACCGAGCTGATCATGATGCGTGGCGGAGCCCACGAAGGTGGAAGCGCGGGGTTTGCCTTGGCCGCCCAAAACGATTCCCCATTTGCAGCCAAAGGGCATGTTGTCGCCAGCGCGTTCTTGGGGATCGAGTTGCAGTGTGCGCGTTGTCACGATTCCCCGTACCACTCCACCTTGCAAAAGGACCTCTATTCGCTGGCTGCGATGTTTGCGCGCCAGCCAGTAAGCGTGCCGAAATCGAGCACCGTACCGGCCGGGTTCTTCGAGAAGAAGCAGCGTGAATCCTTAATCAAGGTGACGCTCAAACCCGGCGAGAGCATTCCTCCTGTTTGGCCGTTTGCTGAAGAAACAGGAGCCAAGGACGATGACGAGCTTCGGGCGTTGATGCAGAATCCCAACGACTCGCGAGAGAAGTTGGCGGCATTGATTACCGCCCCGCAAAATACGCGATTCGCTCAGGTGATCGCCAATCGGGTCTGGCGAAGACTCATTGGGGCTGGCATCGTCGAGCCGCCGCACGATTGGGAGGGCGCTAGGCCTAGCCACCCACAACTATTGGAGTGGCTAGCGAAAGAGCTGGTCGCTAACAACTACGATGTCAAATATCTGACGAAGTTGATTATGACTTCGTCGCTTTACCAGCAAGAAGCGACCGGCGACAATCTCCACGCCCCTCCGCCTCAGCGTTTGTTCGCCGCGCCGGATCGACGCCGGATGACCGCCGAGCAGATTGTCGACTCCTTCTACGTAGCCGCAGGTTGCGAAATGGATGTCGAGGAAATGACAATGGACCCCGATGCGCGACGCCCGGCGAACTTGCGCAATTCGTTTGGCAAGCCACATCGTAGCTGGATGCTGGTCAGCATTTCCAACGAACGAGATCGCCCCAGTCTGATGTTGCCGCGCGCCGAAATGGTGGCTGAAGTCTTGCGGGCGTTCGGTTGGTCGGCGGAACGGCAGGCGCCCCGAACGGACCGTGAAATGTCTCCAAACGTGCGCCAGCCCGCGGTCATGGCCAATAGCAACCTGACTCTATGGCTTACAACGGCTGCTCATAAGAGCGCCTTGGCGGATCTTGCCGTAGAAGCCCCATCGGCCGATCAGCTTGTGGAATCGATCTTCATTCGCTTTCTAAGTCGTAGGCCGACGGAGGAGGAGCGAGCGATTTTTGTGCCTCAGCTCCAGGAAGGTTTTGCTACGCGCTTGGTTCCAGCCGATAAGATCGTGGAGCCCAAGCCTTTGGAGCGGCTTCCCCAGGTAACGTGGTCCAACCACGTACGTCCCGAAGCGAATACCATTCAGGAGGAACATGCACGACGCGTACGGCAAGGCCCGCCTGTCGATCCTCGGTTACAGCCCGAGTGGCGCGAGCGGTACGAGGATTTTATCTGGAGCGTCGTCAATCTTCGCGAGTTTGTTTGGATACCGTGACGTTCCGTTCGCTTCGACTCAACGCCTCAATGCCCTTCCTCAGGAGATCAACGTGCCGACCAACCTTCACTCGATCGATCGTCGCCAGTTCCTGGCCGCCGGCGTCACCGGCGCCGCCGTGGCGGCCTTAAGCGCAACTCCCGCTCGCGCAGAACAGGCTTCGTCTTTGATCCGCGGCCAAGCTGAGCATGTTATTTCGATCTGGCTGGGAGGCGGCATGGGGCAGATCGACACCTTCGATCCGAAGGTGAAAGGGGACCCGAAATCCAAAAAGCCGGGCTCGTATTATGACGCCATTCCTACAGCGGTCGCTGGCGTTCAGGTGTGCGAGCACCTTCCCAAGATGGCCGCCATTATGGACCGCGTCACCGCGGTCCGTACGGTGAACCATTCGGTCATCGACGAGCACGCCGCTGCAACCAATTGGATGTATGTGGGAAGGCCCGTGAGCGGCACGGTCGTTTATCCTTCCATTGGCTCCATCATTGCGCATGAACGCGGGGCCGTATCGGAAAACGTCCCTGCCTATGTGGTGATTGGCTATCCCAACAGTTCACGCGGGCCCGGCTTCTTGGGCGCCAAGTATGGCTACCTCTATTTAACAGAAACCGGCCGGGGACCCGCTGGGTTAACGAGTCCTGAAGTGATCGACGCAAAACGGCAAGCTCGTCGCGAAAACTACCTGCGGAAACTACGCAGTGTGCAAGCGCCGACCGACGATGTTCGGCTTCGCGATTATGATGCGGCGGCGGAGCTTGGCTTGCGGCTCAGTGGGCCAGACTTTATGCGGAGTTTTGAGCTCAATAACGAGCCCGCCGATCTGCGCCAACGCTACGGGGGCGAGTTTGGGCAGCGGTGTCTGCTTGCGCGGCGGCTGGTGGAGCGGGGAGTGCGGTACATCGAGGTCTCCCACAACCTGAACTTCCTCAATGGCACGGGCTGGGACGTCCATAACGAAGGAATCCTTGACCAGCACAAGCTCATCCGCGAATTGGATGACGCCGTATCAACACTGATTCTCGACCTGGAAGCCCACAAACTACTCGACAAGACGCTTGTGGTCATTTCAACCGAGTTCGGCCGTCCGGCTCATTTTGATGGCGGCGGCGGACGTGGGCATCAAAGTTCGACCTTTACTTGCGTGTTGGCTGGGGGCGGCTTAAAGCATCAGGGCGCGTATGGCGAAACCGACGAACTCTCACAAAAGATCGTCGCCAACCCCGTTCCCGTTCCTGACCTCTTCGCCACAATTCATGCGGCGTTGGGAGTCGACTATACGAAGTATCTTTATGACGGTGATCGGCCCGTTCCGATTACCGACGGCGGACAACCCATCGCCAAACTGTTTGGCTAAGAACCTCGGACCAATTCGCTGGACGTAGACAACCGGATCTTGGCGCCCGAGTTGCGCGATGGCGCCTCCATGGCAACCTTTTCTCCAGAGTGAGCGACGCCCGCGCCCAAGCGTCCGTCTCCCCTGGCCAAACAATCGACTCCCGGCGCTCGTCTAGGCCGCGCGCCGGTCTGACCGCAAGTCGGATTGTTCCGTCTGCTGGTTCAGACTGCCTTGTTTGGCGACTTCCTGGTCTTGCGGCGGCGCGATGTTGGCCGCCAAGCCCAGGGAGGCGGCAAGATAGCCCGCCGCAGCGGCGATCGTGCTCACGGCGACCCAAGAGTAAGCGCCATGGCGCGTCAGAAGATCCAGTCCTAACGAGGCCGCCATCGTCGCAGCGGGGATCACCAGTCCCAGGCTCCAGGCGCGGACCTGCGTGCGGATGCGCTTGTCAAAGAGATTCACCGTCATCTGGGCGACGGGATTGCGTAGTCCGTACCGCAGCTCTCCTTCGACAAAACGCGCGAAGACGGCGGCTGCGAGGGTCATTTCTCCCCAGCCGCCCACCGCCGCCGCAGCCAGGAACGCCGCATAAACGAGCTGCGCTCCACGCAGACCAATCCAGGCGACCAGCCGACCGACGACCAGAACTTGAAACGCCAGGCACACCGCCAGCGCGAACTGCGCGTATCGGCCCAAAAACGCCGCCATTTCGGCATCGCTGGCGAAAGCACGCTCAAAGGCCGCTCCGCATTGGAAAACAAGCCCCGCCCGGCACACAAAGAGCGCCGTCGTACTGACGGTGATCCAAAACAACAGGGGCGATCGCCAAACCAACGCCAACAAGCCCACAAATGTTTCTGGGCGAGAAGCGTTCACCCCAGCCGATTCGCGCGCAGACAGCGCCAACGACGGAGCATCGCCGACCGCCGGCCCGCCCGGCTCGTCCACCGGGGACGTAAATCGGTGGATCAGCTTGACTCCCACAATGCCCAGCGCCAACAAGACCGCAACTGCCGGGAGCAAGTGAACCGGCGGCACAAGCCGGCTCAAGTGCTCCAGCGCGACGCCGCCGGCGATCCCTCCCACACGGCCGCCCGCGTAGATGGCCGGCATTACGCGGTTCAGCTCGGCGCGAGTGAAGTAGTCCTGCAGGAAAGCGCCAAAGTGCAACAGCGTCAGCGTGAATACTAATTCTCGTCCCAGGAACAACAAGCCCAACCACCGCGCGTTAAGCACGTTGCACGTCAAGCCCAGCCAGAGGAATGCAAACAGCAGCGCCGGCCCAACGAGCAGCCCCACAAAGACCTGGTCGGCGCCGCGCCGCGGGGCGGCGCGAAGATACCATCCCACCGACACCATAACGCACGCCGCCGAGAGCGCCTGGAGCCGCGGCAGCTCCCCGGCGCCGATCCGCGCCACCACCAACGTCAACGCCAGGCCGTCGGCAAGCGTCAGCCCCGCAAAGAGCATGAGGTACAGTGCGAAGAACGGCCAGGCGCGCCGCAGTTGTCCGGGTTCGAGATACAGGATTCGGCTTACCATGCGCAATTGTCCCCTCCCATGCCGCAGTCGCGTCAAACGCCAACAACGGCGGTCTCGGGATTTCTCTCCCGCTCAGGCCGCAGCGGCCACCGTCTCGACAACGGGCCGGCGTGTGGATTCCGGCAGCCCGAACCGTTCCGGCCGGTCCTCCACCTGATCGAGAACGTAGCGCACGTAGCCCGTCGCCGCGGCGCACAGGGACTCCACCTCTTCGAGCGACAGTCCCAGCATCTCCAGGGCGTTCGCGTTGCAGAGGGGCAGCATGTAGTCGACACCGTTCACCTTGGCGGTGTCGCCCGAGGCGGTGATGTTGTTAATCAGCGCCCGCCGCACTGCGCCGCCGCAGTCGTCGCGCTCGCGGGCGATCTTAGCGATCGAGGGGAAGGCTCGCAGCGTCATCCCGCTGCGGTACACCACCACGCGCAGCTCGTACTTGTGGCCGTGCAGTGGATGCCCCGGCGCGCGGAGGCGGCGGGCGTCGACGTACTCGCACACGGTGTAGGGCAACGCGCCCCCGGGCAGGCCATAGTACTCTTCGGTCTGGGCAAGCGAGGCGTCGATGCGGCTGACAATCGACTCGATGGGCTCATGTGGATCGAAGAAGAACTCAATGCCGTGCCCCAACCCCGTTCCGTGCGGCTTGATAACCACCTGCCGCCCATCGGCCAGCCAGTCGAGCACGGTTTCGATCAGGCTCAAGCGGCACGTGGCGCGGGCGTGGCGGATTTCGTTGGGCAACCGATCCTGCGGGTTGGCTTGCACGAATTCGTTCAGCAGTGCATAGGCGATTCCCTTATCGCTTCCCACAGCAAAGCACCGGTTCATTGTCTTCAGGCGGGCCAGGTCAACGCGCTCATCAAACCGCTGGAGCATGTTGCGGCAGAAGCGATCGTTCACCGCGCCGATCACGCGGCGGCCGTTCAGCCAGACCGTTCCGTCCGGCGCCAGGCGCAGCGCGTTCAAAAAATCTTTGATGTAACCGAGCACCACGGTCGGGCCCGCCTGCCGGCCGCGCGGGGCGCGTCGCTCGAGGCAGTCCAGCGTCGCCGCTTCGCTGCGGCCAAACCGCTGCGTCAAGCCGTGGCGAATCGCTTCCACAAACAGAAGCTTCTCGTGCATCACCCGATTGAGACGGGGCTTGCTTGTCGATTCCTTCCCCGAAACCGCCAGCAACACAACACCGTCAGGATCGTCAAACGTGGAGCACGATTCGGCCAGCGAGTGGAGTGTTTCGCACACGGCGCGATCGGTCATGTTCGTCAGACCGCCGATGCCCGTGCCGTTCAATTCCAAAAGGTGAAACTGAGTGCGCCCTTCCTGCTCACTTGCCAGCCAGTCGAGCGGCGCCACGCAGAAAAGGTCACGCTGGCTAGTGCTACGCAGCGGCACGGCCGAGGCAGAGGCGAAACGTCGAGCCAGCGCGTCGTTTTGTGCCTGGCGAACGGGACGACGGTCCTCCAATTCGTGCCCCAGCATCGGGGAGGCGGCGATCACAGTCTCCAGCGAGATGTGCAAAGGGTTCCAACGCATCCTGCGTTCTCCTGGATGGGACGCACCGGCGACATGCTAAACAATGCGCCCCCGGTGCGTGGGGTAGAAATCCATTTCCTTGGGCGGTAGACCACTCGCCCCGGCATGCGAGCATGGAGACAATGCAACGCCCGTGCCCGATCGCCGCGTAGCGACACATGCCTTGCCCCAATGCACAGTCGCAATGGTTATAAGGAGGGCGCCCCGCCCGATCGTGACGACAAGCGCGATTAAACGAATCACGCCGATCCCCCGTTCAATGCCACGCCCGCCCACATTGGCAAAAGCTACATCAGCCTTTGTAAGGCTTACCGATCCACGACCCTAGGCATCCCTTGGGAAGCGCCGCCCCAACACACGCTTAGGTGTAAAGCATAAAAGCAGAAAGAAGCGGACTCCCCACCTCTGCCAAGTTACTCCCCTTCACCTCCCCTGCCACAGCAATCAGCCAACCGCCCAGAAATAATGCCTCGCCCCTTCAATCCTACTTTCAACCGGTCTCACAACATCGACAACGCTGCAGGGCATCAGCAAGACGCTCCCTAACAGGCTCGCGCCTCAGATCCTCTCCAGTTACCGAACCAACCCCTGAAGTGCGAAGGGGCGGCCAAATGGGAGAATGCCTTCTGGAAAGAGATGGGCAGAGCAGCCCGTCGCAAGCGGCGTGAGGCAAAAATTTTGAAGGGCGGCGGAGCTTCCACCCCACACAACAGAACGAGCGCTATACGGCGCTAGCTACGTCCGGCGCTAAATGCCAGGACCGCCTCACTTGCAACTCGTAACGCCCCACCCGCCTAAGAAATCGCAACGCGCGCACGTCGGCTATTGCGATCACAATTCGCCAAGAAACGCAAACGGCCGCTTTCGCAGCCGTAATGCAACTTCTTTTGTACTCTGCATTTAAGAGCAAGTCGGGGTGACTGGATTTGAACCAGCGACCTCTTGGTCCCGAACCAAGCGCTCTAGCCAGGCTGAGCCACACCCCGGGGGTTGTGTTGGTGAAGTGGAGGTATTTTAGGAGATCTCCGCTTCTGGTCAACTTCAATTTGTCCCTTAGTTTTAGTCTTGCTGGCCCTCTTCGATCAAGGGGACGAAGCGGCAGGCGGTTAAAACCTCGCGGTCGAGTTGGTCGCCGCGTTTCTTGAGGACTTGCAGTAGTTGGTGGTCGTCGGCGCCCAAGGGGAGCACCATCAGGCCCCCATCGGCTAGTTGCTCCAAAAGGGCGGGGGGGATCCGTTCAGCGGCGGCGGTAACGATAATCCGGTCAAACGGGGCGTGGTCGGGCGCGCCTTGGGTTCCGTCGCCCACCAGAAGATGGACATTGGAGCAGCCTAACTGGTTCAGCACTTTTTCTGCCTGACGCGAAAGTTCGGCGTGCCGTTCGATGCTCACCACCTCCCGCGCGAGGCGCGAAAGCACCGCGGTTTGGTAGCCACTGCCTGTGCCAATTTCGAGCACCTTCTCTGTGCCCTCTAGCTGCAGCGCCTCGGTCATGAGCGCTACCATGTAAGGCTGGCTGATGGTCTGGCCGCAATCGATCGGGGCGGCGCAATCGGCGTAGGCTTCGGTGCGCCACGCTTCGGGCATGAATAGTTCGCGCGGCAGGGTCTGCATGACTTCCAAGACGCGAGGCGAAGAAATTCCGCGCGCCATGAGTTGCGTCGTTACCATGCGCCGCCGCGCGGCTTCCGCATCTTGATCGGGAGACGAGGTCATTGTGCTTGAAATGCTCCTTCTTGCCCACTTCGGCCATTATATAAGTTCTTTGGCGGTAGGTGGCGCTCCGGCTGGGCTTGCGGAGTTGCCCTGCGCGGCGGTTCGCCGTGTGGTTGTGTTTCAGGCTCACGGTGCGGCCGACGCCGATGCTGCTGATTTGCAGCGGCTGATGTTCCCTTTACAATCACCCGCGAGTGTAAGGCTAAGTTCTCAGGGAGCCCTAACGATGCTGCGATGCTTTGTGTTTGGTGGATTGATGGCGACGTGGATCGCCGCGTGGGACGCCCATGCCGAGAACTGGCCGGGGTGGCGTGGTCCCCGGGGCGACGGCAGTAGCACGGAGACAAACTTGCCCATCACCTGGAACGGCGAAACCGGAGAAAACGTGCGTTGGAAGGTGAAAGTCCTCGGTCAAGGACACTCCTCGCCCGTGATCTGGAATGAACGGTTGTTTCTGACCACCTGCCTTACCGAGAGCCAGGAGCGGGTGCTGCTCTGCTTGGACCGCACTACAGGGCAAGAGTTGTGGCGGCGAACGGTGGTCACAGCCCCGCTGGAAACAAAACACCAATTGAATAGTTACGCGTCAGGCACGCCGGCAACGGATGGGCAATGGGTTTATGTGGCGTTCTTGGAGGTCGACGGCCGAATGGTTCCGGCGCCGAACGTGGACTCTCCACGGTTGATCACTCCCGGCAAGATCGTCGTGGCCGCCTATGACTTAGACGGCAATCTCCAATGGCGCGTTAGTGCGGGAGACTTTGTCAGCGCTCATGGGTTTTGCAGCAACCCGGTGCTTTTTGAAGATCTGGTGATTATCAATGGCGATCACGACGGTGATTCGTACCTGGTGGCGCTCGAGCGAGCCACAGGTGCGGTGCGATGGCGCCAGAAGCGCGACCACGGCATCCGTAGCTACGTCACACCGATCATTCGCGAACTCGATGGCCGCACCCAGATGGTGCTTTCGGGCAGCAAGACCGTGGTCAGCTACGATCCCCGCACGGGGCGTCGCCATTGGATGATCGATGGGCCAACGGAGCAGTTCGTGGCCTCCATGGTTTGCGATGGCGAACGGTTGTTCCTGACCGCGGGCTTTCCTGAACATCACATTGTGGCGATTCGCCCCGATGGCGAAGGAAACGTAACCGACACACATATTGTCTGGCGCACTCAGCGCGGAGCGGCGTATGTGACTTCGCCGATTGTGGTGGGGCCGTACCTGATTGTGATTTCCGACAATGGCGTGGCTAGCTGTTTTGACTCCGCCACGGGCGAGCGATACTGGATGCAGCGATTAGGGCCGCGCTTTAGCGCTTCGCCCGTTACGGCCGATGGGGTGGTTTATGCGGTGTCGGGCGAAGGCGTGGCCACGGTGTTTCGGCCGGGGAAGGACTTTGAAAAGATTGCCGAATGTCCGCTGGGCGAGCCGTGCTCCAGCTCGCCGGCCATTAGCCACGGGCATCTTTACCTGCGCGGCCACGAACATTTGTTTTGCATCGGTCCGACCGCGAAGAAGTGAACGAACGGCCCTCCGTTTGACAAGGCGGCGCGGGCAACGCACAATCGCGTGCGATGGAGAACGGCGCCGCCCTGGAACGCTTAGCTCTTGAGAGCTGTGCCCTGGCGAACAGGTGGTCAGGGAGGACTCGCCGAGGCCGCCTGACTTGCATGGCGCCAGCCTCGTTGGCTCACTTCCGGTAAACAGCAACGCCTTACCTTCAACACTTTCTTAGGGACTCGACATGCGACCGACAAGCCTTGTTGCGCCTGGCTGGTGGGACTACACCACGCTCGACCGAGAAATTCTGGATGACGCTGCGAGACTGACCGTCGATGACCTGTTAGGCCTTTCGCGCGAAGGCTTCCAGGTGAAGATCTACGATACGATCGAAGACTTTTACTTGGCCGAAGCCTTGGAGTACATCAACGCCTGGCGGCAGGCGACGCCCGATAACCCTGTGGGAATCTGCGGTCCGATCGGTCCCACGGAGCAGTTGCCGCTGGTGGCGCGGCTGGTGAACGAGTTGGAGTTGGACTTGCGTTACGCTCACTTCTGGGGCATGGACGAGTGGGTCGTCGACGGGAAGGAAGTATCGGAGGACTTCCCCCTCAGTTTCGCCCGGGCCGACCGCGAGTTGTTGTTCAACCGCATTCGCCCTGAACTGCGCATGCCGGAAGAAAACATTCACTTCCCCAAGGTCGACACGACCGCTTATTGCGAAACGTGGAAGCATGTGCGGTGCGCCGTTATGCAGGGCGGTCAAGGCGAAGTGAAGCATTGGGCGTTTAACGATCCGCCCAAGCGCGAGGGCAAGTACCAGGACGCGCCTCCCTCGCCCGAAGAGTATCGCCAGTTGGGAACCCGGGTTGTCGATTTGCATCCGATGACCATGATTCAGAACGCCCGCACCTCGGGCGGCGGCGTGGTGACGAACGTTCCCTCGCAAGCGGTTACGGTCGGTCCGGTCGAAACTTGGATGGCCGAGAAAGTTTCGATCTGGCAAGCAGGCAACCACGATAATCCGTTCGGTCAGCGACTTACGGCGCTGATGATCTCCAAACGCATCCCTGACGCCAGTGTGCCGATGTCGCTCTTGGCCGATCATCCCAACGTGCAGTTCAATTACCTGCGCAGCGGCATCGGCGTATGCACGACGGAAATGCACTAGCGAGTGCGGCAAGCTGATGAAGGCCGCGGCGTCCTAGAACGCCGCGGCGGCCGCCTTCTTGGTGCTAGTACGCGTGCATCGTATATCTGCCGCTCCATGATCGTGGGTTCTGCCTGACGTTGGAACGGACGCCAGGCGTTGTGAAGTGAAAGAAACAACTTCTGGCGCCCGATACCGGAGTATTCGCCGGCATTGGGGCCGTCATCAACGTGTATATTGAAGCCCGGTAGTATCGGTCCGTCGATTCACGTCGTTTGTCCTTTGCTTTGCGTACTTCCATGCCCGTCGCATTCGCCATTGCCGCTCATCCCGATGATATTGAGTTCTTCATGTCGGGAACGCTGATCCACCTACGGAACGCGGGTTGGGAAATTCATTACATGAATGTGGCAAACGGGTGCTGCGGATCGGTTCAGTACGACCGAGAAACGACGGCCCGCATTCGAAGAGAAGAAGGGATGCGAGCGGCCGCGCGCTTGGGGGCAGTGTTCCACGAGAGCATTGTCAACGATCTGGAGATCTTCTACGACAAGCCGACGTTGGCCAAAGTGGCGTCGGTGGTGCGCGAGGTGGCGCCCGGCATCGTCCTCACGCACTCCCCCAGCGATTATATGGAAGACCACATGAACACCTGCCGACTGGCGGTTACGGCGGCGTTTTGCCGGGGAATGCCTAACTTTCCAGTCGATCCGCCGCGGCCGCCGGTGGAAAACAAAGTCACGGTGTACCACGCTCAGCCTTATGGCAATCGTGACCCGCTGGGCGAACTCGTCTATCCGCACTTCTATGTCGACACCACCGACGTGGTCGAAGAGAAGGTCGCCGCGTTGGCGGAGCATCAATCACAGAAGCATTGGCTTGACGTCAGCCAAGGGCACGATTCCTACCTTCAAACGCTGCGCGACCTTGACCGCGAAGTCGGCCAATTATCGGGCCGTTTTCAATACGCCGAAGGTTGGCGCCGCCACCGGCATCTGGGCTTCTGCGGCCCCGATGATGATCCTCTGGCCGAAGCGCTAAAGTCGCGAATTGTGCGCAGAGAGAAACCGGAGTAGCGACTCGGGGGCGCCCCTGGCCCAACAATCGAGAAAGGAACCAGCGGTTTACCATCGCCGAAGTGCAGCAAGAAACGCCACTTGCCAACAGGGTAGGTGCGACGCCGCGCCGTTGGTACGATAAGATACTGCTCGTACGAGGTCGGATTTCCATCGTCCCTTGTGGGGAAGCAGCAATTGCGCTTCCAACAATGCCTGCGGCGAACTCCTCTTCTCGCTTGGTGTAAGGTCAAGTCAATTCCGATCGCCCGATGCTAGGGGCATCGCCGTCGTTCGGCGATGAAGCGTTATGCGTTAATTGCGGCCGTCTTCGCTTTTCCCATCGCGCCACTTCGCACACTCGTCCTTCCATGGCAGGTGACTTTGTCCAACATGCGGTGCAGTTCCAGCAGGCGTTGGAAGACTGCCGCGAGTTATACCTGTCAAGTGCGCGACAGTTGATCGAGCAGCGGCCAGAGATCCTCGGCTCTTCGCCCGAGGATTATCTGCAGGTCGTGGACGACTTGCACAAGGGGTTGCTCATGAAGATCTACGTGTCGGTCTTCGCGGCCGATCGGCGGTGGAGCAAAGAGGAGCGGGTGTTGGCCGAGATGCTCTTTGAGCATATCTGGCGGAAACAACTTCGGGGGGACGATCTCAAAAACGCGGTTCGCCATATTCTTGGGGAAGCTTCGCGGCTGCGGTGGCATAACTTGGTGCGGCCGTTTGAGGAAATTGACCTATTGCGCGGGCGCGTGGCGGAGTTGGAAACCGTCGTTATGCGACTGGCGAACTTGATTGCCAAAGCGGACGGCGATACGACTCCCGCCGAGGCGACCCAGGTGCGGACAATCCAAGAAGAAATTCACGCTCACTTGCATCGCCTGCCGCTCGACGAGCCGGGACAGCACGAAACCGCCAGTCGCGTTCGGCCGCAGGCGGTACAAAAAATGCGCAGCGATGCGACCGAGATACGGTCGCAAATCAAGATCGAGCCTGCGCCCCTGGCGGAACTCCACGAACCAACGCGCGAAGAACGCTTGACCGCCGCTCTGAAAGAGTTAGACGGCTTGGTCGGCATGGATTCGGTCAAACGCGAGGTGCGCACCCTGACCAACTTCCTCAAAGTGCAGTCGGAGCGCGAACGGGCTGGTTTGCCGAGAACGCCCGTGAGTCTGCATATGGTCTTCACCGGCAACCCCGGCACGGGCAAAACCACGGTGGCCCGCATTGTGGGGCGGATCTTCGGCGCCATGGGGATCCTCGAGAAGGGGCACCTGGTTGAAACCGATCGCTCTGGCTTGGTGGCCGAGTATGCCGGACAAACGGGGCCTAAGACCAATAAGAAGATTGATGAAGCATTAGGAGGCGTGCTGTTTATCGACGAGGCGTATAGCCTTGTGGCCGAGTCGGGGCAAGATCCCTACGGCGACGAAGCGGTACAAACGCTTCTCAAACGCATGGAGGATGACCGGCAACGGTTGGTGGTAATTCTGGCTGGCTATCCTTTGCCTTTGGAACGTTTGTTGCGTAGCAACCCGGGCCTGTCGTCGCGATTCAACCGGCGACTGAACTTTGAAGATTACCGACCGGCCGAATTGGGCCGCATATTTCAAAGTATGTGCGAGCGCAACCAGTACATGGCGCCGCCCCTGACGCGGGCCAAGCTGATGCTCGGTTTTGATTACCTTTACCGGCATCGCGACGAGCATTTTGGCAATGGCCGGCTGGTGCGGAATGTGTTTGAAGAGGCGATTCGTCGCATGGCTAATCGCATTGCTCAGATGGAGTCGCTGACGACGGAGCTGTTGACTCGCATCGAAGCCGAGGACATTGCCATGCCCGATGTGCCGCCCGAAACGTGGGACCAGCTTGACGATCCTGAGCGGCGGTACTCGATCGCTTGCCCATCGTGTGGCGATGTTAGCCCTCTGGCGCAGCGGCATCTTGGCCGCCGTGTGCGGTGCCGTCGATGCAAGCATCCATTTCGCGCCGAGTGGGGCGAACCGCGGTGCGCCGACTGAATTGCCGTTCCTGCATCGCTCGACGCCGTATGTTGACGGAAACGGCCATGCGTTATCGCGCCTGGATTCGCACTCCTCGACGCACTTCGGGCCATCGGTTATAGAAAGGGAGACGCGGCGAGCGGCACTAGCGGGCCGCGGTGGGCTTGGCGGTCAATGGCGGGGGGAGAATCGCGGAACCTTCCATGCGGACGTTTTCTTCGTTCTTACTGCATTTTCTACGAAACCGCGCCAGCCGGAGAAACCTCAAGACGCTGCGGCAATTGCTTCTGGCTTTGGCCGTTATGGTGGCCGTCTACAGCGTGCTGTTCCATGTACTGATGGTCTGGTGGGAGGGACGCGCCTATAGCTGGTTCACCGGCGTGTACTGGACCCTTACGGTCATGTCGACCTTGGGATTTGGCGACATCACTTTTCACTCAGACCTGGGGCGGGCGTTCTCAATTTTGGTCCTGATGAGCGGCACGGTGTTCATGCTGATCTTGTTGCCGTTTACGTTGGTGCAATTCTTTTATGCGCCGTGGGTGGAGGCCCAAGCGGCGGCTCGGGCTCCTCGGACGTTGGCGCCAGAGGTCCACGGGCATGTGGTCTTTACGAACTATGGCCCGGTGGATGCGGCCCTTATTCGAAAGCTTCGCCAGTACCATTATCCGTACGTCATCCTGGCGCCCGACGTGGCCGAAGCCTTGCGCCTTCATGATCAAGACTTGCAGGTGATGGTAGGCGAAATCGACGACCCGGATACGTATATCAAAGTGCGCGTTGATCGTGCGGCGCTGGTGGTCACCACGCACAACGACATGGTCAACACGAACGTCGCCTTCACCGTGCGAGAAATCTCGGCCGAAACGCCCGTGGTCGCCACCGCCTTGGAGGCTGCCTCTCGCGATATTTTGCAACTGGCGGGCTGTAACCGGGTGTTGCAACTGGCCGAGATGTTGGGGCAGTCGCTCGCGTGGCGGATCATCGGACGCGACGCCAAGACCCATGTTATCGGCCAGTTCGGGAAACTCCTGATCGCCGAGGCAAGCGCCGCCAATACGCCGCTGGTAGGGCGAACGCTCCAGGAGATCCGCCTGCCCGATCATTTGAATGTAAATGTGGTGGGCGTGTGGGAACGCGGTCAATTTAAGATTGCCGGCGCCAATACGCTGATCACTCCGAATACGGTTCTGGTGTTAGCGGGCACGCGCGATCAATTGGACGAATACGACTCTCTCTTTTGTATCTATCACGCCAGCGAAGCCCCGGTAATGATCCTGGGGGGCGGCCGCGTGGGACGAGCTTGCGCCCGCGCGCTGGCGGAACAGGGAATCGACCACCGGATCGTCGAAAAGATTCCCGAACGAGCGGGGACAAGCGAGCATTACGTGGTTGGCGATGCCGCCGACCTGGAAATACTGAAGAAGGCCGGAATTGAGAATTCGCCCGCCGTCGCCATCACTACGCATGATGACGATGTGAACGTTTACCTGACGTTGTACTGTCGTCGCTTGCGGCCCGATATGCAGATCATCAGCCGCGCTACACTGGAACGCAACATCAATACGCTGCATCGAGCTGGGGCTGATTTCGTGATGTCGTACGCCTCGATGGGGGCCAGCGCTATCTTCAACCTGCTGGAGCGCGGCGATGTGCTGCTTTTGGCCGAGGGAGTCGATGTGTTTCAAGTCGAAGTGCCGCCGCCTCTGGCGGGAAAAACGCTTGCCGAGAGCGCTATTCGCCACGACACCGGATGTAGCGTGATCGCCATCGACAACGGCGATGGCATGCAGGTCAACCCCGATCCCACCGCCATCTTGCCGCCGCACGCCAAGCTGCTGCTCATCGGCGACGCAGAAGCGGAAGCCAAATTTCACAAACGGTATGCTCGGCGTTGAGCGCCGGTCAGACGGTGATCGCATGCATTTCCGGGAGCAGGCGGTACGCCTGGGGTTTGGTTGGATCCTGCTCCGAGAAAAGCACGGCCGTTCTGAGTACGTTGAGAGTCGATTCAAGTGAGGCCGAAAGCGGAGTACGGAGGCGGTCCGTTAGTTGGGACACCGCCGCGGCGCCTTGCACCGTGGGGTCGGTGAGACCTAATCGGTTACTCAATTCTGGAAGGTGCATGCGCAACTGCTCCATCATCAGCGCATAGCGCTCTTCGGGCGTGACCTCAAGTCCTGGAGCGGGCGAGGTCACAACGTTGGGTGTGGAGGAATCCGCCGGGTGTTGATGTCGGGCAAGGTCGTGCCCGACTTCTGGAGATGGCTCGCTGGGCGTGGACTCCCAAGAGAGATTTGACGCAGACGGCGATGTTTCTGTTATGACCGCAGGCTCCGGACTACTGCCTGTCTGAAGTACAAGCGGGGCCAACGCCACAAGGATTGCCGCCGCGGCTCCCCAGGCGACCCATCGTAAGCTCCCGGGGAATGCAGTAGCACGTGACGGCTGCTTTGCCAGGCTTGGTGCGGAGCGGTTTACTTCTACCGTGGGAGCTTCTCGCATCGCCGCTCGAACCACGGATGCGGCAAAGCCTTCGGGAATGGGCAGTTCACAGCGAGGAAGCGACTCCAAGAGCACTTGCTGGGCCAACCACATCTCGCGGCAGGCGGCGCACTGCTGGGCATGGCGGTGCAGTTGGGCGTCGTCCTCGGGCGCTTCCCGGCGGTCCAGGACCTGGTGGAGTCGGCGTTCAAACTTTTCGCACTGCATCGCGTGAATCCTCGATCATCCCTCGTCGGCGAAGGCAATCAATCAGCTCTCGCCGAGCTCGATGGACCCAGGTTTTCACCGTTCCCATGGGCACATCCAGCACTTGGGCTATTTGCTCGTAACTCAACTCCTGTTCATGGAAAAGGAGAAACGCCTGGCGGTGCTCCTCGCGAAGCGACTGCAAACCGTGACGCACCTCTTCGGCTAAATGGCGGCCTGCCTCTTCCTCGACCGAATTGTCTTGCAGATCGACCGTTAGCGGTAGATTTGCCGGACGCCGCACTCGCTGAGCTAGCCGCGTACGGCAGCAATTGCCGGCGATTGCCAGCAACCACGGCTCAATGTCGCGGTTCAGGTCCACCTTGTCGAGATTGCGCAGGGCACGCACGAACGCTTCTTGGGCGGCGTCTTCGGCGTCTTGGCGATGGCCAAGCATCCGAAAACACAACCCCAGCACGTTCCCCTGGTAGCGCTCGACCAGGGCCTGCATGGCCTGCTGGTCGCCAGCCAGGGAACGCTCGATGATCGTGCGGAGTTCGTCAAACAAGGTTGCATCGGCGCCGCACGGGGCCCGCTCTGAAAGTAATACCCGCCTCGACCGCGGAAAGTTTCGCGCGGCCCCGCCGGGGCAAAAAGATTGTGTCGGTTATCTCGGTATTCTACAAAGAACCGAAAATATTTGCCCAGATTGTGAAAATGCCGGTTTCGCGCGGCCACACGCTGAGCGCGTTAGTCGGTCGATGCGTCGGTGGTTTTCCAGAACGACCCCGCCGAACGGGGTGGAGGGGGCAGCAGCGATTGCAGCTTTGCCTCCGCATCATTCAGGAAAACTGACAGTTGAACTTCGATGTTCGCCTCATCGGCGGTCTGAATCCAGACTTCGAGGAGCGCTCGCCCCTGGGCGGCTAGACGGGCGATCTCGTCTTTGGCCGGGTGGTTCGCCTGCATTAAGAACGCTGCCAGGTCTTCTAGAACCTGGGTCAACCGGGCGAGTTCGTCTTGCGATAGGCTGCGGCCTTCCAGTGCGTCCAAAAGGTTTCGGATCGCATGATCAAGCGCCGTAAGGTTCGCCGCCTTTTCCTTGCGCCCCGTCAGCTTACGTAGCAGGTCGCTCGCCATTTGCAGGAACTTTGCAACGCATGAAACGTGTATCTCCTTCTCGATATCTTTGTCATCGCCTAAATCGGGAGCGTCTAAAACGATATCGTCTAACTTGACGGTGTCTAACTTAATGGTGTCCTCGTCTTCGAAGTTCTGCAGATTCGATGTGACGCTTTCCACCTCTTCCCTGATGTAAAGCGAGTGGATGTTGCGGCTGGCCTTCGCTGGGGGCGGAGCCATGCAGAACGCCACTGTGGGCAGGTCAATCGCCCAGCCGGCGGGCAACTCGACCGGCTGGATAACGTGTTGCTGTTGGCCGCCGGCGTTGACAATTTCCGACTTGTCCACCGCCACGTAGGCGGTAAAACGCGATAGCACGCCGCTTTCGAGCGAGGTCTGTACGATGCGTTCGGCCAACTTTTCGTCATAGTTGCCATTAGCGGCGTAACGGTCCTCGAGTTCACGCACCTGGGCGCGGCCCCATAGATGGAGCAATACCGTAGGCGAGGCATCTTGAGAAGTTACTTCGGTGGCCCAAGGGCGACCCGCGGCGTCGGTCGCGCAGACGCGAATGCGAACAGGAGTCGTTTCGGCCAAGTGGCGGCCAAAGATCATGAGCGGTCGGCCGGCGTAAAGCCCCGCGGTGCGTGCAGGCGCCAGGCTGTCGACCACGCCGTCGAAGTCGATCAGCTCGAGCCGTACATCGGTCAGCACCGGTTGGCCGATCAAGCGATGAACGCGATCGAGCGATTCGTCCAAACGATCCTCGGACTCCACCAGGTCGCATACGCCGCCGCCAAGATCCGCCAAACGCCGTAAGAAAGCGGCGTTGACCGCCTGGTCGATCCCTAGGGTGAAGACGCGCGGCATGGCGCCGCGCGCCGCCTTTTTGAGTGTCCTTAACAATGCGTCTTCGCCAGTAATTTGCCCATCGGTGACGACGACCAGCACCCGATCGACCACGGTCGATGGCCGCGAAAAGCACTGCAATGCGGACTTAAGCGCCGGGCCCATTTCGGTGCCGCCACGAGCATCGATCTTGCCCAGCCATTCCAACACCCGCCAGCGATGACGATTGGTTCCCGGGAAAAGCTTGTCTCTTTTGGCGGCGCCGTCCCAAGGTGGAGGAGTCTCGGTTTCATCGTCAAACGCAATCACGGTGAAGCGGTCTTCGTCCAGAAGCGTGTCAATCATTCGCCCTAGCGCTCGCCGCGCTGCAACCATCTTCCAGCCATCCATGCTCCCGGAACGGTCCAACACAAAGACCACCTCGCGCGGCTTGGGTTTTTTGGCCGACGTGGCGGGCGGCACAAGCGTAACGCCGAACACACTGGGTTTGTCGGGAGAGGCAGGACTGCACTGGAGCGTCGTTTGAATACGATCCACCACCACCGGAAACCGCAAGATGAAATCGCGATTGAGCCGCTCGCCCGGTTGCAGGAGGATGGTCCACGGCGGGCCTTGTTCGTCGAGCACGACGCTGTGCAAACTGGAACGCACTCTCGACAGGTCAGCTTTCAGCCCAGCCGGGTCGAGCGTGACTTCCAGCGATAGCCGCACCGGGTTGGGAAACCCTGGCAACAATACCGGCGGCGTAACCCGCGAAGCGTCGGGAACCTGATCCGTATCGGGCGCGACGCCCGCGCCTACGGCGACTCCATCTAACGGAACTCCCGGTGTGTAACGCGGTGCGACAACCAGGGGAAAGCGGTACGTCGCCTCGTCATCGTTCAGCTCTAACGGTCCGATCAACTCAAGCTCAATTGTGATTTCTTCGCCTGGCGGAATGTTGCCTACTTGCATGGTGAAAACGCCACTACGGTCTTCCTCCGCCAAGGCGGCGCGATGCCCCTTTTGGATCGCGTCGGCGTAATCCTGCCGGGCTTGACTACGCTCTTTTAATTCTCCTTCAACAACGCGTTCGCCAACGGTCATACGAAACCGTGTTACCGCGGCCCGGTCGGGAAGTGGAAAGACGTAAGTTGCTTCTAAGGGAGTGTCAAAGCTGTTGCGGAATGTTTGACGCACCGAGGTGTGCGCAAGCAAACCCGCGACGGCGGCGCGGACATCAACAGCCGCAAGCGGCAGACAACCACGTTGCGTTTCCAAGGCGCCAAGGCCCGCGTCTTCTGATTCGCTGGAGGGGACGTCAAGAAGGGGAAGTGAACGCGCCATGATGAGAGGTCTCTCAAAAGAAGAAAGGGTTAGCTAAGGACATTCAACCGCCGCAAAGCGGTGAGAAGCGTCTTTGACGCCGCCGCTAATTCCGCCGCCTCGTCGTGGTTCAGATCGGTTCGCAACGCATTTTGCACAACCAGCAGAACGTCATCGCCCAATTGAAGCGTCAGGGCCCGCGAAGCGGTCACGCCGTCCGATTCGGCAGACTGCGCGCCTGGGGCCGCGGCCTTTGCCTGGGGGCTGAACTTGGGCGCCTGGATCCAAAACGGACGGCTTCGCGGGCTCGACTCCAACGAGGCGTTGCCCGCGGAGGTTGCCTTCAAAATCTCGCTGACGCCGGGGGGCGAAGCGGGCGCTGGTTGATGTTTCTCCCAAAAATCGGGCGGAATGCCGGACCATTCGGCCAACTGCTGGTCGTTAGCGCCAGCCAGCGCCGCTTGCACTTCGACAAGCGACATCCCTTTGGCCTGTAGCTGTTTGATCGCTGCCAACTGCAACACGTGCCGCCGACCGTAGTAGGCCGTTCGCCCTCGCATTTCCAAGGGACGATCAAGCAAGCCCAGTGTGGTGTAAAAGCGGATCGTTCGTTTATCGGGCGTCTGCCGCACACGACGCGACACCTGCCCCTCATAGTTCACCGTTTCCAATGTGGCGGCGACCAGGCTGGCAAGTTCGTCGATACTCCAGCGTTCACTCATGATGGCTATTTTGACAGTGTTATATGACAGTGTCAATTGTTTTTCGAAAGCGTTTGATACGAAGTTGCGTTCACTTTGGGTAGCGTCGGCCGGCTACAATTACCCCTTGTGGCGTTCGCAACGAGATGTCCCCAAGTGGGTAGTGCGCGGGCTGCAGAAGGGAACGTGGGCTATGCAGGTGTTGCGTTGGGCGATCATTGGTGTAGGGCGGTTCGGGCGAGTCCATGCCCAAACGCTCTTGGGGTTACCAGGAGTGGAATTGACCGCCCTCTGTTCCCGAACGGCTGAAAGTGTGTCGGCGGCAGCGGCCGAGTTCGGTGTATCCGCTGCGTTCGACGACTATCGCCGTCTATTGGAATGCGACGAAATCGACGTGGTGACGATCGCCACTCATTGGCAAGAGCATTTCGAGATAGCGCAGGCCGCGCTCGCAAGCGGCAAGCATGTGTTCCTCGAAAAGCCGATGGCGGCGACGGGCGAGCAATGTCGCCAGTTGGTGGAAGCAGCTCGAGAAAGCTCTGCTGTGTTTATGGTGGGGCATGTGTGCCGTTTTGATCCGCGCGTCGCCCTGGCCAAACAGGCGATCGACGAAGGACGCATTGGGCGAATCATTTCCATGCACGCCCGTCGCAACTTGCCTGTGGCGCCGGGGCGAATACGGCTAGACAAGATCTCGCCGCTGCTAGGCGATGGCGTGCACGATGCCGATTTAATGATGTGGTTCCTGGGCCGCCCGCCGGGACGTATCTTCGCCCGTAATGTTCGGGTTGACGATTACCGGTATCCCGACATCGGTTGGGCGATGCTTGAGTTTGGGGATTTGGCCGGCGGCGCCTCTCCGCGTGATGGGGCGATCGGAGTCATCGAAACCAACTGGCGGCTTCCCGAAAGCACTCCCACCGCGATCGACGCCGTAATGGAGATTGTCGGAACCGAGGGGCGTATCACGATCGACTGCGGCCACGCGGGATTGACGCTCCTCGATCGTCAACGACTCCACTATCCCGATACCGCCTACTGGCCAATCCTGCATGGCCATCGCGTCGGCGCGCTGCGGTACGAACTGGAATACTTCGCTCACTGCGTGCGAGAAGGCCAACGGCCCGATGTTATCACTCCCGAAGAAGCGGCCCGCGCGGTCCTGGTCATGGAAGCCGCCGAGCGTTCGGCCGCGTTGGGGCAACCGATCGAGTATCGTGAGGAATGGTAACCGACGCAGGAGTTCAAAAGCCGACGTGTCGCCTTGAAATCGACGTGCGATGACGACGGTTGGGCCGTTGTTCTAGGCAAACACCACGTATTTGCACAGAAACGCCTCGAGGGCTTGGTAGTACTTCTCCACCGTTTCACGGCGGCGCCAGCCATGCCCTTCGCCTTCGTAGACGTGGTATTCGTGCGGCGTTCCGTGGCGTTGAAGGGCGGCCACAATCATGTCGGATTGTTCTTTCGGCACCACGCGATCTTCGGCGCCTTGGAATATGGCAATGGGGCGTTTGATGCGGTCTGCATGGAGGACGGGCGACCGCTCGCGATATACTTCGGCCGCTTGCGGCAACGGCCCTAAGAGCGTGTCGAGGTAGCGGCTCTCGAACTTGTGTGTCGTGGCCGCCAGGTGAAACTGATCGGCTACGCCATAAAGGCATACGCCCGCGGTGAAGAATTCCGGGTGACGCGTCATCGCTTGCAGTACCGTGAACCCGCCTGCGCTGCCCCCCATAATGACTCGCTTCGTCGGATCAACACGACCGCAATCGGCCAGATGCTGGGCGCCGCTTAGGGAATCTTCTACGTCGCACACGCCCCAAGCGCCTCGCAGACGGAGCATGTACTGGCGGCCGTGCCCAGTCCCGCCGCGATAGTTGACATACAAGACGGCGAAGCCGCGGGTTGCGAGAAACTGCGCTTCGGGCGCCCATCCGGCTTTCACTTGCGATGTGGGACCGCCATGCACAATGACTACCAGCGGCGGCTTGCCCTCGCTGCGGTAACGGGGATTGGTGGGCGGATAGAACAACCCATAAGCCATTTCGCCACCGGCCGTGCGCCAGGAAATCGCCTCGCACGGTGCGAGATTCGCACTGGGGACGGTTTCGCTTTCAGCCCTGGCCACAACGTGCGCCAAGTCGCGGTCGGCGTCGTACAGGACGATCCGGTTGGCGATTCCGGGCGAACTACCCACGAACGCGAAGCGTGCTTGCATGGGTGAGGCAGTCAACCCCGCGATCTTGCTGTAATCCGCCACAGCGGCCACGGGCGTCCGATTGCCGGTTTCCAGGTCAATTCGCTCGATGCGTTGAAACCCGTGTTCGTTGGCGGTGGCTAGAATGCTGCGCCCATCGTGAGCTAGGGCGTAGGTGCGCATATCTTGCAGCCAAGCCGGATCGCCGTATTCGACCCCATCGGGAGTCAACCACCGTCGCTCGTTCGTGTCCAGGTCGTGTAGCACCAGGCGCCCCCACCCGGTTTCGTCCGAGACGTAGAGCAGGCGGCGGCTATCGGGTGTGAATTCGGGCTGGAAAATGGCGATTGCTTCGCCGCCCGCCACTTGCCGCGTGTTCTCCAAACGGGGCATTTGGTCGAAAGCTACGTCGGCTATATACAGACGTGTTCCGTCCCACGGCATGTTGGGGTGATCCCAGGCAATCCACGCCAGGCGACGCCCGTCGGGGCTCCACCGGGGTTGCATGTAGAAGTCGGCGCCGCTGGCGAGAACTTGAGGCCAGAGTTGACCGGCGGCGTCGACAACAGCCAAGCGGTCAATCTGCTCCTCGTCGTGATGCACATAAACGACCCAGCGTCCATCGGGCGAGATGGCCGGTGCGGCCGCCTTCCCAAAGGGCGGCGTAATCGGACGAGCGCTGCCCGCCGATAGTGGTTGTCGATAAATGCGCCCGGTCTTTTGCGCCACGAAGTAGACGTGACCGTGGGCTACGGCAAAGTCGCCGCCGCCATAGCCGACCTCGGCCCGCACGCTCAATTCGTCGGTCAAGCGCCGTGGAGCGTGGCCGTCGAACGTCTCTACTCGAAGGACGCCACGCCCCGAATGACCTTCCAGCCAGACAAGCGCCGGACTTGTAGTATCGAAGCGAGCGGCGTCTAGTCGAACCCCTTCGGCCAGACGCCGCGCGGTGATCGGACTTTTCCACAAGCCGAACGGAACGGAGGTTGGCTCTCCCATACGCGTCCCCTTCATCCAACAGAAAGATTGCCCCCACGGTCTAGCTTGATGATACACGTAAAGCGTGTATTGCGCGACGCGGCGTCGAGACGCTTACACTAAGTACTCTCGGCGAAACGCCGCCAACGAAGCTAACGCGGGTTTGGGCCGATCGTTCGCATCGAAAAAGCCGCCGTGGGGGAAGTCGTGTGGAACCGCGTCGCGCACCTGCCGCCAGATCACCCCGTGCACCCACGGTTTGGAGCCGATGACCGCCGCGAGTTGTTTGACAACCTCTTGTTGCCGCTGGAGAGACGCCTGCGGAACGACGGGCCGCGCCGCAACGCGGGCTTGGGGGTCGGGGCTATCACTGCTGGGAATTGTGAGAAACACAATGAGCGGCAGGTTCAACAGGCTCCAGCGGTCGATCAATCGCACAACTTCCAGCAAGTCTCGCTCGGGCGAACCTCCTGGCCAGTAGCCCCAATTGATTTCCAAGCCCAATCCCGAGACGCCTAGTTCGGCCCGAACCAGCGCGTCGGCAAAATGCAGGGGCGGAAGATCCCATTCGCCCCGTCCCATATAATCGCCCCACGGCTGATCGAAACTAACGATGATGGGGGTCTTAGAGTCGAGGCGCCGTATGGCGTCGACCGCTCCGACGGTCAACCGTAGCCGCTGTTCCTCCGAGAGTGCAATTGACTGGGGGGTGTTTGTCCGCGCCGCCGCCAACCACACGTGCGTCTTGCCCAAAGACCGATCAACCGTCTGTTTGACGTGTTCCAAGATATACGACTCGAGCGCGTCGAAATCGTCTTCCCACAAGTACAGCCAATCCGGCGTATTGCGGCGACCTAAATCCAGCAAGGGGCCGACAACCGCTTTCAGCCCCTTGCGGCTTGCCCACTCCATGCGTCCATCGAAGGATTCCCAATGCCGCACACCGGTGTTGGCCTCAATCTGCGACCACTCGGGCTGCACTAACACCGAGTTAAATGCAGTTCGAAAGGTCTTGCTGACGCCATGCGGGAGCAGCGCTTCCAAATTGCCGGCAAAGAGGGTCCCTAGTCTGGGCGTTTGGCGGCGCCGTACGGCAAACAGTTGGGTTGCGTAGTCCAGTGTCAGTTGGTCGCCCGCGTTCAAGCCGAACTCGATCGCTTGTTGCGCGTCGGCGGCCGCGGCCTGCGGATCATCCTGCGAAACCGCGCTGCGAATAAAGTGCGATGTGGCTTGCTTAAGCAGATCTTGCACCACCTCGGATATTTGCATGCCCGAGGTCTTCCACGCTTCTAGCTGATTGCGTACGCGGTTGAGCACGCCCCGCGCAAGCTCTACCGGCAAATGGTAGGGTTCGCGGCGTTCGCGCAGGCAGGTGGTGGACAAGATTGGTTCGCCGCGACCTTCGACCAACCACGGGACGAATAGTTGCCCGGAGTCTTCTTCATCGCGACGACAGACAAGAATGTTGTCCGACCAGGACACCCAGGTTCGCCAGGGTATGCCTTCGGGCGCCGCCAAATAGGCGCATTCCAATCCGAACGCTGAGATGCGTTTCGGATCGGGAACCAGAAAGCGCATTAATCCCATCAGCGAAATCCCACGGTCGGCCCAGATCAGCGCACCCAAGAGAATTTGTAATCTTGCGCGAGTCTACCGCACCACCTTCATCGGTTCAACGGGAATCCTCACAGGAGCCGTCGGTGCGAAGTTTCTCCTACGGGGAGATCGATCCAAGCCTTTTACTCATTTCCCCTTGTCGCTCGCCCGGAGGCAAGTTCGGCGTCTGCGCCGCGTGGAGCGTGCTCGCAGCGAGAAGTGTACTTGGGCGGCTAACACGAGAAAAGGCGATGCCTGGTTGGATCAGCAAGAGGCGTTGGCGGCGCCCTGCCCCATGGACTACGATAAGTCGCATGGCTATGGAAAATTCGGAAAATCACCCCGAAACACTTCGCTGGATTGGCGATGAAGGGGGCCACCTACGGCTCATTGACCAGACGCAACTCCCCGTTCAACTGGTGGAAATCGACTGCCACACGGTCGAGTCTGTATGGGAGGCGATCAAAACGCTGCGTGTGCGCGGTGCGCCGGCCATCGGTATTGCCGCTGCATATGGGGTGTGCCTTGCGCTTCAGTCGGTGGTGCACGATTCACCCGACGCATTCCAGCGCCGGCTAGATAGCGCGGCCGAGTACTTGGCCTCCAGCCGCCCAACGGCGGTTAATCTCTTTTGGGCGCTGGATCGCATGCGAGCGGTTGCTGCTCGGCATGCATCGGACTCGAATCAGCAAAAATTGCAAACGCTGTTGAAAGAGGCTAAGGCCATTCATGAAGAAGACCGGCAAATGTGCCGAGCAATCGGCCGCTACGGCGCCGAACTGCTTCCGCCGGGCGCCGGTGTGCTGACTCACTGCAATGCTGGCGGACTGGCTACAGCCGAGTATGGCACGGCGTTGGCGATTTTTTTTACGGCGCACGAGCAAGGCAAGCGGCCTCATGTGTTTGTCGACGAGACGCGGCCGTTGTTGCAAGGCGCTCGGCTTACCGCTTGGGAGCTAATGCAGCGGGGCGTCAAAGCGACACTCATTTGCGATTCGATGGCTGCCCAGATTATGCGCGAAGGCCGCGTGCAGGCGGTCGTTACCGGGGCTGACCGAATCGCCGCGAACGGCGACACCGCCAACAAAATCGGCACGTATGCGTTAGCCGTGCTGGCGCATGCACATAACATTCCGTTTTACATTGCGGCGCCCACATCGACCTTTGACTTGGCGCTTCCCACAGGCGACGGCATACCCATTGAACAACGGGCGAGCGAAGAAATCACCCACGGTTTTGGCCGCCAAACGGCGCCCGACGGAGTCGAGGTGTATAATCCTGCTTTCGATGTTACGCCTGCCCGTTATATTCGTGCGATCATCACCGAGCGGGGCGTTATTTCGCCGGTCAATTCCGAAACCATCGCTGCCCGATTGGCGACTTCCGCGGTTTAACACCTTATGCAAGAAACCTCCCCGGCGCCCACCGAACCGCAATGGTCTGGTCGACAAGGGCTTGGTCCGCGCCGCATCATCCTATTGGTCGCTGTTGGCGCCGTCTTGGGAACGCTATTCGCCTTGGCGCCGCAGATGCTGCGGCATTGGGGACTTGACCCAAAGCCGTTGGAGCGCCCCTGGGTTAACGCTCCCTACATTACCACGCCCATGGACGTGGTCGACCAGATGCTTCTGGCGGCCGAGGTGAAAGAGGGCGAGGTGCTCTACGACTTAGGCTGTGGCGATGGACGCATTGCTGTCGTAGCGGCCGAGAAATTCGGCTGCCGTAGTAAGGGATTTGATATTGATCCGGATCGCATCCGCGAGTCGCGCGAGAACGCCCGCAACCGCGGAGTCGCCGACCGAGCCACATTCGAGCAGAAGGATGTGCTGACGCTCGATCTCAGCGAGGCCGACGTCGTGGCTTTCTACTTGTTGCCTCGCTACCTGGAGAAGCTCCTCCCCGAGTTTCAGAAACTACGGCCAGGAACGCGAATCGTATCGCATGATTTCACCCTCGATGATTGGCCTGCCGACCGCGAAATCCGTTACACCAGCGCGGAAGACAACCAGTTGCATCGGATTTTCGTCTGGGTTGCTCCCATCACACCGCCGCCTGTACGAACGCAGTAACGCCCCGGCGCTGGTCATTGGTTAGACGTTACGATGCGCCCGTGTCACGCGTGTGGATCGTTTGGCGGCTTAACTGCACGACGCGTTCGCGGAGCGTCTCGACCAGAGCGGCAATGCGTTGCTCGCGGTTTTCATGGTGAGCGAACGCCGTAGGATCGAGGGGAGGGCCAAAGGCCACGGTGATCTGCGTCAAACGATGCGGCAGCCGCGCGTGTCGTGGCATCGCCTCATACGCACCCGAGATGTAAGCTGGCGCCGCGGGAACCTGAAAATGGTCCATTAACATGCCCACGCCGCGTCGAAAAGGTTGCAGTTGCCCCGTGCCCGAGCGATGCCCTTCTGGAAACCAGATAAGAATCCGCCCTCGCTCCAGCGCCGCCGCACCCACGGCCAAGGCCTTAGCGTTCCGGCGGATGGGAATCGCATGCGCCAATCGATTCACAAATCGTCGCAGTCGGTTATCTAACAACGCTCCTCGTCGGCCGGCCCAAACTGCCTGCGCCATACGCCGTCGGCCCAGAGCGGCCGACAGCACGAATGGATCGAGCGAACTAGCATGGCTGGGGGCGATGATGTAGGGGCCCAAAGCGGGCAAGTGCTCTTGTCCCCAGGTTTGCAGGTTGAAAAGTAACCGCACACCCAGGTAGTTGATCCCGTACAACAGCGAACGCGTCACGCGTCCAAGTCCGCCAGGCGACTCCAACCAGCGACGCTGGCGGTCGGTCAGGAAATTGTCGGGACGTTCCAGATAGGCAAGTTCCCGGCGGCGATTTGCTTCCTCGCGATTTTCCAACGCGGCAACAGGCTCCATAACTATTCGCCTTGGGCCGACTCTGCCAACCGAACCGCGAACAGCCGCGGCCAGTTCTTGCCCGTTACGAAGAACTGCCCCGAACGTGGATCATAGGCGATTCCGTTGAGCACCGCCTCGCGGTTACGGCGTACTTCACGAGGAATCAGGCGTCGCAAGTCGAACCAAGCCACAACCTCGCCCGTTTGGGGAGAAATCTTCACGATGTATTCGGAATACCAAATGTTGGCGTAAATAAAGCCGTCGGCGTACTCCAGTTCATTTAATTGGCGGAGCCGCTGGCCCGCCGAGGTAACTTGCAAACGGCGCGCCTCTTGAAAGGTGCGGGGCTCGAAGAATCGCAGCGTCTCGGTGCCATCGCTGAGAATCAGATGCTGGCCGTCATAAGTCAAACCCCAGCCTTCGCCTGTATAGGTGAACTCGCGAAGTTTGCGAAAGGTGGTTTTGTCGTACACAAATCCCACACGCGACCGCCACGTGAGTTGGTAAATCTCGTCGCCGACGATGGTGATCCCCTCGCCGAAAAACTTCTCTTCCAGCGCAACTTGCTGGATGACTTTGCCAGTCTTTAGCTCCACGCGCCGCAGCCACGAAGCGCCGTAACCGCCGGTTCCCTCGTATAGTACCCCATCTTCGTACACTAACCCTTGAGTGAATGCGTCGGCGGAGTGGGGGTACTCGGCCAGCACCTGACAACGGTAGACCGGGGGCGGACTGCTCCTCATGGCGAAAGCGGCAGCCAAGGCGACGGCGGCGGCAACGGCTAGTCCCCCCGCAACAAGCCAAACACGCCGCCGCGGCGTCCTTGTTGCGCTTTGGGGGAGACTCCCTGCTGGCGCTTCCAAGTCGCGAGCGGGAAAGGGACGAGACAGCTTCTTCTTGTAGGATTGTTTTTGCACGTCGGCGGACGCCTCCTTCCACCGCTCATTGTATCGTCCGGGGCGACGCGTCAAAATGTCGAGTAAGGAGACTCGCACGGCCGATCTGAAGAACATCTTCACACGGGCTGCTCCTTCACCCCGTTACCCCACCTTCTTGCCTTCCGTTTGAAATGTCTAACCTGCTGCTTCACCCTGACTTGGGGCAATTTCCTTCAACCCGCATGCGCCGTAACCGCCGGCATGCTTGGTCGCGGCGGCTGGTGGCCGAGAACCGCCTAACGGTGGATGACCTGATCTGGCCGGTGTTCGTTCACGAAGGACAAAATACCCGCACGCCCGTTCCCTCGATGCCTGGCGTTGAGCGCCTGACGATCGATCTCTTGGTGGACGAAGTTGGGCAAGCGGCGGAGCTAGGTATTCCTGCGGTGGCGATTTTCCCGGTTACGCCGCCCGAAAAGAAAACCGCCGACGCCCGCGAGGCCCTTAATCCTGAGAACTTGGCCTGCCGCGCCGTGCGAGCCATCAAAGAGGCCAAGCTCCCTCTCGGCGTGATTTGCGATGTGGCTCTCGATCCCTACACCAGCCACGGCCAAGATGGACTGGTGCGCGACGGGTACGTGGTGAATGACGAAACCCTTGAGGTCTTGCGACAACAGGCCATTGTGCAAGCGCAGGCCGGATGCGATGTGATCGCCCCATCCGACATGATGGACGGTCGGATCAGCGCCGTGCGGCAAGCTTTGGACGAGGCGGGGTTGCACCACGTGCAGATTATGGCGTATGCGGCTAAGTACGCTTCGGCGTTTTATGGCCCATTCCGCGACGCAGTGGGCTCGGCCGCCAATCTGGGCAGCGGCGACAAACGCACTTACCAAATGGACCCTGCCAATAGTGACGAAGCAATCCGCGAAGTGGCGCTAGACTTGGCCGAAGGCGCCGATATGGTCATGGTGAAGCCCGGCATGCCCTACCTCGACATCGTTGCCCGCGTGAAACAAACGTTCGGCGCGCCCACGTTCGTCTATCAGGTGAGCGGCGAGTACGCCATGCTTTCGGCCGCCGCCGCGCACGGTTGGCTGGATCGCGACAAGGTGATGCTCGAAAGCTTGCT
>CAYWIS010000024.1:0-5831 GCA_964458385.1 uncultured Pirellulaceae bacterium
GGGCCAACAAGAACTCCATCAAGATCATCGGCGAAGAGACGGACAACTACGCGCAAGGCTACTTCGTCTACGATTCCAAGAAGTCGGGCGCTACGACGGTTTCGCATTTACGGTTCGGCCCGCAGCCGATCCGCTCGGAGTATCTGATCCGCTCGGCGAACTTCGTGGCCTGCCATCAGTTCCACTTCTTGGAGCGGATGGAGATTCTAGAGCGAGCCCGTCCCGGCGGGGTGTTTTTGTTGAACTCGCCTTATGGTCCCGAAGCGGTCTGGGATCACCTACCGCGCGAGGTGCAAGAACAGATCATCGCCAAGAAGCTGCGGTTCTATGTGATCGACGCCCTGAAAGTGGCCAAAGAAACGCAGATGGGCGGCCGCATCAACACCATTATGCAAACCTGCTTCTTCGCGATCTCGGGAGTGCTGCCTCCCGACGTGGCGATTGCGCAGATCAAGAAGGCGATCGAGAAGACCTACTCCAAGAAAGGCGAAGAGGTGGTGCGGCGCAACTTCGCTGCGGTCGATCACACGCTGGCGCATCTGTACGAAGCGCCGGTTCCCACCGCGGCAACGTCCACCTTCCACAAACAGCCAGAAGTGCCGCGCGATGCGCCAGAGTTCGTTCAGCGCGTCACCGCCGTGATTATGGCGGGCAAGGGCGATTTGCTGCCGGTGTCGGCTTTCCCGGTCGATGGCTCCTGGCCGCTGGGCACCACGCGCTGGGAGAAACGCCGCATCGCCACCGAAGTGCCGATTTGGGATCCCAAGGTCTGTATTCAATGCAATAAGTGCGCGTTTGTTTGCCCGCATGCGACGATCCGGGCCAAGGTTTGCGAACCGCAAAGGCTTGAAGGCGCGCCCGAAGGCTTTCAGGCGGTCGACTTCAAAGCAGCCGATTTTAAGGGCTGGAAGTACATCATTCAGGTTGCGCCCGAGGACTGCACTGGCTGCGGCTTGTGCGTGATGGTTTGCCCGGCCAAAGATAAGAGCAATCCTCGGCACAAAGCGATTAACATGACGCCGCTCCCCGAGGTGCTAGAGCGGGAACGCGCCAACTACGATTTCTTCCTGCGGGTTCCTGACCCGCCGCGTGAACGCGTCCGGCACGGCGATGTAAAAGGCTCGCAGTTTCTGCTGCCGTTGTTTGAGTATTCCGGAGCTTGCGCTGGCTGCGGCGAAACGCCTTACCTCAAGTTGCTCAGTCAGTTGTTTGGCGACCGGTTGCTGATCGCGAACGCGACCGGCTGTTCGTCGATCTACAGCGGCAATTTGCCAACCACGCCCTGGGCGGCCAACCCTGAAGGCCGCGGGCCAGCCTGGTCCAACTCGCTGTTTGAAGACAACGCCGAGTTTGGTTTGGGGTTCCGTTTGAGCGTCAACAATCTTACCGGGCAGGCGCGGCAACTGCTGGCGGGAGTTGCGGGGCACGTGGGCGATACGCTGGTGACCGAGTTGCTTCAAGCCGACCAATCCACGGAAGAAGGCGTAAACCTTCAGCGACAACGCGTGGCCGCACTCCGGGAAAGGCTCAAGACGTTGAACTCTCCCGAGGCCCGGCGACTGGCCTTCTTGGCCGATTACCTGGTTAAGAAAAGCATCTGGTTGATTGGCGGCGACGGCTGGGCCTACGACATCGGCTTTGGCGGCCTGGACCACGTGCTCTCGATGACGCATAAAGTCAATGTGTTGGTGTTGGACACCGAGGTTTACTCCAATACCGGCGGGCAGTCCTCCAAGAGCACGCCGCTGGCCGCCGCAGCCAAGTTCGCCACGGCGGGAAAAGCGGTCCACAAAAAGGACCTGGGATTCATCGCGATGACCTACGGACACGTGTACGTAGCGTCGGTCGCCTTTGGCGCCAAAGATACGCAAACCGTGCAGGCGTTTCACGAGGCCGAAAGTTACGATGGTCCGTCGATCATCATCGCCTACAGCCCATGCGTGGCGCATGGCTACGATCTGCGATTTGGCGCCGAGCAGCAGCGCTTAGCGGTCAACTCGGGAATCTGGCCGCTCTATCGGTTTGACCCCCGGCGCATCGAGCGCGGCGAGCCGCCCTTGAGCATCGACGCGACGCCGGGCAAAGCCACCGTGGCGGAGTACATGCGCAACGAGACGCGGTTCCGCATGGTGGAGCGTATCGACCCCCAACGTTTCCGGCATTTAGCAGCGGCGGCCCGCGACCACGCGGCGCGACGCGTTGCGCTTTATGAACAACTGGCCCAGATTGTCCTGCCCAAGCCTGCTGGCGAAACGTCAGCCGTCAACGGCAACGGTCACGAACGCATGAAGGAGCCGTCTGCATGAACCTTTCCACCACCTACATGGGTTTCAAGTTGGCGCATCCGCTTGTGCCGGGCGCCGGGCCGTTGTGCGACGATCTCGATTCGGTGCGCCGGTTGGAGGACGCCGGCGCACCGATGATCGTCATGCCTTCGTTGTTCGAAGAGCAAATCGTTCGCGAAGAGGTGTCAATTGCCCGCTCGATTGAGGCGCCCAAGGATTGTTACGCCGAAGCGCTCACGTACTTCCCCGAGCCAGACGATTTTGAACTGGGCCCAGATCAGTATCTGGAGCTGGTGCGGCGCATCAAGGCGGCGGTCGGCATCCCGGTCATCGCTTCGTTGAACGGCGTGACGGCCGGCGGCTGGCTGCGTTACGCCCGGCTGATCCAAGAGGCTGGCGCCGATGGGTTGGAGTTGAATCTCTACGATGTGGCCGCCGACCCTGACACTCCGGGGGAAAAAGTCGAGCGGCGTCTGTTGGATGTGATCTGGTCGGTCAAAGAGGCCGTTTCTATTCCTGTGGCGGTCAAGCTCTCGCCTTTCTTCACATCCTTGGCGCACTTTATCAAGCGGATCGAGAGTACGGGTGTCGAAGGTCTCGTGCTGTTCAATCGCTTCTACCAGCCCGACCTGGACATCGAAAACCTCGAAGTGCAGCGCAAGCTGGAGTTATCGGACTCGTCCGAGCTGCTGTTGCGTTTACGGTGGGTGGCGATTCTCTATGGAAAAGTCCAAGCGCCCTTGGCGGTGACTGGCGGCGTCCACACGGCGGTGGATGTGGTGAAAAGCGTCATGGCCGGCGCCGCCGTTTGCCAGATGACCTCGGCTCTGTTGTGGCGGGGGCCGAATTACCTGCGCACCGTGCGCGATGATCTAAAGCGTTGGCTGGAAGAGCACGAATACGAGTCGCTAAGCCAAATGCAAGGCAGTCTGAGCTTGCAACGCTGCCCCGATCCGGGCGCTTACGAGCGTGCGAACTACACCAAGATCCTCCAAACCTGGAACTTGGGGCAGGCGTTCTCCGTGGACGAGTAGCACAAGCGGTGGAGCTTGCCAAGAACAAGAATCGCCGACAACACGTCGGCAGGAAGTTGCGGGAGTTTTGGGGAAATCGCGTTGATGCAGCGTCGTGCGGTAACGGTTCGCGGGGTCGTTCAGGGGGTCGGTTTCCGACCTTTTGTGTATAGCCTGGCGTCGCAACTGGGATTGCGCGGCTTGGTCCGCAATCGCGGCGGCGAGGTCGCCATTGAGATCGAAGGCGAAGCGTCCCTATTGGATCAGTTCTTGGACGAACTGCGGCGCCATCCTCCGCCTTTGGCTCGTATTGACTCGATAGCGTGGAAACCGGCGACGCCTCAAAAAGATGACGCCTTTCGCATTGAAACCAGCGCTAAAGACGCCTCCTCCCAAGTGGTAATCTCGCCCGACGTGGCCACTTGCCGGGACTGTTGCAAGGAGCTGTTTGATCCGAAGGACCGCCGTTATCGCTACCCGTTCTTGAACTGCACCCATTGCGGCCCCCGGCTGACCATTGTGACCGGCGCGCCCTATGACCGGGAGCGAACCACGCTAGCCGCCTTTACGCTTTGTGCTGACTGCCGCGCCGAGTATGAGGATCCCGGCAACCGGCGGTTCCATGCACAACCGATTGCATGTCCCGTGTGTGGGCCGCAGCTAGAACTGCGAGACGCCGTAGGGCGGCCCGTCGAGACTGACGACCCCTTACAGGCGTTCGCCGCCGCACTGCTTGCTGGCCGCATTGGCGCGCTAAAAGGGTTAGGGGGCTTCCATTTGGTTTGCGACGCCCGTCGGGAAGACGTGGTGCGCGAGCTTCGTCGGCGTAAGCATCGGGAGGAAAAGCCACTGGCGGTTATGGTGCGCGACCTGGCGGCGGCCGAGACGCTAGGTGAACTGAGCCTTCAGGAGAAGCAATTGCTTGCCTCGCCACAGGCGCCCATTGTGCTATTGCGGAAACGCAGCCTCATGAGCATGCCCCTCGCAGACGCCGTGGCGCCTGACAATCCTTACTTGGGCATCCTGCTTCCCTATACGCCGCTGCACCACTTGTTGCTTGCCGCCGTGGATGGCGTTCCGCTGATCATGACCAGCGGCAACCGTTCGGATGAACCCATCGCCTACGAAAACGACGAGGCGCTTCAGCGGCTGGCGGGAATTGCCGACCTGTTCCTACTGCATAACCGGCCAATTCATGTGCGCTGCGACGACTCCGTTACGCGCGTGATCGGCGGCGCCGAACTCCCCGTGCGACGCTCCCGTGGCTATGCCCCGCAGCCCCTGCGGTTGCCGCGTCCAACCCCGGCGCCGGTCCTCGCGGTAGGGGGGCAACTGAAAGGGGTGTTCGCCTTGGCTTGTGGAGAACAGGCGTTTCTGAGTCATCATTTGGGCGATCTCGACCACTACGCCGCCTTTCGGGCTTTCGAAACCGACGTGGCGTTGTATGAGAAGTTATTCTCGATTCGCCCCGAGTGGATCGCGCACGACCTGCATCCAGATTACGCTTCCACTCGCTATGCCCTGGCGCGCGGCTTGCCGCGAATCGGCGTGCAGCATCACCACGCGCACCTGGCCTCTTGTTTGGCCGAGCATGGTTTAGACGAGCCGGCCATTGGCGTCACTTGGGATGGCACAGGGATGGGAACCGACGGCGCCATTTGGGGCGGCGAGTTTCTGGTAGGCGACTGCGCCACGTTCTGCCGGGCCGCGCAGCTACGTTATGTCGGCATGCCTGGGGGTGAGCAGGCCATTCGTGAACCGTGGCGCATGGCTGTGGCTCACCTTCGAGATGCGGGGTGCAGCGTCACGGTATTACAAACACGGGTGGCTGAATCGGCGCTGAGGACCGTGGAGGCCATGTGGGAGCGGCGGTTTAATACGCCTTTTACATCGAGCATGGGCCGGCTGTTTGACGCGGTGGCGGCGATTACCGGCTTGCGCACCCAGGTTGCTTACGAAGGGCAGGCAGCCATGGAATTGGAATGGGCGGCCGCAACGGCCACGTCCGATATCGTTTATCCTTGGGAGGTGGTAGAACATCAGGCGGCCCCTGGCGGACCCGCTACCGGCGCGCAAGGGATGGTTATTGATACACGCCCGTTGATTCGCGCCGTGGTGGAAGATGCTTGCAAACAGGTCGAGCCGGCGCGGATCGCCCGCCGTTTTCATTCGACGCTGATCGAGTTGGTGGCCTCTGTGTGCAACCGTATTCGTCAGCAAACAGGCTTGATCACCGTGGCGCTCAGCGGCGGCGTGTTTATGAATGCGCTGCTTACCGAAGAAGTGGCGGCGCGGCTGACAAGGGAAGGATTCCGCGTTCTTCGCCACCAGCGCACTCCGCCGAACGACGGCGGCCTCTGCCTGGGGCAGGCCGCCATTGCTGCCCGCAAATTGCTTGGCGTTTGAAACCCAAAGTAAATCCGTCTATGTGCCTTGGAGTTCCCGGCCAAATCTTGGAAACCTTTCGCGAAAACGACCTGCTGATGGGCAAGGTCGATTTTGGCGGCGTGGCCCGCAAAGTGTGCCTGGAGCA
>CAYWIS010000024.1:5841-42564 GCA_964458385.1 uncultured Pirellulaceae bacterium
CAGAGGCCCAGGTAGGCGATTATGTAATTGTGCATGTGGGGTTTGCGCTGTCGATTGTTTCGCCCGAAGAAGCACAACAAGTGTTTACTTTCCTCGACCGCATGAACGAGCTTGAGGAATTCACGACGGAAGGCGAATCGTGAAGTACCAGGACGAATATCGTGACCCGGCCGCCGCCGAACGGTTGTGCTCGGCGATTCGGAAAATCGCCACACGTCCGTGGACGCTGATGGAGGTTTGCGGCGGCCAAACGCATACCCTTGTGCGCTATGGCATTAGCGACTTGCTGCCGCCGGAGATTGAGTTGGTTCATGGGCCTGGCTGCCCTGTGTGCGTGACGCCGGTAGAGTTGATCGACAAAGCGATCGCCTTGGCCTCGCGTGCAGAGGTGATCTTTTGCTCGTTTGGCGACATGCTACGAGTGCCTGGCAGCCGCCACGACTTGTTAACCGTCAAAGCAAACGGCGGCGATGTACGCGTTGTGTACTCGCCGCTGGACTGCCTGCGTCTTGCGGAACAGAACCCCGACCGCACGGTGGTGTTCTTTGCCGTCGGTTTTGAAACGACCGCACCGGCCAACGCCATGGCTGTTTGGCAAGCCCGCCGCCGGGGAATAAAGAACTTTGCGATGTTGGTGTCGCATGTGTTGGTTCCGCCGGCCATGACCGCGGTGCTCGGTTCTCCCACAAACCGCGTTCAGGGATTTCTGGCCGCGGGCCATGTTTGCACGGTGACGGGTTGTACGCCCTATGAACCTCTCGCAGAGCGGTTCCGCGTGCCGATTGTCGTCACGGGGTTTGAACCGCTCGATTTGTTGGAGGGCGTGTATCGCTGCGTGCGCATGCTGGAAGAAGGCCGTTTTGGGGTCGAAAACCAGTACGCTCGCGCGGTCCGTTGGGAGGGTAATGCAAACGCCCGGCGTATTGTCGAGGAAGTCTTCGCGGTGACCGATCGCGCCTGGCGCGGGATTGGCGTAATTCCCAACAGCGGCTATCGCCTGGCGCCGGCGTATGAAGAGTTCGACGCCGAGAGACTCACCGCCGATACCGATGCACCGCCTGTGGCTGCTGACTCGGGGGGGTGCATTAGCGGTTTGATTCTGCAAGGCGTCCGAAAGCCGCACGAGTGTCCTGCGTTTGGCCGAGCTTGCACGCCCGCCACGCCGCTGGGCGCGACGATGGTATCATCGGAAGGCGCCTGCGCCGCCTACTACCACTACGGCCAGGCGCGCCTTGCCCACGCCATGAGGAGCCATGCCTGACGAATTCCCTCGCGTTGACCAGTGGACCTGCCCCGCGCCGCTTCTCCATGATGAAACCGTTTTGCTTTCCCACGGCAGCGGAGGACGACGCACCGCGGATCTTATCGAACGACTGTTCCTGCCCGCGTTTGACAACGCGCCGTTAGCGGCCTTGGAGGATCAAGCGACCCTTGCGTGGCCCGACCCCGCGGCGGCAGCGCCGCGACTCGCCTTTACTACCGACGCCTTTGTAGTGCGGCCGATCTTTTTTCCCGGCGGCGATATTGGACGCCTCGCCGTGCATGGCACGGTGAACGATCTGGCGGTGGGCGGCGCCGTGCCGAAGTATCTCTCGGCGGCCTTCATCTTGGAAGAAGGGTTGCCCATGCGCGACCTGGAGCGCGTCGTGGCTTCGATGCGCCAGGCATGCCAAGAGGCGGGCGTAACATTAGTCACTGGCGACACCAAGGTGGTCGATCGCGGCAAAGGAGATCAGATTTTTATTACCACCTCGGGCGTTGGTCTGGTTCCGCCCGGCCGGTCCCTGTCGATGCGCCATGTGCGGCCGGGCGATAAAGTGTTAGTCTCGGGCACAATTGGCGACCATGGCGTTGCGATTATGTCGGTGCGTGAGGGGTTGGAGTTTGAAACGGTGCTGGAAAGTGACACTGCCTCGCTTGCCGATCTGACGCAGGCTATGCTCGAGGCATGCCCTACAATTCGCTGGATGCGCGATCCGACCCGAGGCGGCGTCTCCAGCGCGCTAAATGAACTTGCCAGCGGCGTGCGTGTGGGGGTTCGCTTGGTGGAGGCGGAGATCCCCATTCGGCCCGAAGTGCAAGCGGCGTGTGAAATGTTGGGGTTGGATCCGCTCTACGTAGCGAATGAAGGAAAGCTCATCGCCGTTGTTCCCCCTACCGACGCCGAGAACCTTTTGGACGTAATGCGGCGGCGCCCCCTTGGACGCAACGCAGCCATTGTGGGCGAGATCGTGGACGACCACCCCGGCATGGTGACAATGATCACGCGCATTGGCGGGCAACGCGTTGTCGCTATGCTGCTTGGGGAACAGTTGCCGCGAATCTGTTAACCAAAACACGGTCGCTGCAACAACACGGCATGTGAAGAGACACAGTCGATCATGCACGAACTGTCGATAGCCATGAGCCTGCTGGAAGTGGCGGCCGAGGAAGCGGCCAAACACTGCGGCAATGTGGTGGCCGTGCATGTGCAAGTAGGTCGGCTTTCGGGCGTGGTGAACGAAGCGCTTGCCTTGGCCTGGGATGCGGCTCGCATGGGGACCGCGCTGGAACGCGCAGAGTTAGTGATTGAAGAGGTTCCTGTCGCCGCCTACTGCCCGGTGTGCGCATCGGACCAGGATGTCGTTTCGCCGCAATGGTTACGCTGCGTTCGGTGTGGCGCTGCGGTCGGTCAGATTGTGCGTGGCCGTGAACTAGATCTGGTGGCTTTGGAGGTGGAGTAATGGCGACGACGCGCCTGGTGCAAGTGCGGCAGCAGATTCTTAAGCAGAACGACGTGCTCGCGCGCGCCCTGCGGCGGAAGTTTCACGAAGCGGGCGTCTATGTGGTCAGCTTGGTGTCTAGCCCTGGTAGCGGCAAGACGACATTCCTGGAGCAAACACTGCGCCGCCTGCGTGACCGCTGGCGCGTGGCGGCGCTGGTAGGGGATCTGGCGACTGACAATGACGCCGCCCGACTGGCCCGCGCCGAGGCGCCGGTGCGGCAGATCACGACCGGCACGGTGTGCCACTTAGAGGCGGGCATGGTCGAGAACGCGCTGGAAGGTTGGCGCTTGGAGGAACTGGACTTCCTTTTTATCGAGAACGTGGGGAACCTGGTCTGTCCCGCCACTTATGACCTGGGCGAAGATTTGCGGCTGGTGCTATTCTCGGTGACCGAAGGCGAAGACAAGCCGCGCAAGTACCCCACTATCTTCAACACGGCCGACGTGGCGGTTATCACCAAGACAGATTTAGCGGCTGCGGTGGAGTTCGATGGCGAAGCCGCCCAGGCCAGCATCGAGGCTGTCCGCCCCGGCATGAAAGTCCTAGAGCTTTCTGCCAAAACCGGAGCGGGCATGGACGCTTGGCTTACGCTACTGGAAACCTACCGATCCGAACGCCCGCAGCTCCAATAACATCGGGTAACCCGATGCGGGCAATCTCCTGGACCGTGGCGGCCATCTGCCCTCGGTCAGCGGCGCTTCTGGCGTTGCTTGCGGCGCTCCTTGGGCGACAAGGGCTTTTCGGCGCCGTTGCCAGCCAGGTTAAAGAGCGACTTCTTGGGCTCTTTGGTATCGTCCTTTCCTGTCGTCGTTGGCCCGGCGGACGGAGTCGTTTTCGGCAACAAGACGGTGCGTTCGAAGATGCCCCACAGGCTTGACACAATAAAGTACACGCACAATCCCGCGGGCACCCGGAAGAACATAACGCCCATGAAGACCGTCATGAAGGTCATCACCTGCTGTTGGATGCGCGTTTGCTCATCGGTGGCGGGCGGCATGAAGAGCTTCTGATGCACCAGGAACAGTGCGATGGTGGCCATCGGCAGCAGGTTGAAGTAAGGGCCGAGCCAGCCCCGCGCCGGATCGGCAAGGAACGCTGGCAGATACGGCTCCCAGTACCACAACATATCGGGGCCGGCCAGGTTCGAGCACCACGCCAGGCCCGGAATCAGCGAGGCGCCACGCAGTTCAATATCCACCGATAGCGCACGGTACAGCCCCAGGAAGATCGGCAATTGCAAGAGCAGCGGAGCGCAGCCGCTCAACGGATGGTAGTCGTGCTTGCGGAACAGTTCTTGTTGCGCCTCGGCCCGCTTCTGCATGTCGTTCTTGTACTTCTCGGCGATCGCCTTCATCTCGGGCGCTAGCTCTTGCATCTTCTTGGCGTTTAACGCCGCGCGCCGGCCAAGCGGATACATGGCGCCGCGCACAAGAACCGTGAGCAGAACAATCGCCAGCCCGTAGTTGAACAGGAACTTCTCAAACAAATGCAGCAGCAGGATCATGGGGCGCGAGACCCACCAGAACCAGCCGTACTCGATGTAGTCCGACAGGCCATACGCAGCCATGATATCGGGGCGTTTGGGTCCGGCGAAAAGCGTGAACGATTCCTTGTAGAATTCGCCGGGCGCAATCTCGTGCGGCACACTGACCAGACGATACGAAACGTTGGTCGTCTTGCGGCGTGAAGGGTCGGTGGTGTCAATTTCCTCAAGGGCCACCGCCCAGCCACGCTGGAAGGCATAGCGCGTGGGGTCTTCTGGATCGAAGGGACCCGCAGGAATCAGCGCCGAGGCAAAGTACTGCGCGTCAACGCCGGCATTCGCCATGACCACCAGATCGTTGGGCGCAGGACGCGGCCCGGTTTCGGTGAATAACTCGGCGCGCCGGCCCTTCTCATGCTGTTTGACAATGTAAGGACACCCCAGCACCTCGTGCGAGCGCCAGTTCACTTGATCCCAGATCACATCGCGCGTTCCCGCCGAGGCGAACAGGTCTGGGTGAATCTTGGTCAAATACCACCAACCTTCCAGCGGCAAGCCGTTAGGACCGTTCAGCCGGTAGGAGACTTCTTGCGGCGCGTCGCTTAAGTTGTGGATTTCAATATCAAAATCGAGGTGGTACTGTCGGTTGGCAGTTTCGCCTTCGTCGGGCGTGGGCGTCAGGCGGTAACGCTTGACAATCTCCAGCGGGCCCGGCAGTTTGGCTTCGCGCGCGGTCCGCTCGTCCACGCGAAAACGGAACTCAACGCCGTTTTCAATCTCATGCGTTTCCCAAAGCTCGTTGTAGAGCGAAGGAAGCCCCGCAATCTCTTCCGCCTTGCTGCTGATGGAAGTTTTGCCAACGCTTTCCAGAGTAAGCAGGAACGAAGGCGAATGGCGGGTTTCGGGAATCGCGGGGTTGCTCCATTCGGGCTGAATGATCTGCATGGGCCGGTCGCCCAGCGTTACGGTAAAGGTAAGCGATTGAGGCTGCCCGTCAATTTGCCGCCGGACGGTCAACTCAACCTTGGTTCCCGGTTTTTTTCCATGCTCCACCTGATACTCTTTGCCCGGCAGAGCTTCTCCCAGGAATCGCCGCAAATCCTCGGCGGTTGCCAGAGGCTGCTTGTCGGCGGCCAAAATGACGTCGCCTACTTTCAGCCCCGGCTCAACCGATGCATTGACGGGCTGCGCCAGCGCCGCGGGCGTACCATCGCCGACCACATTGACGCGGCAACCGCCGCCTGGCTCGTTCGTTAGCGCCAAGTGCCCCAGATATCCGGTTGTTTCGTCGACATCGCGATACCGCGGGTGATTCAGTTCAACCCGCTCAACCGCCCCGCCGCGATTGGTCAACGTCACCAGCAACCGATAGGGGCTGTCGGGGGCTATTGATCCGAGAGAAATCCACTGCAACTCGAGTTGAGGCCGCTGGGGGGCGTCTTCCTCGGCGTCTTCCTTGGGAGTGGACGGCGCTTTGCTGGACTCTGGATCGGACGATTCGCGCGGCGGAGCTTGGTCGGGGGCGTCCTTTTGGGCGACCTCGGGGCGTGGTCGCGGAGGATTCACCCACGCCGCCATCTGCATCCATGCGAAGATGAGCACCGTCGAGAGAACGAGGAAGGCAATGAGGCGTTTTTCCACGGCGATTTAGCCAAGTAAGGCGGGACGAAAGCCCCGCGCACAGGGGGCGATGAGAGAACAGCTTCGGGCGGCGCAGAAGCCCTAGACTTGTATTCTCTCGCCCTGGCTTAATCTTGCAATGGGACGTTCCCCTTCGGCCGTGGCAAGCTAGGCTAATCGGACGATGCGCCCTTTGACCTGGAAGGGCCGGGGCGGCTCCTCCCGGGCCTCTAAACCGTTGTGCAGGCAAGTGCGGTTGCCGCCGTTTTTCTGCGCAAGCCGCAATGCATCTTCGGCACGGGCAAGCACATCGGCGAGAGATTCGATATCGCTCGCTTCCGCCACGCCCAGGCTTACGGTCAGTGAGATTTCTCCAGCGTTCCCTGTAAATGACGACGCTTCCAGGGTTTGCCGGAGCCGTTCGACGCTATTCACGGCGTTATCGCCATTGGTATCGCCAAGAAACAGGGCAAAGCTATCGCCGCTGCGCCGCGCGGCTCGATCAAAGCCTCGCTCTTTCCGCACCAGGTCTTCCAGCACGGTAGCAAAGCCGGCCAAGAGTTGGTCGCCGCCCGCTAATCCCAGACGCTGGTTGAATTGGGCAAAGCCGTCGATATCGAGCAGCGCCACACTCCAGGGCGCTAGTTCGCCTTGTTCACGCCGCCATTGGGCGTGTAACAATTCGAGGCCCAGACGGTTGGGCAGGCCGGTCTGGGGATCAATGGCTTGGCTTTTCGCTAGATCGTCCAGCCCATCGGTGGCCGCCAAGACTGCCGCTTGTGCTTCGTCTCGCTCATCGCGCAGGTCGTGCCACGCGTGGAGCAAACGCTCCGTTTCTTGCTCCAGAAGTTGGCGAAGTGCATCGGGCGAGTCTTGCTCGCTGGCGGTCAAGAACGCGGCGGTTGCTTCCTGAAGCTGGCGAGCCAGACCCGTAAGCAAGTCCTCTAGCCGCTCGGCCCAGTGACGGCACTGAGGCAACTCCGGGGCGAGTTCGCGCAAGGGTTGGGCGGCGCGCTCCAAGGCTTCCGCCCACGATGGGCTCGTTTCGGCAAACTCGGCGGTGAGAGCGGTAAGAGAGGTTGTGTCGCCACGCGCGGCTTGTTGAAGTTCCAGCCAATGGCGGCGCAGTTTTGGCAGATCCAGCGAAAACACCGGCCCAAACGTCTCGGACCAGTCATCAACCCGTGGCTGGGGGATCGCTTCTTGAGACTCCTCTGGCGGCGCGTCCTCAACGTCGGACGACGCGTCCTCATCAAGCGACCAGTCCTCGTTGACCGGGCCGCTTTCTTCCGATGGTTGGGCGTCGGCGAGCGGCGGAGAACTCGCACCCGGGGGCGGCGCGGCGGTCAGGTAGCGTTCTCGCCAGGCCGCAAAGCCAAAGCCCAGCAAGAAGTTGCCAATGGCGACGACAGCAAGGTAGGCAAGCAAGCGACAACTCGGGCGCAAGGGAGTGAAACCATTTTCTCTCAAATCTAGGTCACACGATGAGACGGCCATTGTCGAGTGCGCCCGCCCTGCAAAGGTACGGCGTCTGTTCGTGTTGACGCTTTCGGAATAACTCAACAAACCGTTGCGACCCGCCGTATGCTGGCCAAGGTCACACGGCTGCCAACTGCTCCATGCTGCGCCAGGCCCACATTACGGCCCAGGCGGCTAGTCCAAGGAGAAGCAGCGTGTAAAGCGTCACAGTCACGCCGACTACAAGCTTCCCTAGCGGAGAGAACCCCTTGCTGCGCCATAAAAAGGGAAGCCCCAGCGCCCCGGTCGCCAAGAACAATAGGCCTAAGACAACCCAGGGATTGTCCAGAAGGTCACGCCGTTCTTCTGGCGACACCGAGAGCGTCGCGCCACAGTGCGGGCAAACCGACGCAGCGGCAGGCACTTCGCCAGAGCATCGCGGACAAAAAAACTGGGCGGCCGGAATGGCATCCATAGAGAATGTTCGTTAAAGGTCGCTCCCCAAGAAATTCTCTTGGCCAAGCTCCCAAGGTCACTCGTTTGCACCACCGTGGGCTTTGTTGTCCGCCTTGCCTGGCTTCCGTCTTTGGTTTGTCTTCGACTGCACTTCGTCGCCCTCAGCAACGAGAAGATGAGCCTCGCTCGCCCGTGGGGAAGGCGAAACCTTCCAGGCGAATCGGAAAGCGGCGGATCTTTTGCTTTACCAGCGAAGCCTAAAGCGGAGTAAAGGCGACCTCTTCGCCGGGATAACCCAAACTAACGCGATTCGGCCACCAGCCGCGAGGCGACAAAATCTTCGTTCAAGGTTACGCCCAATCCTGGCCGGTCGGGAACCTCAATCCACCCATCGTGCGCTTGCACCTTTTCGTGCGTCAGTTCATGACGCAAGGGGGAATCCTCAACGCAATCTTCAAACAAAAAGGCGTCGCGGCAGGTGCTAAGCCAGTGCAAACTGGCTGCTACCGTAACCGGACTGGTGTAGCAGTGATTACAAAGCCGAGCATGAATCTCTTCCACCCGCTGCTTGATGTAGAAGCTATCGGTGAAGCCGTTTCGCGAGATGTCGACCTGGTACACATCGAGCGCCTGACGGTCGATAAGTGGGCGGAACGCTTGCCGCCCGCACTCCTCCTCGCCCGCGGCGATTGGCACTGGCGAGCGATCGCGCAGCCAGCGATATCCGTCATAATCGTCGGGCGAAAGCGGCTCTTCCAGCCAGCCGATATTAAACTCGGCGAACTGATGCGCCCGACGTAGCGCCGTGCGGGCGTCCCACACACAGCCGGCGTCGATCAGCACGATTCCGTCGTCGCCCACCCCTTCCCGCGCGCCTCGCACCAAATCCAGGTCCAACTTTTCGTTCTGCCCCATTGGCTCCCAGCCAAACTTCATGGCGCGGTAGCCTGCTTCGCGCCATCGGCGGCCAATTTCGGCCGTATGTTTTCCGTCGCGGCCGAAGAGGATCGAGGCATAGGCGAGGATGCGGTCGTGTCGTTTACCGCCCAAGAGGCGATGAATCGGCTCGCCGTAGTGCTTTCCTTTGAGGTCCCACAGCGCCATATCGATCGCGGCCATCGTCGTGATTACCAGCGACCGTCGGCCGCAATAGAGGGTGGCGCGATACATCTTTTCCCAGAGCCGGTCCGTCTCTAAGGGGTTCTCGCCCACCAGAAGCGCCCGCAGTCCTGTGGCGATATTGTGGCTGAACGGCGCGTCGATAACAGCTTTGACCATCTCGGGCGAGGAGTCGGCCTCGCCAATGCCTTCGAGTCCCGTGTCGGTTCGAACTCGTACCAGCACCGAATCCTGGCTACTGGCGGTCTTGGCCTCGACTTTTTCGATCCGCAGGATCTGGCAAACGATTTCGGTGATTCGCATAGAGAGCGCCGAGGGAGTTAGGAGACGGAGCATCGGGTGGGACAGGCAAGAAGCCGTCCCCCACATGCGCACAAAAGGGATAGGGGTGGGAGAGAAATTGGTTGCACAAGGGGTGTGGACACGCTAAACATGGCCGCAACGAACGGCGCATGAGAATCTAAACCGATCGGCAAGCCATGACAACTAACCTAGTCGCTGCTCTGCTCGGGCGGCGGTTGCTTTTCGAGATGATTTCACTCCCCCAAGACATACCTTGGAGCGGTTGATCCCAGGCTTCCTCCGCGCCGCACGGCTTACCTTGCGTTCCTTTTCTCCCCCCTGAACCTCCAACCTTTCCATCGGCCGCATGACGCTTCTCGATTGGCTGATCGTCTTCGTATTGAACGGCGCTGTGATCCTGTATGGGTTTTACTTAGCTCGAGGAACCGAGACGAGCAGCGAGTGGTTCCTCGGCGCGCGGGCATTGCCATGGTGGGTAATCGGATTCTCGATGTTCGCCACCAACGTAGACAACGCCGACCTGGTGAGCGTAACCGGCAACACCTTCAACGAAGGTTTACACATTATCAGCGTTTACGCTATTGGCAGCGTCCTCGGGGGCGTGCTGGCGGCGTTTCTGGTTGTACCGTCGATCTATCGGATGGGTTTTTACACCAACGCCGAATACCTGGAGGCCCGCTTCGGACCGGCGGCTCGCGCCGCCAGTGCCGTCATTCAGTTGCAGTACCGCAGTAGCATGTTGGGGCTGATGACCTGGTCTGTCTATCTGTTGCTCACACGGTTGGTTAATCTGTCGTCGTCGATGGCCTGGACGCTCATTATCCTGATGGTCGTGCTGGCGGGCTTTTACACTGCTTGGGGTGGGCTGAAGTCGGTTGTGTGGACCGATGTTTGCCAAGGGCTAATCATCCTGGCGGCCAGCGCGGTGATTTTTGTCGCCATTTGGCAGGCGGTAGGCGGTTGGAGCGGGATGAACGCTTCGCTGCGTGAACTGGGCGAATCTCAGGGGCGTCCCCTCGAGGATCTTCCGCATGTCGGCCGCTTCCACGGCGACACAGGATACACTTCGCCGCTCTTGGTGGTGCTCGGCTGGTCGATCATCGGCAGTGGATATTGGACCGTCAATCACACACAAACAATGCGGCTTATGGGAGCGCGTTCTTTGTGGGACATGAAAATGGCCGCGGTGGCGGGCGTCGGCCTGAGTATGCCGGTTATGGTCGCTTGCGCTTGCATGGGGGTGTTTGCCCGGGCCTTGGACTTGCCCGAGTTTCAAACAATGAAGACGGCCGACGAGGTGTACCCGATTCTGGCGAACCGCTTCCTGGCGCCCGGCTGGAAAGGATTGGTTGTGGCAGGAGTGGCGGCGGCGGCCGTCAGCACGTTCGACTCCATGGGCTCAGCCCTTTCCGCCATTTTCACTCGCGATATTTACGCCCGTTTCCTGGTGCGCGACCGCGAGGACGCGCATTACGTTCTGGTTGGGCGGATCGCCACTGTCGGCATACTCACGCTTGGCTTCCTTTATCTGCCTTTTATCCTGCGTCAACAAAGCATGATTCGAGCGTTCACAACGTTGATCCCCGTCTTTGTGACGCCGCTCTTTACGATGTACGTGCTGGGGGTGGCGACGCGCGTTCATCACCGGAGCGGCTTAATCGGTCTGGCTGCCGGCTCGCTCTATGGGGTGCTGGCGCTGGTGGATCGAGAGTTTATCGACCTCGCGTGGATGCCCGATTGGCTTTCGGAACGGTGGATGGCGCTGAGCGTTTCGTTGATCGTGACGGCCGTGACGATGGGGTTAGTTACGGCCGTGCTGGGACGGCAATCGGCGGAATCAACAGTCGTGGCGTTTGCCGAACAAGGCTGGCTTCAGCGTAGCCGCGAAGCTTTGCCTCCGTTGCTAGAATCTCCCTTTGCTACGGCCCCCCCGGTCTGGTTGCGGCCCGTCGGTTGGGCGGCCGTATTAATGGCCGTGAGTCTCTGGGTCGTATTCGGGCTATTCTGGTAAAACAGAAGAAGGCCCTACATTCGCCTTGCGTGCGACGCCCACCGGGGCGACCAACCTGGATACGCTGTGAACTTTTGACCCACATGGATGAACTCGACCTGCATGGAATCCGGCACCATCAGGTGGAACTGGTGGTTGAAGATTTCGTACTCCGACACGAAACGCCGATGCGCATCATCACCGGCAACAGCCCGATCATGAAGCGGATTGTGGCCGCCGTGCTCGAACGCCACGGCTTTCGGGGCGAGGTCGAAAGTGATTACAACCTGGGAGCCATTATCGTCACCGACGATTACTAGCCGGGCAGCGCCGCAACGCGGACCATGTTCGGGTGACGCCGGCCACGGCTTTTCAGCTCCAATTCCCAAGGGAAGGCGTCAACGGTCCTGCTCTTGCGATGGCGGACCTTACCCACGGCGCCCCAAAGGAACCTGTTTTCGTGGGCTCAGCAGCGGTCGCAGTTCGCCGCGAGTCCGAAGTGACAAGTGCGGCAGTAGCTCCGCCTCGCCTTGGCTGTCGGCCAGTCGCACGTCGAAGCGTTCACGACCAGGGCCACGACCCGCATCTCAAGCATCGCAAAATGGCTGCCAATGCACGCTCGCGGCCCTTCCGCCAAAGCGCTGAGGCCTCAAGCCGCCAGCGCGGTGTGCAGCGTCTGGGACAAGCGTCTGACGCAATGTAGACGCTTGCCCCCGATGATCCTCCTGGGAGAACGCGCCGGCTAGACGCTTACGGCCTGAAATGTGGGAGAAGTCCGAATCGGAGAGAAGATGACGTTTGCATTTTCACGTTGGCAGTACTCGGCTTCCCAGGCCGACGTGAACAGCACCGCCAGGTGTCCCAGTTGATCTTTGACTAACACCGACGCATAAGGCAATTTGAGATTCTGCACCGATTGTGCGTCGCCGCTGACCCAGCGTGCGACCTTATACGGCAGCCATTGGATCTCGGTTGCGGTGTTGTACTCGCTTTCCAGACGGAACCGCACAACATCGAACTGCAATTCGCCGACCGCCGCCAGAATCGGCTCGCGTCGAACGGCGGAAGGGTTATTGAAGACCTGAATAGCGCCTTCCTCGGTTAGCTGCGCCATCCCGCGGTCGAACTGTTTGCGGCGCGACGTGTCAGGGCAGCGAAGAATCGCAAAATGCTCGGGTGAGAACTGCGGCAATGGTTCGAAATGCAGCGCCTCGCCTTCACAAATGGTGTCGCCCAGGTGAAACTCGCCCGGATTCACCAAACCGAGGATGTCGCCTGGGTAAGCTTCGTCCATCGTCTCGCGGCCTTGCGCGAAGAGCCGGTGAGCGCGTTTCAACTTGATCTTCTTGCCGCTGCGCGGATGGAAAACTTCCATTTCGCGCCGGAACCTGCCAGCGCACACCCGGACAAAGGCGATTCGGTCGCGGTGGCGAGGATCAAGGTTGGCCTGAATCTTAAACACAAAGCCGGCAAACTGCGGCCGGGCCACCGGGATGGGGCCCAGATCGCTTTCGCGCGGCGAGGGCGGCGGGCAAAGTTTCAGGAACCCGTTCAGGAAATGTTCGATGCCGTAATTGGTCAAAGCGCTGCCGAAGAATACCGGAGTGATCTCGCCCGCTAAGAACCTCGCCTGGTCGAACCCGGCGCCTGTGGTTTCGAGTAGCTCCACTTCCTCGCACGCTTGCTGGACCGCAGCGGAATCCAAATTGGCGCCGTCCAGGGCGTCCATCGGTACGGTGCGGTAACTGATGCGAAGTTCGTTATTGCGATCATCAAAAATGTGCGCCGCGCGGTCGGCTATGTCGATGACGCCCCGGAAACTATGCCCAGAGCCCAGCGGCCAATTATGGGGAACCGCCTCGATGCCCAGTTTCGACTCAATCTCGGCGAGCACCTCCAACGGCGGCATGCCGGGACGATCCACCTTGTTAACAAAGGTCAGAACCGGAATGCGCCGTAGCTTGCAAACTTGGAAGAGCTTCTCGGTTTGCGTTTCGACCCCCTTGGCGAGGTCGATGACCATCACCGCGCAATCAGCGGCCATGAGGGTGCGGTAGGTGTCCTCGCTAAAATCGTGGTGGCCTGGCGTGTCGAGCAGGTTCAAGCGACACCCTTCGTAATCGAAGGCGAGCACCGTGGAGCTAACCGAGATGCCGCGCTGTTTTTCCAGCTCCATCCAGTCCGAAGTCGCGGTGCGCTGCGTCTTGCGGCCGCGCACCGCGCCGGCCACATCGATGCAACCGCCAAACAAGAGCAACTTCTCTGTCAGCGTGGTTTTGCCGGCGTCAGGGTGAGAGATGATAGCGAAGGTGCGGCGCCGCTGCACCTCGCGACGAATCGTGGGGTCAATATCAGTCATCGATGGAGGGGAAGAAGGGAATCGCCCAAGGGAATCGCTGGTAACAGCCGAGTCGAGAATCCATTTCGGCCCAATCGCCTTTCTCATCAGCCGCGAACCGCCGTGCTGCATAATCTTTGGCGCGGCGGGCGCCTGTCCCGAAATCAGGGCGGCGTCAGTTGACGCAGTTTCACCAACTTGCCACACGGAGAGCCCGCCATGGGAACATCGATCTGGGGGAATCGAGATGGAAAGTTAGAGAAAGGCATCAAAGTAAAAAGCTCAGAATGAGCGGCTTTTCCCCAGGATGGGTGGGGTTGGCGGGAGCGATGGTTCAATGGCCTCAGTCATAACGATAGCCTGAACCCCGCATGGGGGCAACCCAAACGCGTGCGCCCACATACTCGGAGCGTTGCCGATTGGTTCGCCCCCTTTCGGTTGACCTATGTAAGCGAGGCTGCGGCTGCCGGTGACGCCGCCGGTTGTCGCACCACGCGAGCCGGGGCGCAAAAGTGCTAATCGTCTACGGTGGCGGAGTGACTGAAAAGTTTGCCTACTTTGTCAGGCGCCTCTTATGCTGCGTCTGCGGGTCGCATTGAAAGAACCGCCCTCTTGCGAAATGCGTAGTGAAGCCGGCCCGAAAGAAATCGTTCCCAATTTTTCTTCGGCCAGTGACCGAACGTGTCCGCTTTCCGGCGATAAGTAACACCGTCAGGAGGTCATCACGGAAGTCCTTCAACACGAAAGGAATCACCCATGCCTAAATATCACGTTCACTCTGGCTCGCTCAAGATCACCGTCTTCGCCGAAGATCCTCACGAGGCCGCCTTGGAATCCATTCAGTGGTGGGGCGAAGGTTGGGGCAGCGACGATGGGGCCGAGCATCGTCGCCGTCTGGCCGAGCAGGTCATCGTTACCCAGCCCGGCGCTCGTCGCCCGCCTGAACGTTTCGTGACCTTCGATCTGCTCGCCTATCTCCAGCGCGAATCGCCGGTTGACGCCTGGCGTCGCGTACTTGACGGGTTCGATCCCAACAACAACTAAGGTGGCTGCCCGCGTGGCGGACAGTCTTTCGAGCACACGAACGAGTAATTCCCTTCTCCAGCTTCTATTCCCATCGTCCATCAAGGAACGCCATCATGGCCAAGTACTACGTTGAATCAGGAACCTTGCGAACAATTATCTCGGCTGACGACCCCGAAAAGGCCGCATTGTTAGCGGTGCATCAGGCGATCGGGCAAACCTTGCCCCTCACTTTGGACGAAAACTCGCCCGAAGAGAAACTCGCCCAACTGGAATTCCGCGGCATGCACGTCTTGGGAGATGAAATCTTCCTGAACGAACGAGGCTTCGGGCGGAAAGATGGGATTCGGCTGGAAACGTACGACGTGGTAATCCACTGGAGCCAGTTGATGGCCGCCTTGGCCAGGTTGGAGCGCAGCCTGCGAGAGGAAGAATAATACGGTGCGCGACGCCCCTTCGCCGCCAAATGGAAAATCAGCCCGGCAAGCAGAGGCTGCTTAAGCGGTGACGAAGATCGAGAAACTCGCAGCAGCAAAACCTAGGAAGCGAGCAGGAACGCAGTAGCTTCCTAGGTGGATGTGGAGTCCACCACGGCGAACTTATCCGCCCCTGCTCGCTCGTTCTGAGAACCGCAATCGAGAAGCGAGATTAACGCGATTTTTCAAACGCGGCGAGACCTCGCTGAGCTTGCCCTTCATGGCGCGGTTCTCAAGGCTGCGGCAACGAGACGCACTGCTTGGCCAACGATCTCAAGCCTCTTCGCTAGCGCTCTCGCGTCGCGTTGGCGGGAACGCAGCGGCGAAGATCGCCAGGCCCAACGCCGCAATCGCCGCACTTGTCAGCCAGATGCCCGGCCAGTCGCGGACCATCGTTTCATTATCTTTGCCGGCGAACTCCACCAAACCGGCCGTGGTGGTTAGGCCGAGCGTCTCGCGCAAGGGGATGGCGTCGACCGCGGTGGTGAAGAGCTCGCCGGACCAACCTCCGACAAGTCCACCCAGAAAGAACCCCAATCCCAGAATCGACGTGCCATATAACGTCTGCATGCTGCCACGCAGATCCTTGGGAATGACCGCGTCGATGTACATAAACGCTACGGCCAGGAAGCACCCAAAGCAGAATCCGTGCAAGGCCTGGCCGATACCGGCCGAAACCAAGCGAACTTCAAACGGGATCGCGAAGGCGAACACCGCTGCAAAGATCAAGCACCGCACCGTGTACGCCACAATCCCCAGCAGCATCACCCGCTTGAAGCCCCAATGGACTACCGCCCAACCGAGCCCCGCCATAACCGCTACTTCGCATATTTGACCGATCGAGGCGATCCGTTGCTCGTAGGCTCCGGCCCAACCGCCGCTACGCAAGATGTCTTTGAGGAAGGGGCTATTCCACACAAAGAAGAACTGATGCGTCACCCCGACCAGGAGCGTGACGACCAACAGCACCAGCAGGTTCCGCTTTGTGAGAAAGCTGTGCACCACGGCGCCCGGGGCGAAGTCTCGGGCTTTGCTAGGCTGAGGCGGCGTGTGCGGCAGCGACAAGCAATACAGTCCCATCAAAATGCTGGCGGCGCCCGAGAGCATAAAAGCCAGCCCGCGCGCTTGGTTCAACTCTTGACCTTCCAGGCCCGATAGCCAAACCATCTCGATCCACCACGCTGGGGCCACAAAACCAAGGGTCCCCCACAGGCGGATTTTGGGGAACTCGCGGTCGGGATTCCGCAGGTGATGGAAGGAGAGCGCGTTGGTCAGCATCATGGTGGGCACATAGAGAATGGAATAGAGGGCCCCCAGTCCGATGACCGTCCACGCCTCGGTTTGTGTGTAAAGGAGCAACATCAGGGCGCCGCCCGCTAAGTGACAAGCAGCCAGCACGCGCTCGGTGGCGAAATACCGATCCACCAGTTGGCCGAACAAAAACGGCGTGAGGATCGGTCCTAACGCCAGCGCCATGCCAAAATAGCCGACCTGCGCCGCGGTAAACCCCAAGGCGTCTTGCACGTAGACCGACGCAATGGGCAAGTAGCTTCCTTGGATGAAGTACTGCAGGAACATCATCAGACACAGCCGCCCCTGAACCGATGGCGCCGTTGAGTCGGTAAGCGGAGGAGCAAGTTCAGAAGCGGACATAATCGTTCCTGGCGGATGTGGGCGAGTAGCCGCCGCCTATCGTAACCGATGACCCTGCAGATACAAGCGACGCTCAGCGATGGGTAAGCCCCGGCATGCTTTCGGTGGAGCCTCTAAGCCTGAAACGCACCTGAAGAAAACTCCAAAGCCTTCCTTTACTTCTGCGGCTCTGGTTGAAATCAATTCCGGCGATGGAAAAGGCAAGAACTCCGACGCGGCTAGTAACAGAGCGGAGGGCGAATGACGGCAACATGGCATTTCGCCGCGTTACGGAGCCGACGCCTCTTGTTGACCAAGGTCCACGAGCCGCAGGTTACGGAACGCGACGTGGGTGTTGTGGTTCTGTAGACCGAGATAACCTTGTTTCAAACGCTCGGCGAGCATGGGGTGCGATTGTGCGTCGGCATTGACAATGACCACGCCGTTGTGGGTGATCCGGTAATGGTCGCCTTGGACGTTGATCTCCAATCGGTTCCATTCCCCTGCGGGCAGGCCTACATGCAATTCAGCAGGCGCCACGGCGTAAACGCTGCCGGTGTATTGATACGGTTGCAGATTGGCGTACTTGGGGTGGTGATCGTCCAGCACTTGAATCTCGACACCTGCATCTTTGCCATGGTGATTGCCGTCCTTAGGCACGCGCACGTAAACGCCCGAGTTGCCGCCGGGCGAGACCCGGTACTCCAGTCGCAAACAAAAGTCGCCGTATTGCTCGACGCTGCGCAGCCATGTGCCTTTTTCGCCGGTGCAGACGATGGCCCCATCTTCAACTTTCCAGCACGTTTCAGCAGGACTTGAGGCGCCTTCCCAGCCGGTCAGATCGGTTCCGTTGAAAAGCGGCTTTGCATCCAATTCCGTCACGCGAATGTTACGGAAGGCGAAAGGGCCGCCCAAGGGAACCTCGGCTTGAAAGCCAATGTAGCCGTCGGTGGTCGCCAGGTTCTCCTTCCGCCATGCCGGCTTGCCATTGATCTCCAACGCCGCGACGCCCTTGTTGACCGTTAACCGAAAACGGTTCCATTCGCCGGCTCGGACGAGTCCATTTCCTCGGGCGTCTTGGACACCCAACAGAGTTCCTTCTTGTCCCTGACGCAAGTCAATCTGATATTGCCGCGGCCAGGGTTGGCCTGCGGGTGGCGGCTCTGCATGGAAGAAAATTCCCGAGTCCCATTCCTGGTTCTTAAGCGGTTTCCATTCCAACTCCAGAATAAAGTTGCGGTAGCGGTAATCGCTTCGCACGAATCCGTTGCCCGCCTTGAGAATCAACGCTCCATCTTCCACCGCCGCCTCGCAACCCATCGCATGCCAGCCTTGGCGCGTATGGCCATCGAACAGCGGCAAGGTCACGCCTGACGACGGTTCCTCCGCGACGCCTACAACACAAAACGACGCAACGGTAAGCCCAACCAGCAACGTGGCAAGATGTTTCATAGAAACCCCAGGGTTGGATGGAGAGATTCGTTAATTACCCGCATTAGATTACACCAAGGCGCGGGCAAGTTCAGCACGCATGAGCATGTGGACGCCCCAGGGCCCTGTAACGAGCACGGCGATCAGCATGTCTGGCGAAAAGACGTGGCTGGGTAGAGATTCTGACCGCAAGCGGAACACGCCACACCGTGGGAAAGCGTCGTCAAATGGATGCTCCTGGAGTTCAGTAAGAACAGAGCGGAGGCGGTCAGGCCGGGCGGCGCGCGGTTGTATCGCGGGCCTGTCCTTGTTCGACTTGCGACAGCCGTGCGGCGATGCGTCCGGCGGCTGCTAGTTTTACCAGGCTGATACCGGCGCGAAACACCACCGTCGACGGCAACGAAAGAGCCACGGCTTCGATAACGCTTCGGTTGAGCGCCAGGTGGAGTACGAACCCAATTAACGCCAGGCCTGTAAGAACCAGCACCCAGCCGATGATCTCTCGAATGAGCATTCGCATTATGCACCTCGTCCACGTTGCCCGTGAATCTTCGCCCGTGCTCGTTCCAGCGATGCACTCTCGCTCCCTAGTTCGTCCAGCACTGTTTGACGCACGTGGATAGCGGCCTGCCGGGGCGTTAGCTTCCGCCACGTAAGCAGCGATACAGCGCTTGCCAGCAGTACCGCGGCCAAACCAAGCCCCCAGAAGAACAATAACGCCCGGTACACGGGAGGCGCCAGCCGCAGGGCGTTGAAGTGCATTGCTTCCCTCGGCGCCAGCCACAGCAAAGCAATGGCAAGCATGGGCGCCAAGGTGAAACGCCATACCACACCATCCAGCGGCCGGCGGGTGGAATCATGTCGTTGCTCGACGCCTGGTGAGTCTCGTTCTCCTAGCGATGTCTTTCGCTTGGGCGCACTTTGAAGGGTCAAGAAACGCAAAGTGAAGATGACGAAGGCCAGTAGCGCCATCGTCAACAGTACATCGGCAAACCACAGGCGATCGAACGCAATCCACGTGGTTCCTTCAAGCACCAAAGGACCTAGCCAAACCCACGCCAGGATCGCAAGTACGGGAACGATCGACCGTGACGCCAACACCGAAACAGTCACCAGCAGCAAGATCAGTTTCGACCAGCCCGGCGCCTCCCAGAGCAGGCACATCAACCCAGCGCTGACGAGCAAAGCTGCCGCAAGAACAAGCTGGTCGCGCATCGAAGGTGCAAGCCCCGGCGAAGCCTCGCCGCTCCACCAAGCTTGCAGTACGCGACGCCATTCTTGATAGTTCATCGGCCGCCTCCCGCTGCGCGCGATCGCCCCGACTGCAAAATCTCAATCTCCGCCGCCACCTTCTCCAAGAGTCGCACGTCCTCCAACTGCGCCACTTTGCCGCCCAAGCGAATCAGTTCACGTTCGAACTCGGCATAGGCGTTTTCCCTAGGCGCAGCGGCGGCTTCCGCAAGAATGTACCGGGCAACGGGATCTTGCACCTGCGGCGTAACACGCTCAAGCGTTACATCGACCATTAATATCCGATGGTATTGAGCGCGCGCCACGCGGACTGCTTCCAGCAGACGCTCACGATTCGATCGTGCTTCGGGAAGCGCAGCGACGATCACAAAAAGTTCGTTGTCACTTGCGCGGGCCACGCCCGTCAAGATTCCCTGAGCAATTGCGTCGGTTGTGAGCTGTTCATCGGCGGCCTTGCTGGTTGGCTCGTCGGGCAGGAGCGTCAGGTCAACCAGGCCGCGATGCTCTTCCAAAAGGCGCCGGCAGTAAACGCGATACAGCCGATCATCGAACCGCAGACGCATGGCCAAGCCCGGCTCTCCGTCGTAAATCTCGGTTAACGCCAACGCTAACTGCTGGCGTTGGCGAGCCAATTGCCGCAACCGCCCGCGCATGAACATTCGCACGCGCGGGCGATTAACCGCCGAGTCGAACAACTCGGGAAAGCGACGGAAGGCGCAGGTCCACGCCAACGGTGTCAACGCGTCGACGTGCAGGCGGTCGACCGAAAGCGGCCGGGTGAACGATAGCCATCGTAACAAGAGCCGGGCCAGATGCCGTTCGCCTGCTCCATGAGGGAGCCATGTTTGCTCCCCGCGCGATACGGTGAGACTGGCCACCGGATCACCATCGGCCAGAAGCAACCGCGCGATTGACGCCGCGGCGGCGATGATCCGATCCGCCCGCGCCGGTCCCGGCCGGCCTACGAAGTGTCGGGGCGATAGGTCAGCCACAATCGTTGCTCGGACGGGGACTTCGCTTTCGTACTCGCATGTCATTAGGCGGCCGAGCCGAGCTGTGGCTTTCCAGGCGATCGTGCGCGGCGGATCGCCAGGACGATAGTCACGAATGCCCAACAACTCGGTGCTGATTCCTGGCCGGCGGCTACGATGGGCGCCCGGCAACATCTGTACGTTCTGCTGCTTTAGCACCGAAACCGTCGCTTGCGGGCGCACCAGAAACGGCCATATGGTCAACTCCTGACGCAGCGGCGCAAACCGCTGCAAACGGAACAGGCCTTGCGGGTCGCTCACGGTCAATTGCAACCCCGGCAGCGTGATCTTTCCAGTGACTGCCGGATTCGCAACATATCGCCAGCGCAGCGTCTCGCCGCCTTGGATAGGGACCGTGAGCGCAGACGAACCTTCCACCACGGTTAACTCTTGCGGCAGCGAGTCCTCCAGAACGCAGCGCAGCCCCGCCAGGCGGCGAGCGGCGTGAATCTCCACGTCGACTTCCACTGGCTGGTCCACCACCAGCACGTGCGCCGGGCGCGTCTGTTCGTCCAGTCGCCGCCGGGCCTGCGAGAACGCCACGTTGATTTCGGCAGTACGCCAGGCGAAGTTGAGCCACTCCAAGCCCAGCCAAAGCAGCAAGGTGAGCGCGCAGAGGGCCATGGCCTCTTTGCGCAAGATCAGGCCCACAGCCAGCCCCAGCGCGGCCGCCGCCGCTAACGAGCGTGCTCGCCAGGTGATAATCACGCACTGCCTCTTACGGGAACGGAACGGATAATGTCGTCGATGATCTCGGCCACCGTGCCGCCCGATAGCTCGGTTTCGGGGCGAATAATCAAGCGGTGATCCAGCACCGGGTGAGCCACCGCTTGTACATCTTCGTCGGTAAAGTACGTTCGTCCATGCAGCAACGCGCGCGTCCGTGCGGCCCGCAAGAGATAGATTGCGGCGCGGGGGCTGGCGCCCAACAACACATCGGAATGTTCGCGGCTTGCGCGAATTAGGTCCACAATGTATTCTTTCAGCTCGCGAGCGCCGTACACGCGGTCGACGTGATCCTGCAAACGCTGGATCTGGTCGGCGTCCCACAGAGGCGTGAGTTCATGTGCGGCCTTCTCTTGTAGATCGAGCAGATCCACTTCGCGCTGCCGGCTGGGATAACCCACGCGAATACGAAAGAGAAAGCGGTCAAGTTGCGCTTCAGGAAGCCGATAAACTCCTTCCTGTTCGATGGGGTTCTGGGTGGCGAAAACAATGAACGGCCGACCTAGCCGGTGCGTTTCGCCTTCGATCGTCACTTGGCGCTCTTGCATCGCCTCCAAAAGCGCCGATTGCGTGCGGGCCGGCGCTCGGTTCAACTCGTCGGCTAGCAGAAACTGGCAGAAGATGGGGCCAGGCTGGAACACAAACTGCGATGCGTGCCGGTCCAAGATGCGTGTGCCGGTCACATCCGACGGCAATAGGTCCGGCGTAAACTGGATACGGCGGTAATTCAATCCCAACACCGCCGCTAATCCGCGGCAGAGTGTCGTCTTGGCGGTGCCGGGCACGCCTTCCAACAGCGCGTGCCCGCTTCCCACCACGGCGATTAAAGCCAGCGTCACCACCTCGTCCAGGTCGACCAAGGACTTTCCTAGGCTTTCCAAGGTAGCGCGGTGCAGTGCGTGGGCCTCTTCGGCCACAGCTTCCAGATCAACAGCTAAGTTCACGATGTTGGCGATCCGCTCGATTCAGACGAAAGGTAAGTCAGGGCGCCGGTCGTCCACAGACGCCGCGCCGCGATTAATTGCTGATTAAGCCGCTTGAGTCGCCAACGTGTCCAGTACCGGCGTTCACGCGGAGCTAGACGTCGGCTGGCTTGATTCAAGGCGCGTCGTAGGCGACGTGTTTCCAACGGGCGGCGGGCGATTGTTAACCGCGATGTGAATACAGGCCAGGGAACCGAAGCCGGCGCGGCCACATCGGCCCGGAATCTTTCTAGCAACGCCGCGGCCGCGTGTTGACGCTCCACCCACGGTCGCTCGCGGGGCGCCAGGCGGGCCGCCGATTCGCCTCGTTCGGCCGCCACACCATCGGCCGCCGTATCCGAAAACAACCGCAACATGATTACGAATCCCAGTATCGCCGTTGCGATGAAAGCCAACAAACGACGATGGGTGCGGTCCGAGAATTTGTCCATCAGGAAGGCGAGAAATTCATTCGGTAAGTTCTCGTCCTCTAGGGCGGCGATGACGGTATTGGCAAATGCAACGAGTTTCTCGGGCGGTAAGTTGCGCAGCGCCTCGCGCACCTGTTCTGGGGTGGGCGGCGGAATCTCGATCTCGACTTGTTCTGGGGTGGGGGGGGCGATTACCGTCTGGTCGTCAACAAGAAGTACACGGGTTCGCTCGCCCTGCGAGAGCCACTGCAGAACGTTGACCGCCAGTTGAGCATTGTCTTCATGGAAGAGCATCTGGTTGGAGAAAATCGACTGGTCGGCCGCCACCACGATCCGCCCACCCGCGGGTGTTTCTCGCTCGACGATCAACGGCAAACCGCTGGCCCAGAAATCCTGCATGCGGGGCAAGTACGCCAGCGTACGCCAGTGCGAACGCCCCGACGGGACGACAAAAACCGCCCCTGGCCGGTTTGTAGCGATGCGCAGCACGCCATCGGTAATTGGATGGCCTTCCTCAATGCGGCTAACCAGAGGGCAGTCGCGAAAGTCCTGGAACGACGCTTTTGTGCTCGCCGCTTGTAAGGGGCCGCGAATCAGGTCGATGCCGGTTAACCGCACGACTCCGCGCTCGCCCCGGTCACTGGCAAGCAGCACGGCGCCGCCCTGACGCAGATACTCCTCCACGTCGGCGACGGGCAAGCGGTCAAACGCCCCTAGCACCACCAGCAGCGACTGACGCGGCGGAGTGCGCCGCCACGCCGCGGCGTCTTCGCTCGGCTCTAGTTTTAGCGCGCGGCACAACGATGTAAGCCCGTGGTAGCCACGTTTCCATTGTTCTTCGGGAACGCGTTCTTGGGCCGAAACGCCTGACGATAACAGCCAACTCGTCGCCCCAACCAAGGCCAAGACGCCAATGACCATCCAGCGACGCGTCCTACGCTCTTGTATCCTCAGTAACAGCTCGATCATTGGGGTTGGCTTCTACATGATGGCTGCAAAAGGCCCCTGCTTGCGAACTTTTTCGGGGCAAGCAGGTAGCGAGTCTGCGTCCTTTCCGCCGTTCGGAACGCTTCTTGTTACGCAGGGGCCGTTTGGAGGGCGGAGTTGCGTTCGGCAATATGCAACTCGGATATCCTGCGAAGTGTGGCGATCGCCTGAACGATCTGGCTTGGCTCGATGGGCCGCCCACGCGGACCATAGCGAGCCAACTCGTAGGTAGACACCAGCCGCGCTATTTCGTCCTGCCATAGAGGAGCCAACTCTGTCAACGCACGTCTTACCGCCCCACAATGCCACCAAGCGGCCCGTCCGCCAAATCGATAAATCAAGAACTGATCAACAGCTTGCACCAGCTCGCTGGGGTCGGAAACGGCAAGCTTCTCTAAATTGAATGGCGGCGCTCCGTGAAGCCACCAGACGAGACGGCCACGGTAACGCCTCCATAACGGGACGGCCAGCAAGGCCACCAGCCCCGCCAGCGCGGGCGTAGCCAAAAGCGAGAGATACCCGGCGTCGCTACTTGGACCGTCCATCGCGGTCGTTGTGGGGAGCGAAAGTTCAGGAATATCGAAACGCTCCGTCAGACTCCAATCCGATCCGCGGTGACTTCTCCCGCGCGGCCCCGCGCGATGTCGCCACTGTTCGTTGCGCTGCTCGGTTACAAACTCCTGCATCCTCCGCACTAGCGGGGTTAAGAACGATTCGCGTGATCCTGCCACATCGGACGCGCCATCGGCCGATTCCGAACGGACGGCTCGCTGGGCGGCCTCCAACAGGATCTTGTTAAACTGGGAGTCAAACTCACTCTGAGACCTCAACGGGGAACGCTGTGGTTCGGCGGCTCCCGACGGGCGAGGCACGCTCGGCGCTGGTGGCGCCGGAGCAGGACGATCGGCGCCGAACGGCGTTTCTTGAGCAGGAGGGGAGGCAGGCCGAGCGGCGGGCGGCCGCGGCCACTGGAACGGCGCTGCCGAATTGGGGGGGGCCGCAACTTCGTTCTTATCGCCAAGAGATTCAGGCACGGGGCTTGGAGATTGCTCCGTTGGTGAACTTCGTGGCGGCGTATGCGCCGACGGCCGTGGAGTCGAATCCTCGCGAGTTGGCGCTGGCGGGCGCGCCTGAGCCGGCGGCGCTGTAGATTGCGGAACTGGCTTGGGGGAGGCTGGTTCGCTCAGACGGGGTTCGATTTGGCTACGTGAGGGTGAAGACGGCTGCTCACTTGGGATCTGGTTGTTTGTGGGTTGGAGGTCGCGAATCGCCTCGCGGGCCCATGGCGGCAAGGACTCCCATGCCGGCGAAGGTGCGTTCTCCGAAGATTGCCCAGTGATTTCCTTGGTCAATTGTTCGACCAATACCCGTTGCTCAGGCGAAAGCATGGCGGTGGCTTGCAGCTTGGCTATCAGCGCGGCCAGATCTTGCGGCGAGGGAACGGCTTGTTGCGGAAACGGGCGAAACGTGGGGTCGTCGCCCCGCGCCGATGTAGCGCCCAGCACAGCCGCTAACCCCAACACGCCCAGAGCGGCGAACCGACGCCAAAGCGTTCGGGCGAGGGGGGCGAAGTGCGTCATAAAAGGATTGCCTCACCAGAAGTTGCGTTCGCGAACCACCGGAACATCTACCGAAATCGTAGGCGGCTGTCCTCAAAGATACAACTGCCGATCTTCGGCGAACATCCTTGCCGCGCGAGCTTTCCGGCCAGGAGAAAGTTATGTGCCAAGCCGGGTTCTCCACCCATGCGCCCCGAGCAATGCGACCCCAAACCAAGTTGCGGTGTGAGCGGACGCAAGGCGCCGGTAAGACAACTCATCTGCGCGCGTTGACGTATCTTGCGTTGCGCTCTTGATCGAAGCCGCCGGTCGCCGGTGGGGGGAGGGGAGGCGCCTCACACGCACCACGCAACGAAGTAGAGCGAGAGTTAATTCGCCTTCTTGGGCTAAGTGGTGCGCGATTTGCTCCCATGAATCGCTACCTTGCAACAGGAGGTGAATTTTATGGATGTCCAAGAGCATCTGGCTCATCGCAATATTCCTTTCGAGGTGGTGCGCCATCCCGCCGCCGTGCGCGCAAAAGATGTGGCCGTGGCCCTCCACGCGCCAACCGACACCGTGGCCAAGACGATCTTGTTCAAGGCCGACAGCGGTTACACCTATGTGGCGGTCGTCGTTCCTGCCGACCGCGAAGTGGATCTCGAGAAGGTCAGTCAGGCCCTATCTGGCGCCAAGGTGGAGCTGGCAACGCCCGACGACGTCAACCTCCAATGCCCCGACTACGACGGCGCCGTAGTTTCGCCTTTTGGATCGCAATACAACCTGAAAACGCTTGTAGACGAGCACTTGGCGCAACAGGAATGGGTATTGTTCGCCAGCAATTCAGCCAACGAAGCGGTGCGCGTACGTTTCGAAGACTTCCTGCAGGTGGAAAATCCCCTTGTTGTTCCCTTAACGCAAGAAGTGTAAGGAGCCAAGTGCATGGGCGTACTGCAGGACCGAGTGGCGTGGGTAACGGGAGGTTCTTCAGGAATTGGCCGAGCTACCGCGTTGGCCATGGCTCGCGCGGGGGCCGCGGTTGTGGCACACGGCCTGGATGACCAGGAGATTACCGAAGTCGTCAATCAAATCGAAGACGCGGGGGGCCGGGCCATGGGAGTGCGGGCCGACGTCTCGCGCGCCGAAGAGATGCAGGATGCTGCGCATCGGATTATTAAGCATTTCGGCCGTATTGATATTGTCTTCGCCAATGCAGGCATTAACGGAGTCTGGGCGCCCATTGACGATCTCACGCCCGAAGAGTGGGACAAGACACTGAATATCAACCTCAAAGGAACTTTTCTAACGATCAAATACGCAGCGCCAGAATTACGGAAACGCCGCGGCGCGGTCATCGTCTGCTCGTCGGTCAATGGCACGCGGATGTTTAGCAACTCGGGTGCGACAGCCTACGCCTGCTCGAAGGCGGCCCAAGTCGCCATGACCAAGATGCTCGCCCTGGAAATGGCCGATGCTGGCGTGCGTGTGAATGCGGTGTGCCCTGGCGCTATTCAGTCCGGAATCCACGACAAAACCATCCAGCGCAATGTCGAGGATGTAAAAGAGCCGGTCGAGTTCCCCGAGGGCCAGATTCCCTTAACCGACGGCCATGTCCCCGAGCCCGATGTTGTGGCCGACGTGGTCGTGTTCCTCGCTTCAGACGCCGCTCGGCATGTTTCGGGATCCGTAATCTTCGTCGATGGCGCTCAATCACTACTGCAAGGGTAAAGCTTCGTCAACGCCCGGTTTAGCGGAAGCAATCAACTTGTCCCAGCGTTTGCCGGCGCGTGTCGATTAGTAGTTGAGATAGAGCGCTTCATAAACGGGTTTGATCGGCCCATTAAGCACCTTATGCACCGCCGAGTTGCCGTTGGCAAGGTAGAGTTGACGGCAATACAGCTCAGCGGGAACGCGATGCGTCAAGTCGCGGTCGCCGCGTCGACCGTCGAAAGAAAGGGCCCAGCGGACATTGCGACGGTTCAACTGTTCCAGGACTCCAAAGAACCGCTCCAGGTCGAGATTCGCCACATACCGCTGACGATTGCCGGCGTAGGGAGGATCAAGGTAGACAAAGTCGCCCGCTTGGGCTTCGCTCACTGTCGCCTCGTAATCCTGGCACACAAAGGTCACTTTGCCGACCACACGACGCCACGCTTCGAGCGCTCGGCGGAACCGGGCCGGCGCCATGCCTCGGCGGGATAGGTGGAACGAATTGTTGAACTCGCCGCGATCGTTAAAACGCACGATGCCGTTAACGCAGGTGCGCATCAGGAAGTTCAGGTCCAGCGGGCTTTGATGCTCGTTGAATCGCCGGCGCGCTTCGTAGTACGTTCGTGGCAAACCGCTTCCTTTCGTCAACGACGAAGGCTCCAACTCCTTCAGTTCCTCTTGCAGCTGGCGCCATTGGCGTTCGTAATCATCCGCCAGCAGCTCCGGATCGTTTTGGACGAGCTTCCAGAATTCAATTAGCGGTGGATAAATATCGCCCGCCAGGGCGTTGTCGGAGGCGGCCAGGTACAGCACGGCGCCGCCTCCGAGAAACGGTTCGATGTAGCGGCGATACTCGGGAAGAAGCTCCACAATCGATGCGGCTTGGGCGCGTTTGCTGCCTGTCCATTTGAGAAGCGGCGGAGCCGTTGGCTTGGCGAGACGTGCAGCCGCGTTCTTGACAGGCTCTCGTTTGACCCGACGCGCCGTCGAGGCGCCGCCCGCATTCAGCCGTCGATGGCACAAGGCGACAAACTCCGGATCGGTTTCGAATCCTAAAAAGTGGGCGCCAAACTCCCGCGCGGCGATGCACTCGGATCCAGCTCCGGCAAACGGAACCAACACCACAGCGCCCGGCTTTGCCGAGATGGCAAGCATGCGATGGATCAGACGCAGCGGCTTTTGAGTGGGATGCTTTCCATAGGCCAGCTCGTCACGCTGCTTGTTATTGGGAATGTCCCAAACCGTGCGTAGTTGTTTGCCGGGGGTTTTGAACTGGTCGTCCGTCGCCCCCAGTGCCTTAGCCGCTTCGTAATTGAATAGATACTCCCGTTTCCGGCCGGTGTGAGCCCAGAGGATCGTTTCATGGCTGGCGGTAAGTCGTCGCCCTGAAAGGTTGGGAAAGCTGTTGCGTTTGTACCAAATGACCTCGTTGATGATTTCGATCTGAAGGAGTTGCATGGCGAAGTTGATCACCCCCATGTTGTGATACGTGCCATGCGTCCACAATGATCCGGTCGGCTTCACGACCCGTTGCAGCTCGCGTAACCAAGCCAGCGTAAACGCCAAATAATCGGCCAAAGGACGATCATCCCAGGCAGCCATGGTCTTGCTCCAGGCGCCTCCCATACCCGGCAGCGGAGCCGACTTGTCCCATGTCCAGCGGCTTCCTTTACTCAAGTTGTACGGCGGATCGGCGATAGCCAGATCCACACAGCGGTCGGGCAGCCGCCGCAAAGCCTCGACACAATCTTCCTGATATACGGTGTTCGTTTGGTACGGCCCAAGGACGATCGGAGGCAGATCATTCGCCTCAGGATTCGCTGGTTGATCGTGCATCTTGTTTCGGCGTCTGCTCTTGGCGGCCCGTGCGAACGCCGCCGAAAGGTAGGATGCGTTCGAGACGTTCGCGGTTATACGTTACTGCCGTTCCGAGAAGCGGATAGTTTACACGGGGTTAACACTTCGCGTTGGGTGTCCAACACGGCGCACCACCCATGCATGACAGCGTGGACGACGATGATCCACGACGGCGACGCCGACAGATTCAGCGGGCCTTCTCCTTGCCACGACAGTACTTGTTCGGGTGTGGCGGCGAACCAGCAATGATAGTGCCCCATCAGCAACACGCGGTTGGAGTATTTCGCAAAGCACGCCGCGCGGGCGGCTTCTTCTTGGGGACGTATCGACGAAGAGTAATAGTCCAGCGGATTGGTCGGATCGATCGTCGGCAAAGCGTGGGTCGCCAGATATCGTTCAACTTCCCAGCGTGGCCGCAACCGAGCGAAGAACTGCGTGGTTGCAACGGGGAACTTCGCCAGGAACTCGGGCTCGGGTTCGTGGCACAGCCCTAGTTCATGGTTGCCCCACACTCCCACGGCGCCCGCCTCTTCCAGCAGCCGGATGACCGAGTCCAAACGCCTTCCTGTGTCGAAAATGTCGCCAAGAACCACCACTTGGTCAACGCTCTGGTGATGAAAATGGCGGAGCGCCGCCGCCAGAAAGTTGGACTTTTCGTGAATGTCGGCAAGCAGCCCCAGGAGCATGGCGCCTCCAAGGCAAGGCAGCCGGGAGATACGTCCCAGCTTGGTCAAGAGTTAACGGCCCGCGGCCCGAATCTGATCCAGATGCGTCTTCCCGCGGTTGCCGCCGGTCCAGGCCTCAATCGCTTGCAGCCGCTGAGCGGCGATTTGGCCCCAAGGATCTTCTCGTTCTGCAGCCAGCATGACCAGGTTCTGTTCGCTTAAGCGCAAAGCGATCCGCCGTGCGGCGGTAGGCCCAATTACGGGATCGGCGGTTTCCTCGTTTACAAAGGATTGGAACGTCTCGCGATCGCCTGGTTCGTCGCGCACCAAACCTTGAACCACGAGAAACGCCCAAGTCGCATAGGGCTTGGTCAGGTCCGACACAGCCAGACTTGCCGTGAGTAAATCCCAGGAATGCGGAGGTTCAGCCATAAGAAAGCTCCTCAAAATTGAACGCCTCCGGCATCCTACTCCTAGCCCACAAGCAACGCAAAGCATCCCGGCTGCTCCTTCGCTGACGTTGTAAGTTGGGAGCTTATCGGAACGCTTGGGGGGAAATGCTCTTGTTCGAACGAGCTGGCCTTGGGCGAACATGGACGATTGCGAGTTCTCCGAGCAACCTCGCCCCGGTAGCTACAACGGTTCGCCGTGTGGGCTGCTTGGCCGCCGTCAGGTTAGCGGATCTTACGGACGGAAGCTATTGACCATGGCTAAGTAAAGAGGGGCTGGTTTGTGCGGTGGTTTGCGGCTTGGCAGCCGTCTACACTAAGCGGGACTGTGTCTGTTCGCTTGGAGTCGGAGAAATCCATGATGCGACGCGCCGGACCTCTCTTGTTCTTTGCTGTGATTGCGTCTTTGGGCGCCACCGTCTGGGCGGCCGATGAGCGGCCGAACATCATCTTGATTCTGGCCGACGACTTGGGGTACGGCGACTTGGGGTGTTACGGGCAAAAGAAGATTCAAACGCCGAACCTGGATCAGATGGCCCGCGAGGGCATGCGCTTCACCAACTTCTACGCCGGTTCGACGGTGTGTGCTCCGTCGCGCTGCGTGTTGATGACCGGCTATCACACAGGGCATGCGCTCATTCGCGGCAACAGCAAAGACAACTTGCGGCCCGAGGATGTCACCGTGGCCGAAGTGCTCAAAAGCGCGGGTTACACCACGGGACTGATGGGCAAATGGGGGCTAGGGCATGAGGGCTCGACCGGCGTTCCCACGCGGCAAGGGTTCGACGCTTTCTTTGGCTATCTCGACCAGCATCACGCCCACAATTATTACCCCGCGTTCCTGGTGCGCAACGAGCAACGGTTCCCGTTGAAGAACGTGGTGCCCGGCGCCGGTCCCTGGGGGCAAGGCGTGGCCAGCGAGAAAATCGAATACAGCCACGACCTGATCATGAACGAGGCGCTGCGGTTCATTGAACAGAATCGGGACAAGCCCTTCTTTCTGTACTTGGCGTTAACTCTCCCCCACGCAAATAACGAAGCGGGAAAGCAGGGCATGGAGATTCCCGACTATGGGATCTACCGCGATAAGGACTGGCCTGAGCCGCAGAAGGGACACGCCGCGATGATCTCGCGAATGGACGCCGACGTAGGCCGGCTCTTCGAACTACTCCGCCGCTTGGGCATTGCCGAGAACACGCTGGTGCTGTTTTCGTCCGACAATGGCCCGCACGCCGAGGGTGGGAATGATCCCAACTTTGCCGATTCGAACGGACCGCTGCGGGGCATCAAACGTTCGCTGCACGAAGGCGGCATTCGCGTCCCCTTGATCGCCCACTGGCCAGGACATGTACCAGCGGGAACCGTTTCGGATTTCGTTGGCGCATTCTGGGATGTACTACCGACCCTGGCCGATTTGGCTAACGTCGAAGAACAGGCGCCGTCCGATATCGACGGCATCTCGTTCCTGCCGACGCTTGTCGGCCAGGAACAGAAAGAGCAGCATGATGTTCTGTACTGGGCCTTCTACGAAGGAGGCGGCGGCCAGGCAATTCGCCAAGGCAATTGGAAGGCAATTCAACAGCCGATCCATTCGCCGGTGCGCCTTTACAACTTGGCGACGGACTTGGGCGAAGAACGCGACGTGGCCAGCCAGCATCCCGAGCTGGTGGCTTCGTTAACGGCCCGAATGGCGCAGGAGTATCGGCCTTCGGAACAGTGGAAGTTTCCGGCGCCAGGGGCGAAGCCGCGCGGCAAGCGACCATGAAGTTGACCGCCCCCACACACTATTGGCACGCGGATAGCACTTAAGCAGGCCGGGCAGGAGCCCCGGACGGTTATGGCCCGTTTTTTTATCGGGTCCGATCTTCGATTGCACTTCCGCGCACACTATAATCGCAAGCCAAATTGCACTGCTGGAGAACACCGCCTGGAGCCGCTTGCGCTTGGGTGCGACAGGTCTTGGCGCCCTACGCTTGCCCGCCGCCGTGGGCCAGGAGTTACACCGTCAAGGGAACGTATGAAAAAGGTTATTTCGATGGTCCTCGGCGGAGGCCGGGGAACGCGGCTCTACCCCCTCACCAAGTACCGCTCCAAGCCGGCGGTGCCGCTGGCGGGGAAGTATCGGCTGATCGACATTCCCATCTCGAACTGCATTAACAGCGGGATGCGGCAAATCTACGTGCTGACCCAGTTCATGTCGGTCAGCTTGCACCGCCATATCCGCCGCTCGTACGTGTTCGACCGTTTCGGCGATGGATTCGTCGAAATCCTGGCCGCACAGGAAACCATGGAGTCGGGCACGGACTGGTATCAAGGCACGGCCGATGCAGTCCGAAAGAACTTGCGGTACATCGAAGACTCGGACGCCGACTACGTGCTCATCCTCTCGGGCGATCAGCTCTACGAGATGGACTTCCGCGACATGATGCGCACCCATCGCGAGACGGGCGCCGATGTGACCATTGCCGGTATTCCCGTGTCGCGGAACGAAGTGTCGGCTCTGGGTGTAATGCGCGTTGATAACGAAGGACGCGTGGTGGGATTTCTGGAAAAGCCCCAGACCCAGGCTGAAGTCGAAACGGTCACAATTGACCCTGCCTGGCTCGACTCCCGCGGGATCGAAAGCAAAGGGCGCGAATGTCTGGCGAACATGGGCATTTACCTGTTCAATCGGCAGACGCTCGTGGACTTGCTCAGCCATACCGAACACTACAAGGACTTTGGTAAAGAGGTATTCCCGGCGGCGATTCGCTCCAAAAAGGTGCAGGTCCACCTGTTTGACGGCTACTGGGAGGATATCGGCACGATCCGCGCGTTCTACGAGGCGAACCTGAGCCTGGCCAGCCCGAAACCGTCGTTTCGGCTGTCGGCGCCCGAACGGCCCATTTATACGCGGGCCCGCATGCTCCAACCGACGTTGATGGAGGGGGCTCATGTTAGCGGTAGCCTCCTCGCCGACGGTTGCGTAATTGGCAAGGGTGCGGTGATTGAGAACAGCGTGATTGGGATTCGCTGCATCATTGGCGCGGGAGTGACCATTCGCAACTCGGTTGTCTTTGGTAACGACTTCTACGAAACCGACCAGCAGCTAACGAACGATCAATCGCGCGGGTTGCCTCCCTTGGGCATCGGCGATGGAAGCACCATCGACGGCGCCATTATCGACAAGAACTGCCGGATTGGCCGTAACGTGAGCCTGGTGAATCCTGGCAATGTTCCTGATAACGACGATCACGACCCCTGCCTTTTCCGAGACGGAGTTGCCGTGGTAGTGAAGGGGGGAGTGCTGCCTGACAACTGGAAACTCTAAAACGTTCCCGGTCGAGGTAAGATTGCGGCGGCCGTGATTAGCGGTTGCTGGCAAGGTAATCCCGTGCAGGGAGCAAGACGCGTGTTCACCCCGTACGAGACGCCGAAGTGTGGGGCGATATAACACCGTGGCTCCGTCGCTTGCATACCGTCGTTCGCCGGGCTGCAGCGGGAGTCAGAGCCAAACGTGTTTCCTGCCACGCCCGGCCCTCTCTTGCAGAAGCGGCGCATTCACGCCGGAAGTTGTGTCTCGGTTGGGCGAGTGCATGAGTTTCCTGCCATGTCTTGGTTGTTGGTGCTGTTCATGACGGCCAGTGTCGCACAACTTGAACCGGGCGATTATCGTCGTACGGTGATCGTAGACGGAGTGGAACGCTCCTACTTACTGCACCTGCCTCCGGCGGCCAAGGACCGTCAACCTCTCCCCGTTGTGCTGGCGTTTCATGGCGGCGGCTCCCATGCCGCGCAAATGGTGGCTTTTTCCGGCTTGAACGACAAAGCTGACCAAGAGGGATTTGCTGCGGTTTATCCCGAAGGAACAGGACGTGTCGAGGGAGTCCACACCTGGAATGCGGGCAACTGTTGCGGTTACGCAATGCGTCACGAGATTAACGATGTGCGATACGTCGTCCGCCTGCTCGACGATTTAAAGGACGCCGCCGCCATCGACCCAAGCCGCATCTACGCCACAGGAATGTCCAACGGCGCGATGATGTGTTACCGGCTTGCATGCGAAATCCCCGAACGGATCGCCGCGATTGCGCCGGTCGGCGGGCCGATGGGGTTTGCCGACTGCTCGCCGGCGCGACCCGTGCCTGTGTGTCACTTCCACGGCGTCGATGACCAGTTCGCTCCGTATAACGGCGGCCGTGGCGCGCGAAGCTTGTCGCGAACGGAGTTTTACTCCGTGGACCATACAATCTGCTGTTGGGTCCGGGGTAACGGCTGTCATCCCGAGCCGGAAGTGACCGAGCTTCCCGCGCCCCATAATGACGGGACACGCATCACCCTCGCCGTGTATACCGGCGGCCGAGAGGGCGCCGAAGTTCGGCTCTACACAATTCACGGCGGCGGGCACACCTGGCCGGGCCGCCAACCCGTGCTCCGCTATTTGGGGCCTTCCACCAAGAACCTCTCGGCCAATGACGCAATGTGGGAGTTCTTTCAGCGTTTTCGCCGTTAAAGCGTCATTAAGCCAGACGCGGCGACGCGGCCTTGGGCGCCCTCGCATAAGAAAGCTCGGCGCATAAAAAAAGGCGCTTATCGATGAAGCGCCTCTCGTGTTCCTGTTTATCGCTTTTTTCGTTTGGCCTACTTCACTGGGGAGGGGCGAATCGACGATTCGGCCATCCCGAAGTGCTGTGCGGATCGGACGCTGTTAGTCGCGAGGACGGATCGCGCCGGTCAAGCCGCTGTAGTCTTTGCGGTCGTCCTTGTGCCAGAGCGGAAGCCCCAACTCGACGCGGCGACGCAGCACTTCGATCTTCTCGGGCGAACCCGCCGGCGCTTCGGTGCTCTCGAAATCCTCCGACGGCTCGGGCGAGAAATCCTCGTCGTGCCCGTACTTCAGAATCGCCTCAAAAACGTTGTTCACCTTACCCATCGAAAGAAAAACACCTCCTCAGCAAAAAACTCGCCTGGCCTGCGCGAAGCGGGACCGCATGAGGAAACGAAACGATCGTTTCCCAGTTTCCAATTAACACGCGGCAGAGAGGCCTGGCGAAACCAAGCTCAAGATCAACACACGGGCAAAACACTACTCTCGCATATGTTCCGTTGGTGGGTGTGTCTTTGCGTGCAGGGGGTGCACGTTGAACCGCATCGCTATGCGAGAGTGTTGGTATTATTTCCTCAAACAAGTTCCTGTCAAGCAAATCTTCCCTTATGCATTTCTCAGTTGTCACGCCAAACCGCGTTAAAAAGCTCGTTATGCCGAAGGGGCAAAGCGTTCATATCGGCAAAAGTCTATGCCTCTTGCGATGTTTCCGCGACGCGCCAACCGCGCCCCCACGGCGTTACGGCCAAGGAAAAGTTTTCAGCACGAAAACTTTAATGTGAAATAATCCGCCCTTAAGTGCCAAATGGGGCGGTCTCATGTGCGCAACCGTCATTCCGCTCGTCGTTGCTTATCAATAGAGCGTTCACGCTGCCTCGTGGATTCGACACTCGCAACTCCGTACGATAGGAGCAGGCCAAGCCATCAGAGACGTTTTTCACCTGACTGCCGCCGCTGCGAAAAAATTTTGAAAAAATTTTTCGTTGGACAGACAGGAAACTGGATTCAGCCGGAGTAGCCGCATGCCGTGGTTCCAACATACCCTGACTCTCCCCGCCATGTCGCGGGGATTTCACTTAATTACCTCCTATATCCTGGAAGCTGCTCCCGAGATCCGAAAGCTCGAGACGGGTTTGCTCCACGTGTTCATCCAACACACCTCGGCCTCGTTGACGATTAACGAGAACGCCGACCCCGATGTGCGCACCGACCTGGAAGCCTCGATGAATGCTATTGCCCCAGAGAACTTCCCATACGTTCACACCATCGAGGGGCCCGACGATATGCCGGCGCATGTGAAGACTTCGCTCCTGGGAACCTCGGTGAGCGTTCCCATTCGTAACGGATCGCTCGCCTTAGGGGTCTGGCAGGGAATTTACCTTTGCGAACACCGTAACCACGCCGGCGGCCGCAAACTGGTCATCACGGTCCATGGCGAGTAGCGGTGGGCAACGGCACGGCCCTACCATTTTCAACCTCCGGCCGCTCACCCCTGTTGTGTCTTCAGGCAAACGAGGCTCGTTGTTGCCGATCTGCGCCCTTAGGCGCCTCCGGGTGTGCTTTCTTATCCACTGCCAGTGCGGGAGTACCGCCCGGCTTTCGTTTAGGGACGGTCCCTTCTTCCTCGGAATAAGCTCCTTGGTGTCTGGGCGGTGAAGGACACTTCCGCGGGCTAAATCGGATGTTTCGATTCTTGGGAAACGGTTTACTTCCTGGCCGAGCCCAGGAAAAAGTCAACCGGCTTCCGTGCGCCAACGTGTGCGGATGCATGCTCGCGCACAAACGCCCGAATGTCCCTCTCGCAAAAACCTCCTACCAACAGTGCGGCTCAGATCAAACCTGCCTTAAACACGCCCTCACCGGCAGGTCGTTTCAACCTGGATAAGTCATTCGGCCAAGATCCCATTTCGCGGTTGAACTGTTCTCATGTCTATCTGAAGCTACCCACGCAGCGCAACAGGCCTCCTTCTCTGGCGGGGAGTGGGGCGTTAGAATCGTCAACGCCAAAGGCGTGTAACACCAGCACGGATCGTGCGCTGGCAAGAGGTTGCAACAACGGATCAAACAATCTTCGGACGCGTGCAACGCAATTGCAAAGGCCAACGTTGCAGTGCTAACCGCTCGCCTTAGAAAGAGATAACGCTTTTAAGGCGGCAAGCCAGCCAGCGAGTGTAAGTGCGTGACGCCCATGGTTCATAAGTAACCATTGCGAAAGGGTTGCCTTAACTTCAGCGTCGGCTGGGCCTTCCACGTCCATCAGACTTATCATGGTGGGGATGAAATATGAAAAGGTGGCGATGCGTTCGACGATCACAATGCAGGCAGCCGTCAAATACCAGGGCCGCATGGGACCTTGACTCAGCCATCCGGCGACTAGGCCAGCCAACGTAAGCAGGGTCAGCGGAACAGTGGTCACATATACCCAGAACAGCAAACC
>CAYWIS010000025.1:0-30919 GCA_964458385.1 uncultured Pirellulaceae bacterium
GGAGTTTCAGCCAGCGGCGATCATCAATGCGACCGGCGCCTGGGTGGATGCGACCCTCCAGCGTCTGAAGGTAGCGGCGCCTCGTTTGATGGGAGGGACGAAAGGGAGTCACATTCTTACCCATAACTCCACGCTACGGGCAGCGCTTGGAGGCGATGGCGTCTACGCCGAGGCGCAAGACGGACGCCCGGTGTTCCTGCTTCCATTTGGCGATGCGACGCTCATTGGCACAACCGACTTACCTTACTCTGAGCCTCCCGAAACGGCGATCGCCAGTGAAGACGAGATTGCCTACTTGCTCGAGGCCGCCAACGCCGTGTTCCCGCAGGCCGCCTTAACGCGGGACGACGTGACGATGCACTACAGCAGTGTGCGCCCGCTCCCCTACGCCGATGCAACAACGCCCGCGGCCATTACACGCCGCCACTTCCTGAAGGAGCACGAGGGGACCGAGACGCCGCTGTTCTCGATCATTGGCGGTAAGTTAACAACCTGTCGTTCTCTGGCGGAGGAAACGGCCGGCGTCATTTTGCAGCGTTTGGGACGCCCCCACTTGGTGACTTCTCAGCAACGAACGATCCCCGGCGGTGAATCGTACCCGGGCGACGCCGTGTTGAAAGCCGAGCAATTACGGCTTGCGGCGCAGCTTCATCTCTCGCGTGAACAGGTCATTGCGCTTTGGCGGTTATGCGGCCGCTTGGTGGAAAGTGCTTTTCCGCCGAATACCGACGCGAAGCCGGATGACCGCAACAACGTGGTTGGAACGTCGATCCCGCGAGGGTTCGTACGATACTCGCTGCGGCATGAATGGCCCCGACGACTGATGGACCTGGTTGAACGGCGATTACTGCTTCATTTCGAACCAGGACTTTCTTTGTCTACTCTTCAGGAACTGGGGCAGCTGATGGCTGACGAGGGGGCGATCCCTCCTCATCAGCTTGACGAGGAAGTACAAGCCAGCCGCGATCGACTTGCCGCCTACTACGGGCGCACGTTGAGGTAGAGCGCGTGTATTGCAGCCTTCTGGCCGCCGCGCCGTTCCGGCGATCTGGGGCCGTGCGGCGCCGGGAGAAAACCGCACGGCGTCGTGCGCCGCCCAAACGCGGCGGGGAAGTCATAACTTCCGACCGGTTGCCGGCAGGACGTACGCCTGCCGGTGCTGCGACGGGAAAACTTGGAGCGTTAAGGGCGTTTGCGGTTTTCGTTCGGTGGTTCGCAAACGCCTGTCACGTAGGGTTTAGCCGCCCGAGACGGCTGCGGTTTGCGGCTCGGCTTGAGGCGGCTCAAACGTTACGATCGATTGCCCATTCTCGCGCCAAACGCGGAGGACGCTGTCTTGGCCGCCCGCGACAATGATTTTGCCATCGGCGGTTACGTCCACCGTGTAAAGGAAGTCTTGGGCGCCGCCAAAGGTGCGGGGTGCGTTTCCTTGGGCCACGTTATTGAATCGCACGTTCTGGTCGCCCGAGGCAGTGACGACCAAGTCGTTGCCGTCGCCCAGAAAGCGGAGCGAAGTCACCTCTTTGTTGAATCCTGTGGTCGTGCGAATTTGATCGCCCGTCTTGAAATTCCAGGCTTTCACCACGTTATCGGCGCCACACGTGGCCAGCACTCGCCCGTCGGCTCGCCAGGAGACATCAAGCACATGATGGGTATGCCCTTCGAACGAGCGAACAAAGGCGCCGGTGTCCGCAGCGAACACCTTCATGAAGCGATCGGCGCCGCAGCTTGCAAGGTAGGCGCCATCGGGCGAGAACTCAACGCCGAAGACCGTGTCGCTATGGGCGTCGGGCACTTCGCGTACGAGTTGACCATCGGCCACGTTCCAGATTTTCAGCTCACCCGAGCGCGACGGTTCGCCGCCGCCGGTGGCCAACCATTTGCCATCGGGACTAAAGCCCAACGCCGTCACGCGGTCGACAAAGGTGGCGGGAGCGTCGGGCGAGCCGATGGTGCGCTCTAACTTCCATTCGGGATTGCCCGCCCAAAGCACCAGCGAATTGTTGGCGCCAAGCGAGGCGATGTCGCCCGCTTCGGTGAACACCAGCGCCGTGATGGCTGCACCTTGACCGCGGCGGGCTTCGACCGGTTCGCCGGTTTCACTATCCCAAGTGTAGACGACCTGGTCTTCGCCCGCAGTGGCCAGCACCGCGCCATCTGGCGAGAACGCAACCGACAACAGGGGTTTTTCGGTGGCCGCCGCAGCTTCTTGAGCTTGCTTTTGGGAAGCTTCCGCTTGCTGCTGGCGTTCTTGCATTTCTTTTAGGGCGGCTTCCGCCGCAGCAATACCTTGATCGGCAAGTTCGATGGCTTCCTTGGCGCGGACGATGCTGCGTTCGGCAGCCTGGAGCGTGCGTTCTGCGGCATCGCGCTCGTCTTGAGCCTTTTTGTAGGGACCGGCTACCTGGTTCACCTTGTTTTGCGCTTGGTTCATCTTGTTCTGCGCCGCAGCGAACTCTTGATCGGCCTTCTGCTTGGCTTCGGCCGCGGCGTTCTTGGCTGCTGTCGCGTCTTGGAACGCTTTTTCTTTGGCTGCTTTGTCCTCGTCCGCCTTTTGCTTTACGGTCTGGGCTTCCTCGAACGCCGTTTGCGCCGCTGTTGCGGCAGAGGCCAGGTCTTGATTGTCGGGCTGTTGCTTTGCCGCCTCTTGGGCCTGATTGAGTTTGGTTTGCGCTTCGGCGAGGGCCTTCTGAGCTTCGTCGGCGGCTTTATTGGCTTCATCGCGCGCCGTCTGCGCTTGTTTGAGAGCTTCGTCGGCCTTGGTTAACTCTTGTTCGGCGGTTTGCTTGGCGGTTTCCGCCTTGGCGAACTCGGCTTTGGCGGCTTCAAGCTCCTTATCGGCCGCTTCCTTATCGGCCAGCGGCTTCTTCAATGCTTCATCCTTTTGCTTGAACTCGGTTTCCGCCTTGTTACGGTCCTCTTCGGCCTTCTTGGCGTTTTCTTCTTCCGAGGTCTTGCGTTTCTTGGCGTCTTCCAGGTCCTTATTGGCCAAGTCGACCATCTTCTTGGTTAAAGCTACGGCGCGGGTTGCGTCATCGGCGCGGTACCGGGCTTCGAAATCTCCCTTCAACTCAGCCACTTGTTGGCCGTTGGCCGCATTCCACAACTTCGCCGTGTTGTTCGAGCTGACCGAGGCGATTCGCTGACCATCGGGGCGGGCGGCAATCGACGTAACCGGACCGCCATGACCCATTTGACGAATTTGATTGCCGCCATTCACGTCCCACTGACGGATCGTTCCGTCTTGGCTGCCCGAAAAGATCTGCGTTGGTGCAGTGGGATGAACGATCAGCGCTGTAATGGGGCCGCTGTGCCCTTTGAGTTCCTTTAGTGGTTGCGGCGACATCGGCTCGGCGCCGTCAGCCGGAGGTTGCGGAACCGCCCAGGTGCGAATGACGTTGTCCTCATGTGCTGAGACAAGTTGTTGATCGTCGGCTGCGAGCGCCAGCGCCGTTACCGGCGATGGAGTTTCGATCTTTCCCGTCTCCAACCCGTCGGCGATATTCCACACGCGCACCGTCTTGTCTTGCGACCCTGTGACCACGCGAGCATTGTCTTTGGTGAATGCCGCGCCCGTCACGGCGCCGGTGTGACCCGCCAAGGTTTTCGCAACTTCGCCAGTAGTAAGATCAAAGACCTTGATCTGACCGTTCTCTTGCCCTACCGCCAGCCATTGGCCGTTAGGGCTGCGAGCTAGCGACTTGCCGACCGCATCAACACCTGTCAGGTCTTTGATGCGTACGTCGCGGGGGCGACGCCACAACTTGACCGTGCGAAAGCCTCCCGAAGCGAGCAGCTCACCGTCGGGGCTGAAAGCGAGCGACTGAATCAGGTCCAAGTCCGCCACGCCCGCCTTCTTGTAGACGCCCATTTCCAACAAGGCCGGATCGGTCAGACGCGTAACAAGCTTTTTGGTGGCCAGATGATAGATGAAAATCTGATTGGCGCGGCTGGCGGCCACGTACCGCCCATCGGGCGTGACGGCCGCTGCGTAGATTGGGTTAATCCCCGGAGGCAAGGGCTGCCATTGGACGGCTTCAGCCATTCCCGAAACATCGCCGCGGGCGCCCTGGTCAATCCACAACTTGATTAGCCCCAACTCTTCGGGAGTCAGCGTTTTGGCGCCGACCTTGTTGTCGGGCGGGGGCATATAGGACTCCCGCTGATGCGAGGCCAGCATCAGCAACAGACTCTCGGCGCTGTTGCCCGCGACCACAGCCGGTCCTTCAACGCCTCCCTTGAGGATCGCGGCCGGAGTCTCCAGATTCAAATCACTTTCGGCCTTGGTTGAGTTATGGCAGGCAACGCAGTTGCGGCGAAGAATCGGCAAAACTTCCTTTTCAAAGTCGACCGGTCCCTCGTGCTTGACGTCGGCGATGGGAATCGACTGGCCATCGTCGGCAATAACGGCTGCCGGCAGGGCCAGCGCCGCGGCGCTAAGGAGAAGCGTTTGCAAGGTAAGGCGGGTGGGAATCATATCAGGATAACCTGGCGGGAATTGCTGTGGTGATTAGGGCGGCGGCGCGACGCCAATGGGCGTAATTGTAAGGGACGGTTGGGGGCCGCCGGGGAACTGAGATTATTGGTTGGCTTCGGCCATTTCGACCTTCACCGCGAGCGGGACAACGTCATCAAGCTGAACGTTGTTGAAACGCACGCGGAACCGAATGTTGATCGTATGCTCACCGACGGTCGCGTTGTTGGCCGCGGTAATTTCCAGTTTACCTTCCTGCTGGTCCTTCGGAATGGTAATCTTTGGCGCCGATAAACCGTTGACCCCTCCGGGCGGCTCAAAGGTGACTTCCACCTGATCGTCAAACCCATACAGGCGTTCAACCGTTACTGTCGTTTCGAGCTTGTCGCCCTGCTTGATGGCGCTTGCCAAAGGCGCGACGGTCACATTCAACGGATCAGGGGCAATGCGCACCTTGACCGGCGTTGACGCCGTGTAGAACGTGACTTCCTTCTTGGTATTGTTCTTCTTGACTTCGTTCAACTGGTTGTCAATTTGCTTCTTACGCTCGGTGGCTTGCTTAACCAGTTCTTGGGCCTGGCGATCCGCCTCTTCGGCCGCCGCCTTGGCTTGCTCGGCGGCCTGCGCCTTCTCGCGAGCCTGAGCCAACTCTTGATTCGCCTGGGTGGCTTCTTCGGGCTTGGCAGCTTGGACCGCCTGCTCCTTTTGCTTGACTTCGTTAGCAGCCTGTTGCGCTGCGGCGACCGCTTGGTTCTTGGCTTCGGCGGCTTGTTTGGCTTTCACTTGGAGTTCGTTAATTGTGGCGTCGATCTCCTTCTGACGCTCTTCGTACTCCTTCACCAGATCGGTGTTGCGTTCGTAGTCGATCTTCGATTGACCACGCAGGTAGAACGTGTACGCGCCCGGCTGAACATTGTTGTTTCTCCGGACGTACTCCACTTTTGCGTCGGCCTGGCCTGGTTTTTCGGTGATGTTCTTCACCTGGAATTCGTTGGGCGCGCCGACGGGGGCATGAGCCAGGTCGCCCTTAATTTCCCCTCGCCATGTGAACGTGACCGGAATTTCTACCTTGCCGCCCTTGGAGGTTTCGACAACGCCGCCGTCGCCGATCTTGACGACCACCGGCTCGGTTTCTTTGTCGATAACCGACAGCACCAGATCGCGCGCCAAGCGAGAAATGGGAGGTTGCTGCTGACGGTTGTTTGTGCCCCAAACGATTGCTCCGGCACGGGCGTAACGGACCGCCTCTTGGTCGCCAATCTTGGCCTTGCCCACGATCGCCACCGGTCCGCGCCACGGCGCCGCGTTTTCCTCGGCGGTGAAAACCAGGGCTCCCTGTTTCACTTGGCCTCCAAGCACCGCGCCAACACAGGAGACGCCTGGCGGAAGGCCCTCGGCGGTGATTTCCACTTCGCCTGTGAATCCGTCGAGTCGCTCGACTTGCACTTGGACCAGCGCCGAGCCGCCGCGGCGCAATACCGTAGCGTGCGGCAGGACTTGATTGTTGTTTTGCGCGGGCGCCGGTTCGGGCGTGGCGGTCAGACGGAAATCGGGTTGCTCGCGTCGGATGATCAACCGATAGATGTAGCGCGGGTCGAGCCGGCCGCTATTGAACTGGTCACGCACCTGAACGCGATAGGTTGCATCTTCGTTGGCTTCCAGACGGAACGAGGGATCGTCGGTGGACGTGTCAAAATCGCTGCCGATGCGATTGTTGCGGTCGGCCGGATCGTCCACTTGCGCGACCTCGCTTACTTGCTCCTCGCCCTGATCGTTCTTGACGACCTTTTGCACCAACAGAAAGGGATCGCTGTCCAACCCGCGGCGGTGGGCGACAACGGTGAGCCAGAAGACATCGCCCTTCTTTGCTTCGAACTCCACGAAGTCGCGGTCGCCCTCAGGATAGAATTGCCCCACATATTCACAGGGCACGGAGATTTTTGCGGCTTGCGCCGGTTCATCATTGGGCTCTTGTTCGACAATGACCGGCGCGGTGGCGATGTCGATGGCTACCGCGTCGGCGGAGCCTTGGGGCGAAGTGAATTGCCAGGCGAACGTGTCCAACGCAGCCGCATTCGGACGCACGAAGGTGGTAACCGCCAGTTGGCGTAGCCCTTTCTCATCGCCGGGAGGCGTTACTTCGACTTCCAACTTTTCTAGCGGGCGGCCGGCAAGTTGGAGACCGTCGACAAGTTGCGAGCCGGGCAAATTGCGGCCGTAAACCGTCAACTTGGAGGACTTGCCCGGTTCAGCCACTGGCGGAAACACAAAATCGACATGCGGCCCGGAATGCGCTCGCAGGCGGTAGAAGTATTCAGGGCCGCCGCGATAGAGAAAATCGCACACGCCCACGATGTAGGCGCCATCGGCCGGGGCGGTGAAATCGAGCAACGCGTCGTGCCCTTCGATATCGCGGCTGCTTGATAGCTCGTTTCCTTGCTCATCCCAAAGGATCAGCAAGGATTCCATGCGCGAGTCCAGTCGCCGCGCCCAACAATCGACGATGACTCGCTGCCCCTGCTTCAGGTTGAGCTTGTAGTAGTCGATGTTATCGCCCTCGGCTACGCCGCTAACCACCACGCCTACCGGAATCTCTTGGGCGGTGGCCGGCGTGCGGTTGTTACCGTTGTCGCGCACATCTTCAAGCGAGCCAACGGCGAACGCACGCGGGTTCGAGGCTCCATAACGGCCGACAACACGGGCTTCGTAAATGCCCGGCGGAACGTCGGGGGCAATGGTCACCGTAAATTGGTTGTCCAAAGCACGCGGCGTCTTGACCAATGGACCCGCCTCTTCCATTTTGGGCGCCGCAACAATGCCGGGATGTGAGAACAAAAGAGACGCCGGACCGTCCAGGTCGGCTCCGCTCACTTGAACGTCAAACGAAGTCCCTTGTTTGCCTCCGGGCGGAAAGATGGATTTCAACTCGGCCACCGGCAACTGCGCGGTAGCCGGAGCAAGACACGAAAAGAACGCGACAGCCGACAACGCGGCCAGCCGGATTGCCGGTGCGAGCTGCGCCGCAACAAGAGATGCAGGACGCTCCATAAGACTCATCCTAAGCGTGGGGGGAGGGCATGTTATGAGGCGCGACGCGCCACAGTCGCGTTGCCCACCGTCGGGAGGGAGAACGGCGGAGGCAATCCGAAAGGCGGGAATCGAAACGCTAGGAACTCTTGGCGAAATTGGCCGCCGGAGCTAGCCGCCGGCCAATTCAAGCGTCAGGGCGGGAGGTTTCCCCGACGCATTTCGTTACTCGGGTTCAGCCGCTTAGTTTAGTGGTTGAACAAGAACTCTTTGGTGTTGATCAACGCCCACACGATATCTTCGTAGGCGAACCGTTTGTTTTCGGCCTTTTCGATGTGGGCGACCGCCACGGACATTTCCTCTTCCGTGGGTTCGCGAGAAAACGCAAGCAGGTAAAGCTGCCGGATTTTCTCGGAATGAGAACGATTATTGTCAGCCGACAACGTCGCCGCTAGTCCTGCGCCTCCGGTGAGCTTCCCTTGGATCTCGCCGCTGTTGAGCAAGTGCAGGCTTTGCGCGAGATTGGCTTCCGATGAGCGCTCGCACTCGCAGGCGCTACTCGATTCGGGACGGCCAAACACCGTCAGAAAATAAGAGTTAAAACCGTTGTCGGGCAATTCGACCGCTCGGGTGCCCACGGGCACGCCACTGAACCGCGATGGCACGCCGGTCACTTGATCGATCGCATCGAGCAGCACTTCGGCATTCAATCGCTTCGGATAATAACGCGAGAAGTTCTGCTTATCGTTGGCGTTCCATTCGTTGGGCTCGGCGCTGAGCTGGTAGGTGTTCGACGTGCAGATCGTGCGAATCAAATGCTTCAGATCGAACTTGTATTCGACGAAGTTCTTGGCCAACGCGTCGAGCAGTTCGGGATTGGACGCGGGGTTCGTGACGCGCATGTCGTCTTCGGGATCGACAAGCCCGCGGCCAAAGAAGTGCTTCCAGTAGCGGTTCACAAGCGCCTTCGAGAAATACGGGTTCTCGGGATCGGCCATCCAGTCGACCAGCGCTTGGCGGGGGTCGTCATCGGGCGCGATGTCCAACGGTTCACTGCCTAAACCAGTCGGCTTGACGTTTTCCCCCGTCTTGGGATTGCGGGCTTGCGCCACTCCGCGGCGATGGTAAATGCGGTCATATCCTTGGATATGTCCCTTCTTGCGGCCAACTTGAGAGAAGAACGCCTGGAAGCCGTAGTAGTCCTGCTGGCTCCATTTTTCAAAGGGGTGGTGATGGCAGCGGGCGCATTGAATGCGCATTCCCAGGAAAAGTTGAGCTGTGTCTTCCACTTGGGCCGAGGCGTCGGCCACTTCGCGGTACCAAGACACCGCCGGGTTCCGACCCGGTTCGCCACTGGCGGCGATAACCTCGCGCACAAACTGGTCGTAGGGTTTGTTGTGGTGCAGGCTGTCGCGAATCCAGCGGTGGAAGGCGTAGGTTGCTGCTTTTTCGTTTTCCTGGTCGCGCTTGTTCCGCAGGATTGCGCCCCACTTGTTCGCGAAGAACTCGGCGTAATCGGTGCTGGCAAGGAGACGATCGACCAGCTTTTCACGCTTGGCCGGGTCGCTGTCGTTCAGGAATTGCTCGCTTTCCTCTAAGGTGGGAAGACGTCCCGCGATATCGATGGTCACACGGCGGATAAACGTGGTGTCGTCGCAAACCGCCGAGGGAGGAAGCCCCAAGGACTGGAGCTTGCCGAATACCAAGTCGTCAATGAAGTTGCGCGAGGCGGGCATGTTCGCCACTTCAATCCCCAGGGGCACCGTGGCGCGGAACACACCTACGTGCCCTTGGTAACGCGCCATAATGGCTACGCTGCCCGTGAGCTTGGCGGTGGTCACCAAACCGGTCACGCTGACCTCGGCCATTTCGGTATCGTTCGAGTCGAACGAGGTGGTCCGCGTTACGTCTTCGGTCGAACCGTCGCTATAGTGGGCGACCACCACTAACTGTTGCGAACCCTCGCGCGGCATTAGCCGCTCTTGGGGAAAGACCTCAATGTGCGTTACGACGGGGTCGTCAGGATTCCCATACGGCATGCCTTGCTCGATCCACCGTCGCAGAACGCGATAGGAAGGCGAGTCCTCGTCAATTCGATGGCCGCCGCCGTGGGGCGCTTTGGCCGTGGCCTTGGTCAGCAACAAGCTCCGGTCGGGAGCGGCGGGAAAGAGACGCCGGCCTCGGCCTTCCTTCACTAAGTGTTCGTAGTCTTCCTTCGGCTCAAACCCAAGGAGCGACAAAGCAAAACCGTTCTGTCCCCCGGACTTGCCGTGGCATCCCCCGCCGTTGCATCCAAACTTGGTGAAAACGGGCGTTACCTGATTGGGAAAGTTCACCGGCAGGTCTTGGGTGATGTGGGTGACCTGAACATTGATCTGAGCTTCCGGGCCTGTAGCTGCTTTGACGTGAATGGTGGCTTGGCCCTCGGCAATCGGTGTGACCCACCCCGTCGCATCGACGCGTACAATTCCTTCGGGGGTCGTGGTGTAAATCACATCGCGCGTTACATCACGCACTTGCCCGCTGGAGTAATTGCCGGAAACCAGCAACTGTTGTCCCCCGTCGCGCCCCGCGATGACAAACGTCCCATCCTGCGCACGGCCTGTTTCGATGGTGATCGACTGAAGTTCGCCGGGATCGCCCAATCCTGGCGGCTCGGGCTTGTTCTCTTGTGCCTGCAAACACGTGCCGAAGCACGCAAGCAGGAGAAGAACTGAGGCGGGGGTGAGGCGTCGCATGGAGGTTCTCCCTTCCTCTCGTCGGGGTGTGGATGTTAGCTCATCCCTTGGTGGGCTCTTAGGGTGGGATTAGGCCGTATTATCACATCAACGAACGCTGATTGCAAGCAAGATTTGAGCCGCGTCGTATGGGGGCTATCGTTCGTTTTTGCCCCTCTGTGGAATGGGTGTTGTTCCCTGCGGTGGAGCGTATGCGCTTGTTCCTACGCGCCTCCCTTGTTAGCCTGACAAGTTTGGACGATTCCCGTGGCTCCCACAGGATGTACTGCCCCCGATGGCGAAAAGGCGTGCACAACAAAACGGCCAGCCGGTCGAGTGGAATGGCGAGAACGTGATCCGCATCCGTGGCGCGCGGGTTCACAACCTGAAGAACATCGACGTCGACATTCCGCGCGACCGCCTTGTGGTGATTACCGGGCCGAGCGGTGCGGGCAAGAGCAGCTTGGCGATCGATACCTTGTTTGCCGAAGGAGAGCGGCAGTACGTCGAGAGTCTATCTACGTACGCCCGGCAGTTCCTGAATCAAATGGAACGGCCCGATGTCGATCTGATCGAAGGCCTGCAGCCGACGGTTTGCATCGACCAACGCCCTGGATCGCAAAATCCTCGGAGCACGGTCGCCACCGTTACGGAGATTTACGATTACCTGCGCGTGCTGATGGCCCGGCTGGGCGAGCCGCTGTGTTACCAATGTGGCACGCCGATCCGGCAACAAACGCTCGAACAGATTCGTGACCGCTTGCTGTTGCTCCCCGAGGGAACCAAGCTGATGCTGCTGGCGCCGTTGGTGCGGGGGCGCAAGGGGAAACATCAGGAGGTGCTGGCCCGAGTGCGCAAGGCGGGGTTAGTTCGGGTGCGCGTCGATGACGAGGTCTTCGATATCGATAACGTACCCGACCTTTCAGCCCGGCAGCCACACCGGATCGACGCGGTGGTCGATCGCATCATTGTGCGTAAGGGAATTGACGCCCGGCTTGCGGAATCGCTGGCGTTGGCGATTGAGCATGGCGAGGGGCGCGTCGTGGCCTGTTATCTGGAGAACGGCGGCGAGGGCGGCGCCAGTATCTCCTGGCGCGACGAACTGTTCAGCACTCTCTACGCGTGTCCTAACTGCAATTTGAGTTACGAGGAGCTAGAGCCTCGTACGTTCAGCTTTAATAGCCCCTATGGCGCCTGCCCCACCTGCGATGGTCTGGGCCGGCTCGAGGATTTTGACCCCGAACTGATTGTTCCGAACCGGGACAAATCGCTCGAAGCCGACGCCGTAGCGCCTTGGAAAGGTAGCTCGGCCGCCGCCCAGAAGAAGCGGCAGAAGTTAATCGAACCTTTCCTGAAATCACATAAAGCGACGTGGAAAACGCCACTCGCCCAGCTTTCAGACGAGGGGTTCCATCAACTGTTGTATGGCGACAGCGGCGACTTTCCGGGCCTGGTAACGCTGCTCAATCAGCAGTTTGCTACCGAAACCGACGAAGGAGAACGCGATCGCCTGGCCGCCTATCGCGGGCAGACCGTCTGTCCGGCTTGCGGTGGTTCGCGGCTTCGCCCCGAAGCGACCCATGTGCGGCTGGGGGGGAAGGCGATTCATGAAATCACAGCCCTGTCGGTCTCCCAAGCTACGGAGTTCTTCTCAACGCTTCCCTTTGCCTCGCACGAACAGCCGATCGCCCAACCGTTAATCGCGGAGATCGTGCGACGATTGGAGTTCTTACAGCGGGTTGGACTTCCCTATCTGACGCTGGACCGCGCGGCCGATACGCTCAGCGGCGGCGAACCTCAGCGCGTGCGTCTTGCCACGGCGATTGGTTCGGGGTTGGTTGGGGTGTGTTATGTGCTTGACGAACCGTCGATCGGCCTGCATCCGCGCGACAACCAACAGTTGATCGATTCCCTTCGTGACTTGCAACAGCAAGGGAATACCGTGGTGGTGGTCGAGCACGATGAAGCGATGATGCGCCAAGCCGACCTGCTGATTGATGTGGGGCCCGAAGCCGGCGCCGCGGGCGGCCGCATCATGGCGGTGGGAACACCCCAGGAAATTGAGGCCAATGAAGCCTCTTTGACGGGCGGCTATTTGAGCGGACGCTTACGTATTGAGCCCCCTGCCAGCCGGCGGGCGGTCGTCAAGTCGCGCTCCTTGGTGTTGGAGGGTGTTTCGACGCACAACCTAAAGAACGTGCGGGCGGTCTTCCCGCTTGAGGCGTTCGTGTGCGTGACGGGGGTTAGCGGATCGGGGAAAAGTTCGCTTGTGGGCGGTACGTTGGCGCCTGCGGTGATCCGTCGGCTGGGCGGCGCGGCGCCAAAGCCGGGCCCTTTCAAAAGCCTGCGCGGCCTGAATCACTTGGAACGCGCGGTCGTGATTGACCAGGCCCCCATCGGTCGGACCCCGCGAAGCAACGCCGCCACCTTCACCGGCGTATTTGACGAGATTCGCAAGGTCTTCGCTAACACCCGCGAGGCGCGAGCGCGAGGCTACCGGGCCAGTCGCTTCAGCTTTAACGTCAAAGGAGGCCGGTGCGAGACCTGCCAAGGGCAAGGACTCCAGAAAATCGAAATGAACTTTCTGCCCGACCTCTACGTTCCCTGCGAGACGTGCGGCGGCGCCCGCTTCAATCGGCAAACGCTTCAGATCCAATATCGCGGTAAATCCATCGCAGACGCGCTCGCCATGCCCGTGCGCGAAGCCGTGCAGTTCTTTGAGAACTTCCCCCAAATTCATCGCGTGCTCCAGAGCCTTGACGATGTAGGGCTTGGGTATCTTCCCTTGGGCCAGCCATCGACCACGCTCTCGGGCGGCGAAGCGCAACGCATCAAACTAGCGACGGGGTTAGCACGGACCGAAAGCGCCAAGACGCTCTATATACTTGATGAACCTACCACAGGATTGCACTTTGAAGATGTAAAAAGGTTATTGGCCGTCTTGCGCCGCTTGGTGGACCGAGGCGATACGGTGATCGTAATCGAACATAATTTGGACGTCATTCGTGCGGCCGATTGGATTATCGACCTTGGACCCGAAGGAGGCGACGGCGGCGGCCAGATTGTAGCCGAAGGAACGCCCGAAGAGGTGGCGCAAGTGGAAGCTAGCCACACCGGTCGTTTCTTGCGAGAAATTCTTTTTGCATCATCGGGCCCCGCTGCACCATGAATCAGGACGAATCGAAGCGAACCCGATTGGTTAGCTCCAGGGCCGTTGCCCTCCCGTGTATCACCCGGGAAAGGGCGAATTGGCCATGATGCGAATCGGGGCGCCCTTGGGGCTACGGCGGTACAGCGCTCTAACGAAACTGGATGCGGACGAGTGATGTTACGGTTGTCGCGAACGACGGCCGGCTAGGACGCAGGAAAGTGCGCCGCTGCCTGGGATAACTTATGCATGACCTTTCCCTGGTTGACGAATTGGCGCCGTTTACGCCGGAATTTGTCCGACGACGTTTGGCCCGTGATCCGCGACCGCTTTCCGAACCGCTGGCGGAGCGTTGGGTGGGAGCGGCAATGGTGGCCGACGTCTCGGGATTTACGCCGTTGGCCGAACGGTTAGCCGAGCAAGGCGCTCAAGGCGCGGAACGCCTAACAGAAATTCTCGATACGTTCTTTGGTTGCGCCATTGCCTGCATCGAAGCGCATGGCGGCGATGTGGCGCGGTTCGCCGGCGACGCGCTGCTAGTGATCTGGCCCTACTCGTCCGAAAACGCCATCGAACTTGCCACGCGCCGGGCGGCGGCCTGCGCCTTGGACCTGCAATCGCTGCTGGCCGCAACATCGCACTCCGAAGGCGAATCGCTTTCGATGAAAATCGGCCTGGGCGCTGGCTCGCTCGCGGCCTTGCATGTGGGAGGATTTCTCAACCGTTGGGATTTTTTAATTTCGGGACTCGCATTTCATCAGGCATTCGCCGCACTTCGTCAAACGGAGGCCGGCGAAACGGCGGTTAGCCTGCAAGCGTGGAAACACCTGCAAGACGATTTTCGTGGACGGCCACGCACGGGCGGAGTGATGCTCTTGGAAGATGGACCGCGAGAACCGCAAGGGCCGCCGCGGTCCCCGGTTCACGTTGGCGATGAGGCGTGCGAGGCGCTCCGCTCCTACATTCCCGCCGCGGTAACGGAGCGTCTAAGCGCGGGACATGCACGTTGGTTGGGAGAGCTGCGTCTGGCGACGGTGCTATTTGTCAGCCTTCCCGAATTGAACTACGCCACGCCGCTGGAGCGCGTGCAAAAGGTGATGTACGACCTCCAACGCGAGGTCTACCGGTACGAAGGAGCGGTCAACAAGCTCAGTGTGGATGAGAAGGGCGCTGCCTTGCTGGCGGCGTTCGGGCTCCCTCCCTTAGCGCATGAAGACGATCCCCGCCGCGGCGTCGCCGCCGCACTGGCCATGCAAAAGCGCTTGCGCGAACTGGGCATGGATTGCTCGCTGGGGGCGTCAACGGGTCGGGTTTATTGTGGAGCGTTCGGCGGCCAACGCCGTCGCGAGTACACGCTCTTGGGCGACGTGGTGAACCGAGCCGCGCGGCTCATGCAAACCGCGGTCGGCGATATTTTGTGCGACGACGCTTCGCGGCAAGCGGCGGAACGGCATTTCCACTTTGAGTCTCTTCCTGATGTCATGCTCAAGGGCAAAGCGTCGCCGCTGGCGGTGTTTCGCCCAATCGCGCCCCGGGGCCGCGCCACGACCGCCCGCGCTGAGTTGATCGGTCGCGAGCAAGAATTGGCTCGGCTGCGATCGGAGTTGGAGCAGGCTCGGAACGAGAATGTCACCCATACGGTGTTGATCGAAGGAGAGCCGGGAGTCGGCAAGTCGCGCTTGCTGATTGAGTGGCTTTATCGCGCCGAGCAGGAAGGAGCGGCCACGTTCCTTGGCCACGGAGATTCGCTGGAAACAGCCACTCTTTATTTTGCTTGGCGTCCGATTTTTGAAAGGTTGTTTGAAGTTGATTCGCTTACGCCGCCGGCCATAGCGCAACGACGAATCGAGCGCCGCATCGGAGATTTTCCCGACTTGGCCGAATGGGCGCCCTTGCTCCGGGCGGTGTTGCCGGTTGACTTGCAAGACAACGACCTGACCTTGCACATGACCGGACGCGTGCGCGGCGAAAATACGCGGCGGTTGCTGGTGGAGCTCCTTGCGGCCGAGGCTCGCCGTCGACCGCTGGTTGTGATGCTTGACGACGCGCAGTGGCTTGATTCGGCCTCTTGGGAGCTGGTCGAACTCGCTGCGCAGCGTGGCATGCCGCTGCTGCTGGTGCTGGGGATGCGGCCGGCGACGTCTCCCTTGCCCGAGCCCTTATCACGGCTTCTGGCGATGCGCCATTGCACGTTGTTAACGCTGGGGCCGTTGTCTCGGTCCGACGCGGCGCGTCTGGCGTGTCGACGACTGGGAGTTGCCGAACTTCCGCCGCGGGCTGTGAGCTTTATTCATCGACGGGCCGAAGGAAACCCGCTATTCACCGAAGAAATGGCCTTTGCCCTGCGCGACGCTGGGCAGTTGGAAATTGTTGAAGGCAAATGCCGATTGGTCGAAGGCGAGCAAGGGCTCGAAGCCTTTAATTTGCCCGACACCTTGCATGGCGTGGTCACTAGCCGTCTGGATCGATTAGCTCCTTCGGAGCAGTTGACCGTTAAGGTAGCCAGCGTCATCGGACGCCATTTTCCGTATCGTACGCTGCAAGCGGTCTATCCCGTCGAGCCCGATCGGCCGCGGCTACGCGACTATTTGGGCGCGGCGCTGCGCACGCAGATCATCGAGGTGGAGATTCCGGAACCCGAACTGACCTATCTTTTCCGCAGCGCCGTGGCGCGCGAGGCGGCGTATCAATTGTTGCTGTACTATCAGCGAGAGCAGTTGCACCGCGCAATCGCCACTTGGCGAGAAAACGCCGAGCCAGAGATTCCTCCCCAAGCCTATGGGACGCTGGCGTATCATTGGCGCAATGCCCGCGAGTTTGCCCGAGCCGTGGATTACCTGGAGCGGGCGGGAAACTTCGCCATCGCCAGCGGCGCCTATCAGGAAGCGGTCAGCTTCTTCCGCGAGGCTTTGGAGTTAGACGCCGAAGGCATGTTGGCGGTTCCCGCCTCGCGAAGAGCCGGTTGGGAACGCCGACTGGGTGAAGCGTATTTGGGTTTGGGACGATTGGCTGAGAGCCGCGAACACCTGCTCACTTCGTTACGGCTCCATAATCGGCCGGCGCCGCACTCCAAGGTGGGGCTGGCCGCAAGTTTTGTTGGGCATCTTGCAGCGCAAATCACGGGCCGCCGCCCTCGTGCTAGTCGCCGCAGTTCCCGCGTTACGCCATCGAACGCGTCTGTATCTCCTTCGCTAGACGCTCGTAATGAAAACCAAGAGTCGGCGCAGGAGCGCATCCAACGTGAAACCGCCCTGGAGATTGCCCACGCCTACGAAGCTTTGGCCGAAATTTACTACTTATCCAACCAAAAGGCGTTGCTGGTGCACGCCTTGGTAGCCAACCTGCATTTTGCACGACAGGCCGGCCCTTCGCCCGAGTTGGCCCAAGCGTATGCCAATAACTGCATTTCGGCGGGACTTGGCGGGCTGCACGTGTTGGCCCGACGGTACGCGCGCCGCGCCAAGGCCATTGCGCGGGAAGTGAACGATCCGGCGGCGCTTGGCTGGGTGTTGGAAGTGACGGGCTTGTATGCGCTGGGCGTTGGACAGGCGAAGGCGGCGCTTGCCGATCTCGAGGAAGCCATCGCGATTTCTCGCCGGTTGGGCGACTGGCGACGCTGGGGCGAGTCCATGGCGACTCTCGCTCAAGGCGCCTATTACTGTGGAGATATTGCACGCGGTTGGGAAACCTGGAACGAGCTGCGCTTGACCGCAGAAAGCCGCGGCGACGATCTGCAACGGGCCTGGGGACTCAATGGGTGCGCCGAAGGCTTGCTCCGAAAGAATGCACCCGACGCAGCCCAACGCGCCATCGAAGACCTGACGACCGCCAACAGCCTGTTTGAGCAAAACGTGGATCGGATCTCGCAATTAGGCTCCTGGGGCCTTCTGGCGTGGGCCTACACGCGGGAGAACGATCCCCAAAATGCGTTGTCGGCGCTACGCGCCGGATTACGCCTGGCCGATGAGGTCGGCTCGCCAACGGGACACTACCCGTTGGCCGGATATGCAAATCTAGCGCGGGCCGCTCATTGGCTGTGGGAACGCCAACCGCGTGGCGGTTCGGCGGAGTTAGCGGAATTGGCCGCCCATGCCCTGCGAGCGTTGGACCGCTACGCACGGGTGTTTCCCATCGGCCGACCCGTGGCGCACCTCTGTTTGGGAGCGACGTATTGGCTCCAAGGTTATCGCGAGCGCGCAATCCGCCAGTGGCGTAAAACGCTGACCTTAGCGCAATCGCTACAAATGCCCTACGAAGAACTTTTGGCTCATGAGGAGCTTGCCTGCCGCCTGTCGCCCGATGATCCTCGCCGCCTGGAGCACGATCAGGCGGCCCAAACGTTAGCAAGCCGTTTGGGTGTCACTCGCGACATGCCGTGACCGACGATTTTCTTCCCGACGGCCCCGTTGATTCCCAGCGTCCTCATCGGTAGCGTAGGGGCAGGACGGCACCGGGGTCACTTGTTGGGGAGTAGCGGCCATGTTCCTGGGTTTTGGCGAGATTATGATGCGCGTGGCGCCGCCCGATCGCCGACGGTGGCGGCAGGTTGCGCCGGGATTGGTCGAGGTCACCTGGGGTGGCGGGGAAGCCAACGTGTGCGCTTCCCTGGCGATCTTTGGGCAGCGGGTTCGGTATCTAACGGCGCTTCCGCGGCATGCGCTTTCCGAATGTGTTCTCGCCAGCCTGCGCGGTTTGAACGTCGACACGAGCCGCATCTTATGGCGTAAAGAAGGGCGGCTGGGAATCTACTTTGTTGAGACGGGCGCCAATCAGCGCGGCTCCACTGTACTTTACGATCGAGAGTATAGCGCTATCAGTCTGGCCCGCCCCGAGGAGTATGATTTTGAGGCGGCCCTGCATGGCGTTACGTGGGTGCACATCACGGGCATCACGCCGGCCATTAGCGAAATGGCGTATCGCGCCACGCTGGAACTGGTGGAGCGAGCCAAAAAGAAAGACATCACGGTTTCGTGCGACCTCAACTTCCGTAAGAAGTTGTGGAACTGGCGGCCAGGCTTTCCCGCCGATCAGTTAGCCCAGGAATGCATGGCGTCGATTCTGCCGTATGTGGACGTGGTGATCGGCAACGAGGAAGACGCCGCGAATGTCTTGGGGCTTCACGCCGAAGGGACCGATGTCGAGCAGGGCCGCATCAACGCCGAGGCTTACGAGCAGGTGGCGCGGCGCGTGGTGGAGCGGTTCCCTAACGTGAGCCGCGTGGCCTTTACCTTGCGAGAGAGCCTCTCGGCCGACCACAACAACTGGGGGGCTATGCTGTTTGATGTTGAATTGGACGCCGCGTTTTTTGCCCCTACCGGTCCGGATGGCTCATACCGTCCTTACGAAATTCGCGATATAGTGGACCGTGTTGGGGCGGGCGACGCGTTTGCTGCGGGCTTGCTGCACGCGCTGAATGTTGGCGAATTGGGCGATCCGCGCAAGGCAATCCAATTCGCCACCGCCGCGAGTTGCCTAAAACACACCATCCACGGCGATTTCAACTACGTTACCCAAGAGGAAGTCCTCGCTTTGGTTAGCGGCGCCGCTTCGGGACGGGTGCAGCGCTAACGATAACCGGTCGCTCTGATTCAGAGCCGTTGTGGACTGCCTGGCGAGCGTTCTATTGGCTCACGGCGCCCTCCGAGTAATTGATTCTTGCACGGTGATTGGCCCGACGTGTGTCTTGGACTGGGGCGTAACGTCGGTCATTGGAAATGAGCTATGTCGCACGATTTTTATGACAATCCATTGATTCGGCGGTACGCATCGGACGAAATGAGCCGCCTCTGGGGCCCGCAGCGCAAGTTCAGCACGTGGCGAAGGTTATGGGTGATTTTGGCCGAGGCGGAGCGTGAACTGGGGTTGCCCATTACCGAGGAGCAAATTGCCGAACTGCGCGCCCATGTGGATGACATCGACTTCGCTGCGGCCGCCGCCTACGAAAAACGTCTGCGGCACGATGTGATGGCCCACGTTCACGCCTATGGCGACGTCTGTCCTACGGCGCGGCCGATCATCCATTTGGGCGCCACTAGTTGCTATGTGACCGACAATACCGACCTGCTCTTGCTGCGTGAAGGCTTGCAGATCATCGCCCGCCGGTTAGCAACGGTTCTTGATCGCTTAGCGAACTTTGCCCAACAGCACCGTGATCTTCCGTGCCTGGGATTCACGCACTTGCAGCCGGCGCAGCCGGTCACGGTGGGCAAGCGGGCCTGCCTGTGGGCGTACGATCTGGCGCTGGATCTGGAAGAAATTGAACATCGCATTGGCTCGCTCAAGGCCCGCAGTGTTAAAGGCACCACGGGCACGCAAGCCAGCTTTTTGCAGCTCTTTAATGGCGACCACGAAAAGGTGCGCCGCCTAGAGCAACTCGTAGCCGAAAAGATGGGTTTCTCGGAAACCTACGCGGTTACCGGACAAACGTACACGCGCAAGGTTGACTCGCAAGTGGTGGATACGCTTTCGGGCGTCGCCCAAAGCGCTCATAAGATCGCCACCGACCTCCGATTGCTGGCAAATCGGCGAGAGATTGAAGAACCGTTCGAAAAAGATCAGATTGGCTCCTCGGCAATGGCCTACAAACGCAACCCGATGCGCTCCGAACGGGTGTGCGCTTTGTCGCGATTCGTTATGAGTCTCGCATCTAGCCCTGCCGCGACGGTCGCCACACAGTGGATGGAGCGGACGCTGGACGACAGCGCCAATCGTCGGTTAGTGTTGCCGCAGGCCTTTCTCGCGATTGACGCAGTCCTGATCTTGTTGCAGAACATCGCCTCGGGGTTGGTCGTTTATCCCCAAGTGATCGCGCGCAATCTGCAAGCGGAACTCCCGTTCATGGCGACCGAGAACATTCTCATGGCGGCCGTAGCGCAGGGAGGAGACCGTCAGGATTTGCACGAACGCATTCGCCAGCACAGCCACGCCGCGGCGGCGAAGATCAAGAACGAAGGGGGCGAAAACGACTTGTTGGAGCGTCTGGCGGCGGACCCCGCTTTTGCCAAGGTCGATCTGAAGGCCGAAATGAACCCTGCGAACTTTATCGGCCGCGCGCCGCAGCAGGTCGATGAATTCATTGCCGAGGTCATTGACCCAATTCGCCGACGTTACCACGCGCAGTTAGTCGGCGAAGTGGAATTGCGTGTCTGACGAAACCTCGAACTTCGAAGCGTCCCCAGCGCGAACTTTGCGGTTAGCTTGTGGGTTCGCCGTCGAGTTGGGCAAGGTGATCGAGGAAACTACGTAAGGCCGCCGCAGGAGGTGCGCCCGGCGCCCGATGCACAACTTCTCCCTTGTGGAAGGCGATCAACGTCGGCACGCTGTCGATTCGAAATGCGCCGGCTAATGCTGGCTCGTCGTCAACGTTCACCTTGACGACCTGCACCCGACCTGCGTATTCGCCCGCCAGTTCGTCAAGCACGGGCGCAAGCATTTTGCAGGGCGGGCACCACGTGGCGTAGAAGTCGACGAGGGTGGGAATGGGCGATTGGAGAACTTGGGTCGAGAATTCATCGGCGCTAATGTGCTGCGCTTGACTCATGGAAACCTTTCGTTGGTAGGATTGGCAAATAGCTACCTGTTATTATACCCCTGAGGCGACGCTTTGGCGCGGCGTGCAAAACCCACTACGCCGCAGTCAATAAAACGACGGCCGTCGTAGCCGCTTGTCCGTTTTCTTATGCGCCGTTCTCGGGTGGTCGACGACGCTGCGAACTACGTCCCGGTGTTGGGCGAATCCGCTCACTTGAGCGCGCGAAGGCGCGCGCAGCGACCGCGTCTTGAAGCAACTCCCCAATCGGCAGTCGAGGAAAATCTTAAGTTTGCCGTTGCCGATTGCTAACGGCACACCGCTTGCTATTCCCGCCGCGCGACGGTCCCGCCGGGACCGTCTCCTTGGAGTTCAATCTTTTGAGTGCGGGAACACGCCTATGACCAACGAAGAACATGCCGCATTGGAACGTGCATTCAATTTGGAAACCCAGCAAGCGATGTTGAAAGAGGACGCCCAAGCGTGGGCCTCGGTAACGGGAATCCTGTTCACGATCGTCACGCTCGGTCTTCTATTTGGCATCGCCGCCGTACTGATAGCCATTTAGGTTCCCGCACCCGTGCCGCTACGCCGCGGGCCGCGTGCCGATGGCGCGGCCTGGCGTATGCGGCGGTTCGCGATTGGCGGTTATTGGGGAAGCTCCAATACTTCGCGCCCGCGGCCCTGCTGGATCAGAGGGATATACGTTTCTAATTCCTCATTCGTCTTCGGATCGGTGAGATCAACCACCGCGCGTCGCTCGGCCGACAGATACGCCGCCATCGTTAGCCGCACAATCTCAAGGCCGTAACGCCAGTCCAGAAGGGCCGGACGGTTGTTGAGGAACGCTTGAACCGCGTCGGCGTTTTCGTCGGTGTAGCCAAGGATATCTGGCTCATTCGGTTGCACGGTCAACAGACCCCGAGTGGCCTGGGACTTTTCTAATGCAAGTTCCGAATTGGCCACGCCTGCCGCAGCCACGTCGCCAATGAAGATCTCCAAGGGAGAGCGGAGCGTGTTCAGATCGAAAGCATAGCCAGGGCCAATCCCATCCAGCGCCAGCCGCAGGCCGACCTTGTCAAACATCCATGAAACGGTGAATTGGCTTTTCACAATTTGGCCCGTCTCCGGGTTGCGGAACGTGGTCATGCCTGTAGCAAAGTCTTCCGCAGGCGTCTTGCTGTAGTCGACGCCGTGCGTCTTGAGCAATTGCTCTCGCCAATAGGGCTGCCCCCACTTGAGCAGCGACAGATCGGCCGAAATGGAAATCGGCTGCAAGAAGTTGACCGGTTTCCCTGGGGGCGTTAGCGCGTACCAGCCAACCGCCAAACAATGGCAACCCATATCGCTCATTACGCCGCCGCCTTGGCGAACCGGATCCCAGAACCAGGCCGTATGCGGGCCGGCGTGTTCTTCTCCCGACCGTGTTAAGACAGGAGATCCCATCGTCTCCATGACCGGCCGAAGCTGACGCAGTCCCGCTTGGACCGTGTTCATATGCAACTGATTCTCAAAAAACACCGTGCGCAGGCCGGCGTTTTCGGCCAGTTCCACGACGCGCCGCGCTTCGCGCAAGTTTCGGGCGAGCGGCTTCTCACAGATGACGCCCTTCAATTCGGCGCCGGCCCGCACGGCGTCGCAAATCTCCTCCACATGCTCCACGCGAGCAAAGTTCGGCGCGAAAATCGCCACCACATCGACGTGAGGGATCATCTCGCGAATGCTGTTGAAGATTTTCCCTTCGCCAAGGCCTTCGGCTTGCACGCGCTGGGCGAGCTTTTCAGGCCGCGTGCGCGACACCAGACCCGCCACCTCCACGTTCCGTACTTGCCGCAGCGCGCGAAGATGAAACGCCGAGACAAATCCGCCCCCAATAATTCCATAACGCAGCGTTTTCATGGTTCATTCCTGGAGTGAACGTCGGACCATTCAAGCAGGCCGATTATATCGTGTGGCGAGGCCGGAGCCATCGGAGTGGAAAAGGGTCTGCGCTTGCCGTCGTCGGCGGAATTGTTAAGCGAAAATTAATCGGGTGTGAAGGCGAGGATAAATCTTGTATTGGATTGCCGAAAGCGCTCCCATCCGCCATTGAGGAGCCAGCAGAGCGGCTATTAGAAAACAGAAGTGCGTTGCCAGTGACGAGGTCACCTACCCAAGTAACCGAAGACGCCGATGAGCCCTCGCTTCCCAAGAACCTTGCGGCGACCTGCGGCGAGCTTGGCCGCCTTCGGGTTGTTGCTCTTGATCGGCTGCGGCGAACCGTCCGCCCCAAGCGGCGACACTTCCGCGAACCTCGATAGCGCCGCCTATGCGCTGCAAGGCGAAGTAGCCATTGACGGCTCCAGCACCGTCGCCCCCATAAGCCGGGCCGTGGCGGGGGAGTTTGGTGAACATTTTCGGCGGGTCAAGGTGACCGTAGGCGTTTCGGGAACAGGCGGTGGCTTTCAGCGGTTCGCTCAGGGAGGGTTGGACATTGCCGGCGCATCGCGCCCGATTAAGAGGGACGAGTTCGAATCTTGCCAGAAGAACGGCGTTGAGTTTTTGGAATTGCCGGTCGCCTACGACGGGCTGACCATTGTGGTGAATCCCGAGAATGACTGGGCCACCCAATTGACGGTGGACCAGCTTCGGCTGATTTATCGCGAAGATGCAGCGGTCAAAAAATGGAGCGAATTGGACCCCCGTTGGCCTGCGGAAGAGATTCACGTTTACTCGCCGGGCCATCAGTCGGGCACGTTTGACTACTTTAGCGAGGTCATGGCCAAGCCGGGCGAAAAGGAGGTCGTCTTGCGAAAGGAAATGGCGACCAACGAAGATGACAACGTTTTGGTCATGGGCGTAGCGCGCGACAAGTATGCGATCGGCTATTTCGGCGCCTCGTACTATTTCAATAACCGCCATCAGGTCAAGGCGGTAAGCATCATCAATCCGCAGACGGGCGCAGCTGTCGCTCCCACGCCCGAGGCAATCGAACGCGGGGACTACGCCCCCTTTAGCCGGCCGCTTTTTATCTATGTGAACGTCAACTCTTTGAAGCGCCCCGAAGTAAAACGCTTTGTAAGTTTCTACCTGGCGAACGCTCAAGAGCTGGCCCGGCAAGTGGACTATGTGGGGCTGTCTGATGACCTTCAGGCTCCAGTGCGCGAAACCTACGAGGCGCGGCTAACAGGAACGCACTACTTGACCCCCGACGGAGAGAAACGCATCGGAGGGTTGCCGGCTATCTACACCGAGGCAAATCGGTATGACGGACAGTAGTACTCGTGGCGCACATGGCCCTGAATCGATGGCGAATTCCTCCATGCCCCTCGTGCTGCGGCAGGCCGCCCGAGGAGAACGACTTCGCTCGCGCAAGGCGGTGCGATGGATCGAATCGGTTATTACCGCACTGCTGGTTGGCGCCGGGGTGTTCTCGGTGCTCATTACCGTAGCGATCATCGTCGTCTTAACGCGAGAGACTTGGACCTTCTTCAGCCATTCCCAGGTGACGCTGGGCAAGTTCTTCCTCTCGGCCGAGTGGTATCCGCAGTACGGCGACTTCGGCATTTGGCCGTTGATTTGCGGTACGCTCTTGGTGGCGGCAATTGCGGTCGGCGTAGCGCTTCCTTTGGGATTAATCACGGCGATCTTTCTTAGCGAGTACGCGCCGCGCCGGGTGCGCGCCGTTCTCAAGCCGACCCTGGAAGTCTTAGCGGGCGTTCCGACGGTGGTTTATGGCTTATTCGCCGTCACGGTGATCACTCCTGGTTTGCAGCGCATTCACGAAGGGTTCCAATCGTACAACGCGCTGGCGGCGGGACTGGCCGTAGGAGTGCTGTGTATTCCCATTATCTGCTCGCTATGCGAAGACGCATTGCAGGCGGCGCCGCGGGGCCTGCGCGATGGGGCGCTGGGATTGGGCGCCACCCGCTGGGAGGTCGCGTGGAGGGTGGTCGTGCCCGCGGCGTTCTCTGGCATTGTGAGCGCGACGCTTTTGGCGATCTCTCGCGCGGTGGGCGAAACGATGATTGTGGCCATGGCCGCCGGCAATCTGCCGAAGATAACATGGGACCCACGACAACAAACCCAGACCATGACCGGCTACATGGCGCAGGTCGTCGGAGGCGACGTAAGTAACTTTGGCGTTGAGTATTACTCCCTGTACGCCGTGGCGGCGGTGTTGTTCCTTATTACCTTTGCGCTTACGGCCCTAGGACAGCAGGTTCGCAAACGCTACCGCGAGGTGTATCGGTGACGCGCCTAATCATTCACGACCCAGAGCGAATGCGGCAAGCGGCCCGGTCGTCCAAGGGACGCAAACGCGTCAATGCCTTGTTTGTCGTCGTTTGCCTGGCGACGGCCTCAGCATCCTTGCTCTTCTTGGCGATGCTTTTGGGGTCGATCGTAGTTCAGGGGACCAAGCACTTGGACGCGCAGTTCCTAACCAGCGCTCCTGAACAAAACGCCGAAGCGGCCGGCATCTTTCCTGCCCTGGTGGGTACGCTTTGGGTATGCGGCATCTGCGCGGCGGTCACGCTGCCGCTGGGAATTGCTACTGCGGTTTTCCTGGAGGAGTACCAACCGCGGAGGTGGCTCCTCAAGAAGATTCACGGTTTTGTGCAGTTAAACATTAGCAATTTGGCGGGCGTGCCGTCGGTGGTCTACGGCCTTCTGGGACTGACGGCCTTTACGCAGATGTTCACATGGTTTGGAACGCCCAGCGAGCCGTTCTTCGAGTGGGGCGCGCAGTACTATCGCCAATATGTAACCGAAGGCGATCAGGTTGTTTTGCTTCCGATAAGCGGGCCAACGGCTCCGGCACCGCAATTGGCTGACGGAATGACGGCGATCACACCTTCGGGGCGACACGTTACGCTGACGGTGATTCCTCCTCGCGAACGTCCCCCTGAGGACGAAACAACGGGGCTGTGGACTCTGCGGGCCAACGACGAGGGCGGCTTAATTAGCAACAAAGCGTGGTATTACATCCGTTTGCCTCTGGGACGTAGCGTGTTGGCCGGCGGCCTTACGTTGATGCTGGTGGTGCTTCCCATTTTGATCATTTCCGCGCAAGAAGCGCTGCGCGGCGTGCCCTATTCACTCAAGGAAGGAGCACTGGGGTTAGGCGCCACTCCGTGGCAAACCATTTGGAAGATTACGCTACCGGCGGCAATGCCGGGGATGATGACCGGCTCGATTCTTGCCCTGAGCCGAGCCATCGGCGAGGCGGCGCCGTTGTTGATGATCTCGGGGATTGTCTACATTAAGTTCGCCCCCGCCCACTTGATGGACGACTTCACCGCCCTACCCTTACAGATCTTCAGTTGGGCGCAAGAGTCGCAAGCTGAATTTCATGAACTTGCCGCCAGCGGGATTATTGTTCTTTTGATTGTGTTGCTCATGTTTAACGCCGTCGCCGTGGGCGTGCGGCAATGGCTTCAGAAACCGCTTTCTTAGGTGGCCCTTTGACCGACGCAATTGCCGTGACCGATCTGCCGCTCGCGCCGGCGACGCATGATAATCGCCGCGCTCCATTGTCCGCCAACCGTGAATCGCCGCCCATGTTTCGAGAGGCGCTCAAACGCAACTCCACCTCCACCGTGTCGGAAGGCGCCAAGAACGATCGTGTTGCTATTCGCATTCGGGACTTTCATGCGTGGTATGGCGATTTTCCGGTCCTCAAGAATATTTGCATGGACGTGCCCGAGAAGCGCGTCACGGCGCTGATTGGGCCCAGCGGCTGTGGGAAATCAACGCTGCTGCGGTGGATCAACCGAATGAACGACAGCGTCGAGGTCGCGCGGGCTGAAGGTCTTTTGCAACTAGGCGAGGTCGACGTATTGTCGCGCCGGCTGGATGTTGTGGAGTTGCGTCGCCGCGTGGGCATGGTGTTCCAAAAGCCCAATCCGTTTCCGAAGTCGATCTACGACAATGTGGCGTTTGGCCCACGGCTACATTTGAAGGTCAAAGGCGCCGAACTCGACGACCTAGTGGAATGGGCCTTGCAAAAAGCGGCGCTATGGAAAGAAGTGAAGGACCGGCTCAAGAAGTCGGCCTTGGGGCTAAGCGGCGGCCAGCAACAGCGGTTGTGCATTGCCCGGGCGATTGCTGTGGGGCCGGAAGTGTTATTGATGGACGAGCCTGCCGCGTCGCTTGACCCGCGCTCTACGTCCGCCATCGAGGAGCTGATTGGAGAGCTGCGCCGCGATTACACCATTGTCATTGTGACGCACAATATGCAGCAGGCCGCCCGCGCCAGCGACTACACCGCCTTTCTTTGTGACGGCGATCTGATCGAATTTGGCCCGACGCAGCAACTTTTTACCACGCCCGCCAAGTCGCAAACCGAGAACTACATCACCGGCCGTTTTGGGTAAACGGCGCCTTGCAAGTTCAGGGTGAGCGAGACGTGTCCCAAGCGGCGACCGACTTATGCGCGCCGACGCCGACACCGTCAACCTGTCGGCGTCGGCGCTTCGAGCGAGAACGATTGGGCAAGCCCGCCGTGTCCTTAATGGCCGGGCGCGTGCGTATTTGCCACTCGTGGGAGGTGCGGCGTCAGCCGAACGACGCTCGTCATCGAAGGCGAGTGGAGAGGGACTAGAAGTGCGCAAATTTGCGCACCTCTGACCAAAGCGTACGTCGGGAATGTTGTGGAAGTGGCGACGGGGGTTATTCGCGTTTGAGTGAGAAGGCGGTGTAGTGGAAGCCGGTTTCGTCGTTGGTGAGCACCGCGCCGCCAGGCGCCAGGTACTTCTGCACGACGGCGAACGGAGGTAGGGGATTGTCTTTCAACGCTTGGCCGAGCGCTCCCCATACGCGGCTGCGATCGCTGCGCCGTCCCAGCCAGTCGCGCGTTTGTTGGCTCATCGCCATTTCGTAGATATTGCGCATGCCTTCTTCGGGGCGGCTAAACGATATCAGGCCAGGTTTATCTCCTCCCCGCTGACGAGAAATCTTGCTGGCGATCAATTTGTAGTCCAGTTCATTTGCCAATTGCCGTGTGGCGTCGCTCCTGGTCAATATCGCGTTTTGGAACAACTTTTCGCTGTCGGTAATCAACAGGTAGTCGCCCACAATGCCAAAACTCGGCGTGGGGACGCGGAGTTCGGGACGATCAGGATTCCCCGCGTTCGCGTTGTTCTGATCGGGCGACGGGGCGCGGTAGTAGCTCACGCCGGCATAGTTCTTTCTCACCAGTTGATCTTGAATGGGGCCAATCAGGATCTTGAGGGTATTTTCGAATTTGCGCGGGTCTTTCAGCTTCACGCCAATCAGGCTGGCCCGGCTGTTGATGCGCGCGGGCGGCTCGAGCCACGTGACCCAGGTCACACGTCCGTCCAGGGCGTCCAGCAGGTCCGCCTCGAAGTTCAAGTCAGGGTAACGGCGCGAAACGCGGCTTTGTACGCGGCGGGCCAACTCGCCCTCTTCACGGAACCGGTCGTACACCCGGGCTAGGGCCTCGTAGGTCGTACGCGGCTCCCAATGGAGCGTCATGTAACTGGCTGCGTCGTCGGGAACCCACGCCTCGGGCGTGGTTACGCCCGATCCCAACGCCAGCATTTCCACCACACCCTGCCGGGGTTGGTCCAGCAGCAGGTGCATGTGAACGATGCTATCGAAGTCGCCGGCCCCCAGGGTGATTGCCCCGCCAGCGCCTTTCACGCCGTCCAGCCCCAAGATTGGCATAAGCGCGATCGTCGCTTGGGCGTTGAAATTGCCACGGGTGACAGCAATCGCCAGTTCGATGGGATCAATAAACCAAGTGATTTGCGGAGGCGCCTCTTCCGAAGCGAGGCAGCGTTTCATAATGGTGGTGAACTTGGGATTGTCCAGCAATCGCTCGCCTTCGTCTTGATCCCAAATTGCCAGCATTTGCTTGGAAAGAGCAAGGTTGTTGGAAATCACCACGGTCCCGTCCTTGATGAAGTAGACGGGCGGGCGGCGTTCGCCGGCCGGTCGGATGGTGCGGAGTTCGATCCCCTCGACGGTTTCGGTCGTTACCGTGGCGCCTTCGTTGACCGCCGCCGATTCTCCTTGCTGCAACAATTTCTGGGCGGCGGGAAGCTGTTCGCCTACATCGATCAGCACCACCAGCGAGGGTACGTCATCTTCGGGCGCTACCAAGGCCATGGCCACTTCGCCCTGGGGAATTTTCAGTAACTCGTCGAGCGATAACCCGACTCGATCTTGAACATTCACAAAGGCCGCGGCCGCCTCTCCATAAAGTTGCGAAACCAGGGGGCGGATCTGCGCGTCCTGAGCCATGCGCCCCAGCGACGTAGCGCGGAATTTCTCAATCAGGTCAGGCACATTCGCAATGCGGAAGTACGCCACCGTGCTGGCGGGAAGCAGCTTCGCAGCGCTGGGGCGCTGCGCGTGCGCCGTGGAGACGCCCACGAGCGTGGCCGCCAACGCCAACCCCAACAACAGCCTGGCCCCAGAGCGTGCTACGTTCACGGGATGAGAAACTCCTTTTGAGAAAAGCCCGATAGGGCTGCATTGGGAATGGTCGCACCGCCCCACGGGGCCAAAAAGAATCAACGGCGGCCGGGGATATCCCGAACATCCCTTGGGGCGTCGGGAATTGTACTGCGGGGCGCGCGTTTAAGTTTCAACGGTTAGAGGAGTTTTTCCACTTTGAACGGACAAGTCAAAACTTACCGCCCTGTGCGCCAGAAACATGTTTTCAGCGGCGCTGTTTAAGAAGGTAGAATTCAAGGGTGACAGGTCCGCCATCCTCTAAGGGGGGTGACGTCGGTCGCGCAATGTGCGACATTTAAAAATAGATCTGGAGCCTATCGACCGATTTTCGCCAGAATTCCCCGCACGGGAAGCTATCAGCCGTAAGAGATCACGCCATGTTCAAGAAATCACTGATTGCCGGTTGTTGCGTCTTGGCCGTAACTCTGGCTACCGACCGGGCATTCGCACAGCGTGGCGGAAATTCAGCGCGGGGCGGAAGCACCTCGTCGGGGCTTTTCGGCTCGCGCACCCTGGGCGGAAATCTTCAGCCCGGAGGCAATAGCCTCTTTGGCGGCACGCGGGGCGGTGGCATCAATGGGTCCGCCACGACGCAAGAACTCCAAGCGGGTACGCTGACCGGCAGCGAGCGGTTCCTGAACGCCAATCGTGACGCCACGCGGAACTTTGTCGGCGTCGATGCGGCGGAAGTGCGGAGCGTTGGCACGGTGGGCGCCTCGGGGACCAGCCAGGGGCTAGGGAACGCTCTCAACCAGTTCCGCCAATTCGGCCAGTTCCGGCAACAACTCAACAACTTTAATAATTTCAATAACGCCTTCGGTCAAAATGCCAGGACGCCCGTCCGCATTGGACTGACGCTCGGGTTTGAACCGCCAGCGTCGGTTGGCGCTCCGGTTAGTGGGCAAGTGGAGCAGCGGTTGACGCGTCTGCCGGGAGTGAACCTGGTGGGGTCGCCGCAAGTGACGCTGGAGGGCCGAACTGCGGTGGTTCGAGGGACGGTTGCCACGGAGAGGGACCGGGAAATGGTGTCCCGGCTGTTGCTCCTGGAACCGGGGATCTCTGCCGTGAGAAACGAGCTGACTGTTGCAGGAACCGGGGGTCCCGATTCGCCCCGCCTCGCGCCGCCTGCTGCTGGCCAGTTTGCGCCGCCTCCAACGCCGCCGCAATCCTAGCCTTTTCGATTTCATACACATCGCCGGGGCGTTGGACGCGATGCATGCTGCTGTCTAGGGTGGGCGCATCGCTGGTCGTGCGCGAAGGACGCAACGAAGCCCCGCCCGCGCTCGGCGCCGCCGAGGCGCCAAGGGCGCCGTTCCCGGTTGTTCGCAAACTGGGGCCTCGCGAGGTCGCCGCTTCGGGTGACGAATTGGGCGCGATGGACGCTTCGAGTTGCGCCTCGATCAGTCGCTGCTTGAGCGTGTCGGTCATGGGAATGCTCACACTGCGGAGCCGACGCGCCTCGGCTGAGTTGGCGTCGTGGTCCAGACCGTATTGCGACGCGCCGCCGACGGCGTCCGCCGACGACATGTACGAGGCTTGACGCACTCCCGCGTCGGTCATGG
>CAYWIS010000025.1:30929-32797 GCA_964458385.1 uncultured Pirellulaceae bacterium
TCACGTCCGTGGAGAATGTGCTTGCTTTGCTGACCCGCGAGCACCTCGCCGTCTTTGGTTGTGAACAACGGGATCAAGGTGATCTGGGTGCGTTCGCCGCCCAGTTGGTCCCAAGGCAGCCAGACGCTGTAGGACTGCCCCAGGGCCGTTTCGTCGGCGTGGCGAACGAAGTCCTCCGATTTGAAGACGTACTTCTTATCCGGTTCGCGAGCCAGGCCGCCCTTGGAATCGTCAAAGGCGTATACGACCAGCGTGCCTTCCACCGGAACCGCCTTACTCTTATCGTCGTAGAAGTAGATCCGTCCGCCGAAGCCGCGCATCGAAGGTTTGCCCGCCGTGTGCAGCACGGTGTCGGTCCAAATGGCGACCATGCGTTGTGGCCGCGTTTCTTGGGGCTTGTCTTTCTTGGCCCACGGGACCGACGTGTTCAAGTTCATCGAAGCGCAGCCCGCCAATGCAGCGGTCACAGCGATCGGCAAAAAGCGATATAGGGTCGTGTGCGTCATGGGGCGTCCTGCCAAGTCCAACCGAAAGCCAATCCAGGCTATAAACCACCGCATGCGTTATCGTGCCGGCGGTTGTTGGTAAGGAAGCGGTTGCTGGTGCGCTACCGGAACCACCGGATAGTGCGCCGGCGGCATCGCCGAAACGTTCGGCTCACGACGACTACTAGGACCGAAACCGTTTCCTGGCGGTGGAGCGTGCATGGCCGCCCCACCTGGCCCTCCCGGAGGAGCGAGCGGCAACCCGCCGGGCGGCGCGGCGGCTGGTCCCGGCGGCGGTCCCATTCCTGGCGGAGGCGCCGGAGTTGGCGCGCCCGGTCTTGGCGGACCTGCCGGCCCGGGGGCAAAGTCGGGCGGAACCGGGGCGAAGTCGTATGGCGACGTCGCGCCAGGCGGCGGTAGTTCGCCGCGAGAGCCTTCAGGCTGCTGCACTTGGAAATCAGGGATTGGCATGATTTCTCCGCCCAGGGGATCCTGGTCGGGGTAGATCACTTTCGTGCTGGACATCACCGAATTCGCGTTGCCGCCAATGTCGCCGTGCATCTCCACCACATCGGCCAAACACCAGTTCATTCGCGCGAACTCGGTCTGCTTGAGTTTTTCCATTTCGTACTCATTGTTGACCACCCACGGCGTGAGGATGATCAGCAACTCGCGCCGCTCTTCATCTTGGCTGTCAAAGCGGAACATTTGTCCGAACACGGGGATGTCGGAGAGATACGGGATGCGCCGCGAGGTGAAAATCTTGCTGGTGGCGATAATACCGCCGAGGATCACCGTTTGGCCGCTCCGCGCCGACACGGTGGTCTGAGCGCGAGATAGGTCGATTTGCGGCGCCACGCCGCCGTTGCCGATCGGCACAAATTCGCTGACGATAGAGTTCTCGGCGTCCACTTCCATGACGATCAAGCCATCGGGCGTGACGCGTGGCGTAACGCCAAGGATCAAACCCACGTTGGCGAACACGGTGTTCACTGTGGTTTGGCCGCCCACGCCCACCGACTGGTTACCCGGGTATGGCACCTGCGAACCACGTTGGATGAACGCGCCCAGGTTGTCGAGCGTCATAATTTGCGGTCGGCTGAGGATGCGCGCCCGACCATCCTGCTGCAAGGCGCGAATTAAGATGCTGATCGACTCATTGCTTGCCGAAAGCACCAGACCACCGTAACCCGGCGAGCCGACGCGTCCCAGCGAGAAATGCGTCAGCGCCTGGCCGGCCAGGTTTTCGCGCGTCGCAAGCGACGGCGCTTCGGCTGAGTTGCCTAGCGGAGCGTTGTTAAAGTTAAAGCCGGGGTTGAGCGTGCCTTGGCCCGCCGAAATGCCGGTGCTGCGGCTGAAGAGCAACGAGTCTTGCAAACCGAA
>CAYWIS010000025.1:32807-42507 GCA_964458385.1 uncultured Pirellulaceae bacterium
GAACTCGTCCAAGTTGCTGAGCACCACCTCGGCGATGACCACTTGAATCACGACCATGGGCGGCCGGCGGTCCAAATCTTCGACGATCCGCACCACTTCGTCGTAGAACCGCGGCGTCGAACTGACAATGAGCGAGTTCGTGACCACTTCGGGCACGACCACCACTTCGCGCTGAATCTGCTCAAAGGGACTGAGCACCCCTTGTTGTTGCGTCAGGATGTTTCGCTCTTGCGTTAACAGTTCGTTAATGGCGTCTGCTACGTTCACGGCGAAGGCGTATCGCAACCGGAACACGCGCGTGCGGCGTTGTTGGATGTCGCCTTCGTCCAACCGAAGCAGGATCGCTTCGACCACGTTCAAATCGCCGGCCGAGCCGGTGGCGATCACACTGTTGGTGCGCAGATCGACGGCAAAGCGTAGCGGGATCAACGTGCTTTCGCCCGCTCCGGCAGCCGTTTGCAGCGCTAACTGACCGGCTTGTTGGACTTGCTGCTGGCCGAACAATTGCTCCAGCATATCGGCCAAGCCTTGGGCGTCGCCGTTGACGATGGTGAACACCTTGACTTGCGCCTCGGCGGCGGGAAGTTCGTCCAGTTCGCGGATCAAGGCCGCGATCAAGTCCATGCTTTCGGCTGGCGCGGTGACAATGAGCGTGTTGGCCCGCGCGTCGGCCACTACTTTGACATCGTTGAGGATGCCCGAATTGAGAATCTGATCTCCCGCCTGGTCAATGGTCATGAACGTCAACATGCGGGAGCGAATCTGCCCAATCCGACCTGCCTGGCCCGGCAAGGCCTGCTGAGCGACCTGCTGACCAAGCTGGCCTTCCTCTTGGCCCGTGATGGCCTCTTGGAGAACCGGCGCCAATTGTTCCGCCAGCGAGTTCTGCAGCCGGAAGATCCGAATCTCGTTCGTGGAGTCGCTCCGCGATACATCGAGCCGTGCAATCAGGCGGCGAATTTCCTCCAAGTCGCGGGGAGCGGCCAAAATAATCAGCGAGTTGCTGCGGAAGTCCGACACAATCCGCAACCGGGTTCCAAGACCTTGGCGGACCTGCCCTTGCCCGGCGGCGCCGGCGGCCGCAGCCGCAGCCGGACCTGCTTGCGCTTCGTTGTAGAAGTTCCTCAGAACTTGTTCGACTTCAAGCGCCGAAGCATGTTTGAGCATGAAAACTTCAAACTCGGCCTCGGGGGTGATGGGTTGGTCGAGTTTCTTCACCAACTCAATGACCGAAGCCACGTTATCGGGCCGGCCGACCAACAGCAGGGCGTTCGGCTGCACAAGCGGCGAAATATCCACGTTACCTTGCCGCGGCGCCAGCACGGCCGTATAAACCCGCGTTACGAGCGTCGCCAGCGTTTCGCTGTTCACATGCTGGAGATAGTAGACCTCGATGGCGGGCGCGGTTTCCCGGGCCTGATCCAAAATGTCTTGGATAATTCGCTTGACCCGCTCCACATCGCGCGGGTGGCCGCGAATGATCATCGCATCAAAGCCTTCGACAAACTCAATAGTGACGGGCCCGATAAAGCCGCCCGCGTCGTCCCCTTCCAGCGTAATGTCGGGTTGCGCGGCGCCCGGCGCAGCGCCAGGTTGAGGCGGTTGTCCTTCGCTCGGCTGAGCGCCTGGCGGCGTACCTGGCTGCGGTTGTCCGGCGGCAGGCGGAGCGGGAGGACCGCCCGGCTGACCGGGCTGCGCGGTTTGCGCGTTCTGTTGGAAGATCATGGTTAGCAAGTCGCCAGCCCAACGGGTTGAGGGGCGCGACTCGAGCGGCGAAACCACCGCCGCGTTATCACGTCCGGCATTCTGCGAGGCCGTTTCTAACAAAGTTGCAGCACGGCGCAGCTCGGCGGGCTTTGCGTGGCGAACCGAAACCAATTCGGTTTTGGTCGGCCCCTTCGCTGGAGCCGAATCGAGAGCTTGGAGCACCTGGGTCGCTGCAGTAATCAGATGTTGCGGACCATGGATCCAGGCCGTTTCGGTGCGGCGATCAATCGCAATTTGAACGGCGCCGCCCGAGGACGTCGTGATTTGGAAGACCGCCAGCTCTCCATTACGCTGGAGCGAAACCGCCAGTTGCTGGCCCCAAGCCTGCCGCAAGAGGTCTTCCATCTCGCGCCAAGTTTTGTGCTGAAAACGGTAGGCCTGCCCTTGGGGCGGAGTCGCCGCATTTGGGGCGACGGCAACCTCATTCGCCGGCGCGGGCGCGCTGACCACGGCGGGCTGAGGAGCAAGGTCTTGCGCTATCTGCGCCTGGACCGCAGGCGGGGCCAGCACCAAGATCTGGTTGGTCCGTGAATCGGGGGCGATGCGAACGGCGCCGCCCGGCGGATACTTCCGTTGCAGATGCTCCACCAGCGAGGCGACCTGCTCGGGCGCGACCGGGTAGCTTCGCAGGACCGGCGCTTCGGGCGATTCCATCGCCGGCGCCTCCCGCTTGCCGGGACGGTCAAGCGCCTCGATCAGATCTTTGGCCAGCCGCTGAACTTCAGCCGGCCCTTTGACCAGCACCCGGTTCAGTTGCCGGTCAAGCAAGATCTCGGTTGTAGGATCAATCTGTCCCACAAGATCTTTCATCTGGGAAGCTATCTTGCCCGCATCGGCATGCTCCAGGCGGTAGGCTTGGAAACCAGGCGGCGGAGATTCTTGGGCGTTGACCCAATCTCCCAGCGCCACGGCTCCTGCCATGAACATCAGGACATACCAGAGCGTTCGAGCTCGCAGATGGGATTTGTTCGCTCGGCGGTAGTTCATGACCTGTCCAACATGGTGCTTTTCCGTCGATGACGACGGGGTCCGTCCGTGCGCAGCCATTTCGGCCCGCAATATTCATGCATCAAGACTATTCGGAACAATCCGCATAACCACTCCAACAAAACCTAAGCGTGAAATCCGGCAAAACCTGCCTAAACGGACCTCATGTGGCTTCTTCATCTCTCGCGGCTTCGCCGTTTTCACACGCCGCGTGCGAAGCGACCTAGTCCGCGGGCTTTTTCAGGATTTTTTGCAAGATCGGCTAAAGTTGGCGACAATAAAGTGATGCAAGTGCATAACGACCACCGGACCAAGACGATTTCGCTCGCCCATTCCAAGACGGCAATGCAGAGAGGGCTTCTACTTGCGACGCTGATCGCCTGCGGCGGCTTGATGGGCGCCGCCTCGGCGGCGGCGCAGTCGAATTCGGTCGCAACGGGTTCAGCGTTCCGCGAACAGCTTCGGCTTCCGGCGGGCGTTGCTTGGTCGGGGGTTCCGCTTCGGGACGCGTTGGAATGTTTGGGGCGGGATCACCGTGTGGCGATCATGCTTGATCGCCGCATTGATCCCAGCCGGCCGGTGAGCCTGACCATCGCACAGCAACCGCTGGAGCATGTCTTATTGACTCTGGCTCGCCACTTGGACTTGGGCGTGTGCTTTGTCGATCCTGTGGTCTACTTTGGGCCGCGCGAAACAACCGATAAGTTGCCCACCGTTGCGGCCCTTCGCCGGCGTGAAGCGGAAACCTTGCCGCGCGCCACTGCGCAACGATTCTCCAGGGAACGCGCTTGGAGTTGGCCCCAGCTTAGTTCTCCCCGGGAGTTGCTTTTGGAACTGGCGAACGAGGGAGGCATGGAGATTGTCAACCTGGACCAACTGCCGCACGATCTTTGGCCGGCGGTGGAATTGCCTCCCTTACCGCTGGCCGACCGCTTCTCGCTGGTGTTGGCGGGATTTGGATTGACCTGGCGATATGCCCCGGACGGTTCGGCGATACAACTGGTCGACTTCCCTCCAACGGCGGCGATTGTTCAAACGTACCCAGGGAAAGGCAACGCGCGGGAGAACGCCAATCGCATTGCGCGACTTTATCCCGAAGCGCAAGTGACGGTCGAAGGCGAGTCGATTCGCATTGTGGGGCCGTGGGAGGTCCATCGCGGCGTCGAGGAGTTAATGCAAGGTCGGCGCGTATCGCGCACGGTGACGCCGCCCCCTTCGCGCCGTCGCACGGTCTTTACCTTGAAGGTGGAGAACGAGCCGGTGGGCGGCGTTGTCAAGGCGCTTGCCGAGCAGCTTCATTTGCAAGTTACGGTTGATCCGGCCGCCGAAGCGAAGTTGACCGAACGGGTTTCGTTCAACGTGGCTGATGTCTCTCGTGAAGAACTGTTCCAAGCGGTGCTCCGGCCAGCCGGGCTGAAGTTCCGCCTAGTGGGAGACGAGCTGCAGATCCTGCCCGGCGAGTGACGGGCCGCCGCCGGCGCTGTGCCGCCCGCATTCTTTCAACCGGCGGCTGCGGACTTGGCCAAGAAACGAAAAAGCCGCTTGACTCGGACGAGACAAGCGGCCCTGGCGCGGCTGTGGGTCGAACTATTGGTTATCGGTAGGAGATCGTCGCAGGCGGCGGATTTCGAATTGCAGATTGGCGACAAGGGTGCAAATCTCTAGGGAGAACCAACCCGCAATTCGAAATCCACCGCCTGCCAACGGATCAACCGGTGTACTTCGATAATTTCTCGCGGAGCGTATCGGCCGTAAACGGTTTAACCAGGTAGTCGTTGCATCCGGCCTGAATGGCCGACACAACGCGGGATTTTTCGGCCTCGGTGGTGATCATAATGATCGGCGTTTCTCTGTTCGTCTGGCGGATCGCCTGGATCAACTCCAAGCCGCTCATTTGCGGCATGTTCCAGTCGGTCAGCACCAGGTCGAACGGCTCTTGTTGAAATCGAGCCAAGGCCTCGGCGCCATCTCCCGCTTCGACCGCCGTTGGCACGCCAACCGCAGCAAGCGAACGCAAGATAATCTTGCGCATGGTGCTGGAATCGTCAACTACCAAGACTTTCATGCTCATTGCGTGTCGCTTTGGGCGTAACCAATCAGCTTTGTGTGCGTCCTTTACGCCTGTTTCCCAGGCCACAGCGACCGACTTGCGTCGTCACGAAAACGTAGATTGCAAAAAGACGCAGTCAAGCCGCCCCGTCCCAATCCATGCTGACAAAAAGGGAAGCATCGCGCCCCCGCCGGCTTCACCGAGGATTCGATTCATGCCGGCACGGAAGGCTACTGAGGCCGACGGTTGATGCAGCAGGGGCGATTGCCAACATCCCCACTTGATTTGATAGGCAAGCGAAGGTTCAAGATGGCCGCGGCGTCGCCGCTCTACGAATTGCTGCGGGGTTTGTCGGATAGCCCATCAGCAAATACGACGAGGGGGCTAGTTGTTGAGGCCTCGTGATGAAGCATATCGAAACAGGGCGACGCATCCCTACGACTTCGCTATGGCGACCAATAAACGCAAGAAGAGGTCCTGTTTCAATTGCTCAACTTCTCGAGTTCGGTAGTGTCTATAGCGCAGCCTTTGCCTTGTGACTTCATGTCACAAGAATCTTCACCCTCTTGAGTTGACCGAAAGACCGCTGTTTATCTTCGCTCGTTCTTTCCGCAACGCTCTAAGGTTCAGTCTCGCTCTCCATCGTCGCATTTCAAATTCGTTGGGACATCCATGTTGTTTGTGTGAATTTTGCGTAATCCAAATCGTTGTTAACTTTTGCTCGTCTTCCAAAGCGTCCACTAGCGACTTGTCACAAAGATGCTTCGACGTGTGTTGGCTTTCCGAAAATTGTTGGGACGTATCATTGATGTTTGGTAAAAATCACCTGTGCTAGCATTCAATTGCTAGCACCGCCACAACTAGAGTACCTCGTCCATCAAGCCCGCAACGCAAAACAGCACTATGGAACGCAAGCCGCAAATCAATTGTGTCCCGCGGGCATCAACCGGCACGTTGTGCAAGGAGGATTCTGAAATGGCCGAGATTCGCGTCGTACGGATTCCGTTGTACCAAGCGAGCAAAGTTCTACCGCGAATGTATCGAGCTTTTGCCGCCGGATTGGAGCGACGGTCACGATTACAAGGTTGGCGATGTCTGGTTTGAGGAGAATATTGATTGGCTCTTGATCTACTTGGTCGTCCGGAAGTTTCAGAATGCAGAATTCAACAAGCAGCTCGATACGTACAGAAAAGAAAGAATGGCAAGATTTCGCCGAAAGCGAGTACAACAAGCACCACCCGCGTCGGCCTGCGATTTTTGAGTAGCTCGAATAGTATTGCCCTTCCGAGGGTGCGCTTGGTCAACTCGTCTCGGTCGGGCGACGGAGCTCGTCTGATAAGATGGAGATCGCGCCTATGCGCTGCGAGCCGTCGACTGGAACTCCTCGCAGTCTCCTCTAGGGAGGACATTTAAGATAGAGCCGCTCGCACGAATGATTAACACAAGTACTCTGCGGGTTTTACAGACGTACCTCATGGCCGCTCCAGGGGGCGCGACCGGATAACTCGACGAGTTCGCTAAGGGGATGAGGGACGTGGGACGGTTTGTAAACTTAGTTCCCTTGGACCATCCGCGATCGGTCATAAACGAAGGGGCAAGTTACGGACGTATTCTCGTGGTTGGTCAAGGAGACCTGTCTATGCTGGCCGTTGGCGGGGCGTAACAGTCCGTAGAACGCGGGCAAAGGTCATTTCCACTTTTGCGCCGCGCGCCCTCCCGACGCTCTATGAACGGATACTGCATTGTCCGCTTCCGCCAAACGTTCCGTTTGTCACCCTCCGTTGCGTGATATCTGGGGCGGATGGACCAGCGCCGGCGTCTTGGTCGCGCCGTATTTGCCCGGGAAATCGTCAAAACCAACAAAAAACGCCCAACGTGTGGCGTTGGGCGTTTGACGTAACTTGTTGAAGCTTAATGCTTTCTTTAGCGAGGCGGACGGGACTCGAACCCGCAACCACTGGATCGACAGTCCAGTACTCTAACCGATTGAGCTACCGCCCCATGCGTGTCAGGTTGCTGAATTATATCCCACCTCCATTGCCTCGCAAGGCCGGGCGGGAGAAATTTCGTGGCGCCGGGTCTCTTGTGGGCCGAATTTTCGGAACCGCCCTACTAGATTCACCCACTTCGCGATGCACCACCTTTTGAGTGGCGATGGGTGGTCGACGACTGCCACGTGCGTGTGTGAAGAATACCTTACCTACAGCCGCGATTTTCGTCTAGAGGGAGTCTGCAAAGTCAGACGCAAAGACCCCTACTGCTGTGCCGCCCTCACGGAGGGAGGTTTCGTTGCGGCGGCTCCGGGCGGCGGAACCTATAGTTGAAGGGCAGGACGCATCGGCCGTTCGGTATTTTCTCCTTGGGGCGCGTATCTTGATGACCAAGTTGCAACAACGTGGGCGTTTTGCGGTGGCCGCGGGCTTGGTGCTGGCGGCGGTGGCCCCTGGTTTGCGGGCGGGCGAACTGGAAATCAAAGCCATTGACCGCGATACGGGGAAGCCAATCGCGGTGCGGATGCATCTGAAGGACGAACGCGGCCGCCCTGTTGAGGCAGGAAAAGCCCCCTTCTGGAAAGATCACTTTGTGTTCGACGGCGAGATGACGCTCAAACTGCGTCCGGGGCGGTACACCTTCGAGATGGAGCGGGGGCCCGAGTATCGCGTTCGCAGCGGATACTTCACCATCGATCGCACGTCGAAAGACGTGAAGGTGGTCGACCTGCCGCGCTTTGTGAACATGGCCGAAGAAGGTTGGTGGTCGGGCGACTTGCACATTCGCCGCTCGGTGGAAGACATCGAGCTGCTGATGAAGGCCGAAGACCTGCATGTGGCGCCCGTTGTAACGTGGTGGAACGAAAAGAACCTTTGGGCCAATCGTCAGCCACCCGAGAATCCGCTGGTGGCCTGGGACAAGCATCACATGTACCACGTGCTGGCGGGGCAAGACGAACGGGCTGGCGGAGCGCTCTTGTTCTTTAATCTTTCTCAGCCGTTGCCCGTTACCGACGCCCAGCGAGAGTTCCCCTCGCCTGTGGCCTACTTGCGCCAGGCGCGGGACCAAGGCGTGGGGGCGCATGTTGACATTGAGAAGCCATTCGGGTGGGATGTGCCGGTGTGGCTGGCGTCGGGCATGTGTCACTCGATGGGCGTGTGTCATGGCCATCTCTGGCGCGACGGCGTCCAGTCCGACGAAGCCCAAGGCAAACCACGCGATACATTGCTTTTTCCCGGCGTGCCGGGGAACGCCCGCTGGACGCAAGCCATCTACTTTCATGCACTGAATTGCGGGTTACGAATTCCGCCTACCGCCAGCAGCGCGTCGGGAGTTGCGCCGAATCCGGTTGGTTACAACCGCGTCTATGTTCATTGCGGAGAGGAGTTGACCTGGGATGGTTGGTGGAGCAACCTGCGGGCGGGTCGCGTAATAGTCACCAATGGTCCGCTCATAAGGCCCCTAGTGAACGGGCAGCTACCCGGGCATGTGTTTACGGTGGACGAGGGGCAATCGCTGGAATTGGAAACGGCGCTTAGCCTCAGCACGCGCGATAAGATCGAATACCTGGAGATCATCCAGAACGGCAAGGTCATTGAAAGCGTGCGTTTGGATGAGTACGTGAAGGCCGGTGGGCGGCTGCCCAAGGTCAAATTCGAGGAAAGCGGCTGGATGCTCATTCGAGCGGTGGCAAATCATCCCAAGACCTATCGGTTTGCGATGACCGGACCCTATTACGTGGAGGTAGGGTATCGGCCCCGGATTAGCCGGCAATCGGCGCAGTTCTTCTTGGACTGGGCCAAAGAGCGGGCGGCGCGAATCCAACTCAAAGATCCTGAACAGCAACGCGAAGTCCTTCGGTATCATCAAGCGGCCATTGACTTCTGGACGAAGCGCGTGGCGGCGGCAAATGCTGAGTAACGCCAACTCCCTTACAATCCGCCGCACGATGCGTCACGCTAGGGGGCGGCGGCGATGGGCGAAACGCCCGCGGCAAACGCTTGGGCGCCTGGGCTCAGATGCGGCACTGCGATATACTCAGCTTTTTCTCGTGTTTTACCGCTCCGCGCCGTGGGAGCGTGTGGTTTGGTCTTGCGCATGGCTGCCTCGCACGTTTGGCGTTCGCTGTACCCATTCGCCTCGCACTACGTTGACGCTGCGCCCGGCGTGCGGATGCATTATGTGGATGAAGGCGAAGGGCCGCCGTTGCTTATGGTGCACGGCAACCCCACTTGGTCGTTTTATTGGCGAAACCTGGTGATCGCCTTTCGTGACCGGTATCGCTGTGTGGCGCCCGACCACGTGGGATGCGGTCTCAGTGACAAACCCTACGACTACCCGTATCACCTGGGCCGCCGAATTGACGATCTACTACGGCTGATCGAGACGTTAAACCTGAACGAGATCACGCTGCTTGTTCATGACTGGGGCGGCGCCATTGGGCTTGGGGCGGCGGAGGCGGCGCCGGAACGCTTCGCACGATTGGTGTTTTTCAACACGGGCGCTTTTCCGCCGCCGTATATGCCGTTTCCGATCCGCTTGTGTCGAACGCCGGTGCTGGGACGCGTCGCCATTCAAGGTTTCAACCTGTTTGCGCGGGCCGCGCTACGGATGGCGACCGAAAAGCCCGAGCGGTTCACGCCTGAGGTGCGGGCTGGCCTGCTGGCGCCGTACGACTGCTGGGAGCATCGCCGCGCTATTGAGCGATTTGTGGCCGATATTCCCACGACGCGCCGCCATCCAACGTGGCAGCGATTGCAAGACATTGAAGACCAATTGTCGCGGCTGGCTCATCTGCCGGCGATGTTCATCTGGGGAATGCGCGATTGGTGCTTCCGGCCGGTGTGTCTGGAGCGAATGCTGCAAAGTTTTCCTCGAGCCGAAGTGCATCGCTTGGAAGACGCC
>CAYWIS010000026.1:0-28082 GCA_964458385.1 uncultured Pirellulaceae bacterium
CGCTGGCTTGACGCTTGGTGCCTACAAACAACACCAGCCCGCCATTCTCGGCCACTTGGCGCAGATACTTCTTAGCGCGAAGCAGCCCGCGGACGGTCTCGCGAATGTCGATAATGTGAATCAGGTTCTTGCGCGCGTAAATGTACGGCGCCATCTTCGGGTTCCACAGGCTCGCGCGATGGCCAAAGTGAACCCCGGCATCCACCAACTCTTGCACCAGCGACGACGACTCAGTCACAACAGTTTCTCCTTGAAGGCAGCCCGCGACAGCCAACACACAAAGACCGCGGCACAACCAGGGTCTCCGTCCCGAGAAAAAGGCGCAGCTTGGGTGCTTTCTCGGGGGCCCACCAGAACGAAGGGGGTGGGTTGCCAGCTATCCAGAAAAAAAGAAACGACCCAACGAACGAAACATTCGGCCGCAACGACAGATAAATTTATCGCGCTAGCGAAAAATGGTCAATTGGAGAGACATCTCTAGCGTAATCTGGGGAGGGGAAAGAAAGGGGGAAAACGCGCAACCACAAAGACTCGAACCAACGCGCACCCTCACTGAAAACCGCCGCCCCTGCAGGCGGCCGTTCATCAACCGCTGCAGGATAGAACGCCCCCCTCACAGTCGCCGCAGAACAAGCCCGCAAAACTACCCCCTAGTCTGCTTACGGTTTCGTCTTTGGAGGCCGCCGGCATCGTCAGCGGATTCCCGCTGAATTTCTGGATCCGATCTGGTCGATTGTATCATTAGACCCTGTTCGTGGCGGTAGTTCTTGCGCCGCCAGCAATCTCCTCTTTTGTAAATCCGCAATGGCCCCCACGATTGAGGCCTTCTCAGCGTCGCGCGCGGCGCTGCACCATGAGTCGCCCCTGTTGCTTGCCAACTGGCGGCTCCTTCACCCAATTGGGGAGGGCCGCTGGTCGCGAGTCTATCGGGCCAATCCCGCAGGCCGCGCCGAACAAGGGCCCGGCGACTACGCAATCAAAGTGCTCAAAGACGAGCACGCCGCCTCGCCCGAGTGCATCGAGATGCTGCGATGCGAAGGTCTACTGGGGCGCAAGCTCAACCACCCGCATCTGATTGCCGTGCTGGGGTCGCACCTCCAAGAGCCGCCCTACTTTCTGGCTTTCCCTTACCTGGAAGGCGCAACCTTGGCCGAAGCTTTAGAAGTCAGCGGCCCCCTGACGGTGTCTCATGCACTGTGGATCGCTCGACAACTGGCCGATGCGTTGGCCGCCCTGCATGCGGCGGGATGGATCCATGGCGACGTCAAGCCCGCCAACGTGCATATTAGCCCCACGGGACACGCAACGCTGCTGGACCTGGGTCTAGCGCAGCCCATCGAAACCGGCAGACGAGAACGCAGCAGCGCCTTCGCCGGCAGCGTGGCCTACGCCGCCCCTGAAACCTTTTGTACTGCCGAGCCTCCGACCACCCAAAGCGACATCTACAGTCTGGGGGTGGTGCTGTTCGAGGCGATTACTGGCCGTCTTCCCTTCGTATCGCTCGATCCCGATTGCGTCGCCGCGGCTCACCTTCGCGAAACGCCTCCTGATGTGCGTTCGCTTGTGCCGCACGCGCCGGGCCGAGTAGCGCGGGTCGTGTCTCGGCTGTTGGCGAAAGCTCCCTTACGGCGCCCGACCGCTGCTGAGTGCGTCGAGCTACTGACCGCCCTCGAGATTGAAACCTTTGGCGAAGGCATCCTGGCGCAAACGTAAGAACGGTTCGCTACGTCAGCGGAACGCCGCGGTAGCTGCAATCGAGCACGTCCATGGGATGAACGATTTGGAGCCGCTCGCCGCGGCGGCGGGCCTCGGCCGCAATCTGCAACAGGCAACCGGCGTTTGCCGTCACCACGACCCGCGCGCCGGTGCGTAAGATGTTATCCAACTTGCGGCGAGCCAACCGCTGGGCCATTTCTGGCTCGGTCAAGTTGTAGGTTCCGGCCGCTCCGCAGCACAATTCTGACTCGGGCAACTCGCGCAACTCCAACCCTGGCACTTGCTGTAACAGCCGCCGCGGTTGTTCACGCACGCGCTGGGCATGCACCAGGTGACATGCGTCGTGATAAGTGGCCGTGGTGCGAATTTCACCGCGCGGTGGGATCAGGCCCAGCTCGTCCAAAAATTCGTTGACGTCTTTCACCTTGTGAGCAAACTGTTCGCGGGCGGTTTGCTGGGCGTCGCCCCAGTGGTGGCCGTAATCTTTGAGCATCGAGCCACAACCCGCCACATTGACCAAGATTGCGTCGACGTCCTGGACGGGAAACGCCGCCAGATTCGTCTCGGCCAGTTCTCGCGCCGGTTCGCTGGCGCCGGCATGGAAGTGAATGGCGCCGCAACACACCTGTCCGCGCGGTGTGACGACTTCACAACCATTCTCTTGCAGCACACGGGCGGTCGCCCAATGCGTCGGGCGAAAGATTGCATCGGCCACGCAGCCAGTAAAGAGCGCCACCCGCGCCCGCCGGGCGCCTTTGGCCGGCAACACTTCGGGCAAGGGGCCAGGGTCTTTCGCTAGCGGCGGAAGCATGGTCGCCAGACGTTGGAGCCGAGGCGGTAGCAAACGCAACAGCCTGGTAGCCTCCAACATCCGATCCAATCGCAAAATTTGAGCAATGCGCGCCGGCCAAAGCGTTTTGCGCAGCCGATCGGGATACGGGAACAAGCCAAACAGAATGCGGCGGTGGAACCAGTCGTCGGTCTTACGGCCTTCGGGGCTTGCCTCCTCCATAGCGACGCGGAACGGCTCGATCAGCTTGCCGTACTGCACGCCCGAAGGGCAGGCGGTTTCACAGGCTCGGCAGTCCAGACACAAGTCCAAGTGGCGCCGCACCTCGCGCGTCAGCTCCAGCCGGCCATCGGCAACGGCCCGCATCAGGTAGATGCGGCCGCGCGGGCTGTCGTTTTCGTCGCCTAATTCGACGTAGGTCGGGCAAGACGCCGTGCACAGCCCACAGTGCACGCAGTCCAGGAAGTATTCGTAGTCGATGCCCGCCCCAGGATTTGGCGCGTGGTTCGCAACAGTAGGATTCACGTTTAATTCCACCCGAAAGCCCCGCCCAACACCATCACCCCAAGCCAGAACCTACCACCCTATCACTCCTAGCCGGAGGTTAACAGCCGCCGAAGGCCCCACCGCTTCCAACAAGGCCCACTCTCCAGTATCTTCCACCAACCGCTGACCGCCAACAGGCCGCAAGATCAGAACACGCGACGCCGCAGCGTTAAGCGCCGCAGCGTGGCTCTGGCAACCACACAGCATGTCCCGCGTGAGCGCGGCCCGGCGCCAATCGTCCCTCAAGTCTACCGGTCGCTAGGTCGAACGCTTGGCGCCAACCTCAACTCCCCACGCCACAGCAAACGTTCTCATCGACGCAGCACGCTGCAAAAGCGGGCGAGCGTATTCCAGCGCAGGCGCACGCGCAGGCTTTGGGCGTCGTGTTACTTTACCAGCAATTGAAACCGGGCGAAGGCTTCATTCCACGGCTCGGGATTCTGCGGCGTGTACTCCTCTACTTCAAAGCTGTTGCGCACCACTTCCCGGGCTTGAGCGATTGAGCCTAACCGTCCCGACGCCACCGCCTGGACCAACACGTTGCCCAGCGCCGTGGCCTCGGTGGGACCAGCCAACACACGGCGATGGCAAGCGTCGGCCGCCATCTGGCAAAGTAGCTTGTTGTTCACGCCGCCGCCGACAATATGAATGGTTTCGATCCGCGAACCGGTCAACTCCTCCAACCAGCCTAGCACCATGCGATATCGCAAGGCCAGGCTTTCCAGGGCGCAGCGGATCACCGCCCCTTCGCTTTCGGGAACCGGCTGGTTCGTGTTGCGGCAGAAATCGCGAATGGCCGCAGGCATATCGGCCGGCGCCGTGAAGTTCCCATGATCGGGATCAATGAGCGACACCAGCGGTTGGCTTGCCGCCGCCTGTTGCACCAACTCATCCCAGCCTAGTTCTTTCCCCTGCTGAGCCCAGATGCGGCGGCACTCTTGCACCAGCCACAATCCGGCGATGTTCTTAAGGAGCCGAGTCGTCCCTCCTACGCCGCCTTCGTTGGTGAAGTTCAGTTCGCGGCATTTGTCGTTGATCACCGGCTCAGGCGATTCAACGCCCATTAGCGACCAGGTGCCGCTCGAGATGTAGCACCAGTCGGGGGCGGCGCCTTCACGGCTAGCGGCGGGCACGGCCATAACGGCGCTGGCGGTGTCGTGCGTGCCAGGAAGGATCACGTCGACGTTGGTCAAGCCTGTCGCGTCGGCGACCGATTTGCGCATGCGGCCCAAGTTGGCGCCTGGCTGCACAATCTGCCCCAGAATCGAGGTGGGAATTCCCATCTGCGAGAGCAGCGACCGAGCCCACGTCTTCGTTTGCGGGTTATAGCATTGCGTGGTGCTGACGTTGGTGAACTCGTTTACCTTCTCGCCGGTGAGCAGCCAGTGGAACAGGTCGGGGATCATCAAAAACGTCTCGGCCACGTCCAACAGCGGCGAGTCTTCCAGCTTCATCGCCAGAAGCTGAAAGAGGGTGTTAAACTCCATGAACTGGAGGCCGGTTTCGGCGAAGATCGTCTCGCGCGGCACGCGAGCGAAGGCCTTATCGAAGATGCCGGCCGTGCGTCGATCGCGGTAATGATAGGGGTTCCCCAGCAATTCATCGCCGCGCCCCAAGAGGCCAAAATCCACCCCCCACGTATCGACGCCCACGCTCACCACTCGGTCGCCGTAGCGCACCGCGGCGGCGCGTAGCCCTTCTTGGATGCTTGACCACAGCCCCAGCAAGTTCCAATGCAAGCGGTCGCCCACCGCGACGCCGCCATTGGGAAAGCGATGCACGTCTTCCAACGTCACACGGCCATCGTCCAACAAGCCCGCCACAATGCGCCCGCTGGAAGCGCCAAGATCGACCGCCAGAAAAACGTTTGCGTTGGACATGAGAACTGAGGTTCGAGAGTCGAGATCCGAAGTTGAGACAACAGAAAGGAGGAGCGACGCGACCATCAGGGCAAAAGCGGCAGAGTGTGCTTAGCCACTTGCACGCCGCGACGTCGGTCCATGGTTCGGGCGAATTTTAGGATTCACAACGCTCCCCTGCAACGGCGCCCATTGTTGCCGCTAGCCAGCACAACGGTTTATGGTAAGTGCATGGCGGTCTTCCGCGAGCGCGGAGCTTGCCGCCTCTTGTTGATTGACGACGTTATGGCGTTTTCCCGAACCATTACCTCCTAACTACGAACCTTCCCCATGCCGACCCCGCTGCGTGTGACCATCTGGAATGAGTTCGTCCACGAAAAAACCAACGAAGTGGTAAGAAGAATTTATCCCAATGGCATCCACGCTGTCTTGGCCGATGCCTTGGAGGAACATTTAGGAGACCGGGTGCAGGTGCGCACCGCGACGTTAGAGGAGCCGGAGCATGGTTTGACGAAAGAGATCCTCAAACGGACAGACGTGTTGATCTGGTGGGGACATGCGGCCCATGACAAAGTCTCGGGCAAGGTGGTCAAACGTATTCAAAAGCGGATTCTCAAGGGGATGGGGCTCATTGCGCTCCATTCCGCGCACGCTTCGAAGATCTTCCGCCGCATGATGGGCACCGGCTGCATGCTGCGGTGGCGCGAAGCCGGCGAACGCGAGCGGCTGTGGATTGTGGCGCCCGGCCACCCAATCACGGCGGGGCTGCGCGGCGAGTACTTCGAGCTGCAACACACCGAGATGTATGGCGAGTACTTCGATATTCCCCAGCCCGACGAATTGATCTTCCTCAGTTGGTTTGAAGGGGGCGAGGTGTTCCGTAGCGGCTGCACCTGGCGCCGTGGGGCCGGCAAGATTTTCTACTTCCGGCCCGGCCACGAGACCTACCCCATTTACTACGACGAGAACGTGCGGCAAGTCATCGCCAACGCCGTGCAGTGGGCGGCGCCTACCGGCGCGCCCTACTTCGGCAAAGGGCGCAACATTCGTACGCCCCTTAACCGCATCGAAAATCCCCTGGAGGAGAATGACGTGCACGGAGATTAATTCCGCACGTCGCTCAGCAAGCAGCCGCAGAAGTTCAGTGGCGCCCGCCGTATCCACCGTAGCTCTGCGTACGTTTCCCGACCGCGCGCAAGAAGCCTCCCGCTTCGCGCAAAAGGTTACGACGGTTGCTTGCCGAGGCCGAGCAGCACGAAGCGCCGGGAGCCAACCCGGCGCCTGTTACGGCGCCGCGGCGATGGGAGCGGCAGGTTCTGCGCCGGTGTCGAGCAGTAAATACCCGGCCCAGAAGAAGGGATGGTCGGCCGGCAGCGGCGCGGCCCGATCGACTCCCACGACCCGCGGCTCCAACCCGGGATCCAGTTCGCTGGAACGCAAGAGTTCAACACTCCGCCGCCATGCGGCCGAAGCCGGGGCGTAAGGCAGCTCTTGCACAAACTCGCGCATCAGATCAATGCTGCTTTGCCCGCCGGTGCGCCAACGGCTAAGCAATACCGTGCGCGACCCCGAAGCGTAAAACGCGCAGGCGGTCAAAAACAGCTCGTCGCCGGTGCTGGGCTTGCGCAGTCCATTCTCGGCGGCGGTATGGTATCCCGGCACAACCACCTGGTCGGGCGCTCCCCAAGGCAGCATCATGTACCGCGCAAGGCTCGTTCCAGGCCGTCCCCGATCGATCTGCATGGGAGCGAAGTCGTAAGGCCCTCCGCTATCCTGCACATCGTCCAACACAATCAAACGGTCGCAGAGTTTGGCGAACAGCCCCGACGAAGCAGGCAGCTTGTCAGAGACCATTTCCATCTTGGGAAGCGCGCGGGATACCTCGTCGATGGCCAGTTGCCGCTCTTCGTCGCTCCACCGGGGATAGAGCTTACCAGCGACCAGCGCGTTGCGGCCCTCACGCGGGCGCGGCCGATTATCGGGAACCGCCAGCGAAATGGTCGGCGCATACCGTACCCGCTTGACCGCCAACAGCGCCTGGGAGTCCTCTTCTTCGCCCACCTGCAAAGCCTCGAACGGCAAGTGCCACAGGACGCTGTCGGGAACGAAGACAACCTCGTCGTAAGCATCCCAAAACTCTTGCGGCGCGCCGTTCGTCAGCAGCGTAAAGAGATGGCGGGCGATCGGCCGCCAGGCGTTGCTGGCCAAGGTCTTACTGTCGAGGGCTTTGTTGGCGTCGTAGTTGCCCATCTCGCGCAGCAGGTCCATCACCTGTTTGGTCACCTCGCGAGGAGCTTCAATCTGCCAGCCGTTGAACCTCTCGCGCGAGATCGCCATGCCGAACACGTAGCGAGTCGTGGCGAAATAAGCGAACACCACCTGCCGTTCAGACAATTGTTGTTGCACCTCTTGCAGCTTCTTGACCGGCGGGAAGACAAAATCGGTCGGCTCGCGCCGCAAGGCGATGCTGCGCAGCATCACTTCTTGCGCGCCGCTGACCTGGTGCAACTGAGCAAGCAGTTCTTTCTGCTTGTCCTGCGCCGCCTTATCTTCTTCGCCCGGCACAAGCGGGAGCGTCTCTAACTCGGCGCGCAGCGCGCGGGCGCGGCGGCTTAACTCAGCATATTGCGGATAGCGATTCAGCAAGTCCTGCCGTTGGAGCACGGCCGAGTCGGGTAAGACCGACTCAGGCGCCTCCAGGATCCACCGCAACGTCAGCAGCCGTCCGCCCATTGGGAGCGAACTATAGAAGCGGTGACGGCGCACCAGATCCGTAATTTCGATGGCGCGCGTGTGATCCTTGCGGGCCAGCGTCACCTCGAACCAGTGCTCCAAGGGAAGCAGGTGCGGGGTTAGCGTGACCGAGAGTGTCTCGCGCAGATCAAGCGCCCAGTCTCCGGCGGTCGGCTCGCGCAGCAATTCGACAAACAGGTTCTCGGCAACACGCGGGCTGACTGCGCCCGAGGTAAAGAGCGCATCGGCCAAGCCAATCTGAAAGAGCCATTTGGAGCCGCTGCGTTGCCAGGCGAGCATGGCGGCTAGCGCCGTGTCGCCCGCGGCCAGGTTCCCCTGGTGATAGTTCACCAGCGCAAGCTGGTGGTAATAGCGAGCGCCAATATCGGTCGCCAGCAAGTCGGTGCGACGCATGGCCTGCTGCGCATCGGCCAGCAGGCGTGAAGCCCGATTTGCGTCGCCGCGCGCCGACAAGTTGTCCGCCATGGCCACCAACAGCGACGCATACGCGGTGCGGTACAGATCCTTTTTACGGCAAAATTCAATCGCCGGCGCCAACGGCGGATAAACGCCTTGTTGCGTGGTCGCCAGGAAGTTATCGGAGCCCAGCCGGAAGGCCTCCTCCACGATCTCGGGCTGTCGGAACGCGACCGCGGGAAAAGTGGCTTCGTAAAAGAAGGTGGCCGCCGCTTCGTGCTGGCCGCGCTCCATCGCCAGTTTGCCCATTTCCAACAGCGCCGTGGCGGTCAGCGGATGGTCGAACGTGCCGCCCGCCAGAGCGCCGCGATTCAACTCGGCCACCGCCTGCTGCGTTTGCCCCGCCGCCGAATACGACAGGCCCAACAAGACGCTGATCCACGACTGCGCCCAACTGTTGGGCGGCGCCGGACGGCGAGATGTCGCTTCAACCAAGGCTGCGGTGAGGGGGTCGTGAGGGCAGGTGGAGCCCATTAACTCGCGGCGCCGGCGAATGGCCAGCGCGGTACAGTAAGCGATTTCGTTCGCCCGTACTGGAAACAACTCGGGATTAGCAACCACCCCGCCTTGCCGAATCACATTCTCATTATCGAAGCGGCCTTGTTGGCTCAGTATGGAATCGGGAAAACGCCCCACATTGAACGGCCGCGAGGGTCGGCCCCAAGTAATCTGGCTGGCGGGATGGTTGGTTTCTGGCTCGAGGTTAGGAAGTTGTAGCCGCAACATCCAATCGGAATGCGCCAAGTAGAGGCGCACCGCCGAGTTGTAGTGCTCTAAGGCGCGTCCCAAGTCGCCCAGGCGGTAGTAACATTCGCCAAGGCGCGTATAGTAGCAGATCGAGTCAATCCAGCGCCCTTCGGTGCTGCGAATGCCGCCCGCAGCAACGTCCTGAAAAACGCGAATCATCTCGCGCGGTCCGCCAGCATAGAAGCCCTCCAGGGCACGGAAGTACTCGTCCCGCGGAACCACGCGCGATTGTCGCTGGGCGTGTGCGGTCTGAGGGACCAAAAACAGCAAGCTCACCAGAAGAAGCAAGCATCGGCATCGGTTGCGGCGCTCCTTCACCCCACGGCGCACCAGGGCACTGCCGACGCAAAATGTGGCCTTCACGGCGCCCTCCTTCGCTAGCGGAGTTTTATGACTAGTTTCTCCATCTTACCGCCCCATTCCCACAGGGACCACCTTTTCCGGCAGTCAAAGGATTTGCATGAAACCATCAAAGACGGCGGGATGTGCGGTCGATATGGATGGTAAGGATTATTCTGCCTTAGCCCATAAGCGAAGCGCGAGTGGGTCGGAGTCTTTTTCGGTCGCGGCGCTTGCCGTCTGGCAAGCAGGACGTCTAGGGATCGGAAGTCTTCACCGACCCGGGAGCCTGTCCGGGGAGCCGACACGAATTGCCGCTCCCGCCCCATTCCCCGTGTATATCGCCCGAAACGAGTGCGGCACCTCCTAGGAGAGAACGCGGACGATGAACGCCACCACCAAGTCGACCTGGCTGCCCCTCTTCGCCTGGGGATTGGGGTTAAGCGCGATCCTGGCGGCGAACACCGGTTGCCAAGTGTCGGTCGCCGGCCAGACGCTTCCCAGCCCGTACTACATGTCGGACGACGTGCAGTACTTCGCCCCTGGCCCTGAATTCAAACTCCAACGCGAGGCCGCCGCCCAAAAGGCCTATCGCGAAGAGCAAGCGCTCCAAGGCTTACAGCCGTAGCCGCGCCGCGGAAACCCGAAGAAGCAGTCTGCCGATTCAGCTTCCAAGCCCGCCAGGGGAAGCGGCTTGCGTTGCGTCGCTGAGTAAGCCAAGATCGAGGGCGACTCTTGCGCCCGAGACTTGCTTATGCCGATCATCGACACGCACCAGCACTTGTGGGATCTGGAACGCTTCCGCCTGCCGTGGACCGCCGGCGAGCCCCAGCTTGCGAAGTCGTTCTTGATGCGCGACTACCTGGCCGCCGCCGCGGGATTGGACATCGTACAGACGGTCTACATGGAGGTCGACCTAGCGGTCGAACAACAGTGGGCCGAGGCGCAGTTCGCCGCCGACTTATGCGCACAAGAGAATAACCCCATGACGGCGGCCGTCGTTTCGGGCCGGCCGGGCAAAGCAGGCTTCTCCGATTACCTTGACCGCCTGCGCGACTTGCCCGCAGTGCGCGGATTACGCCAGGTGCTGCATTCGCCTGCGACGCCGCCGCGATACTGCCTGCAACCCGAGTTTTTCCAAGACATCCGCCGGCTGGGCGAGCGTGGGTTGAGCTTTGATATCTGCATCCGCCGCGAGGAGTTGTCCGACGCCGCGGCTTTGGTCGCGGCCTGTCCCGATACGCGGTTCATTCTCGACCACTGCGGCAACGCCGATGTGAAGGCGCCGGCCGACGCACAGGCCAAGTGGCGGCGCGATATCGAAACGATCGCGCAGCACAGCAATGTCATGTGCAAGGTTTCGGGGTTCATTGTGACAGCCCGAGGCGCGCCTTGGTCAGCGGAAACGCTGGCCCCGATTGTGAAGCACGTGCGCGATTGCTTTGGACCAAACCGGCTGCTTTTTGGCGGCGACTGGCCTGTTTGCACGCTGGCGGCGTCTCTTGTGCAGTGGGTGAAGGCGTTACAAGAGATTGTCGCCGACTGGCCCGAAGAGGACCAACAAAAGCTCTTCTGGCGCAACGCCGTAGAGTTCTACCAACTGCCCCCCGTGTAATCGCCGGTTGCTTGCGGCGTGGGCGTCTCGGCCGTGCGCACCAGCGGTAGGCGTCGGTCCAAGGCGACGGGGGCGATAAAGGGATTGTCGGACAGGCTGCCTCCCTTACGGACGCGCAGCATCGGTGCATGCGCTGTGGGAGTGCGAACGCCGTCTTCCGTGGACGTGACCAATACGAGCCAGCGGCGGTCTGTCCCCAAGATCTGGCTGCGCAGCACGCGCGCAAATTCAGGCGTGATGCCTTCTTCGCGCGTGCCAAAGAGCATGTCGCCAATGCGGCGGACAGTCGGCTCCAGCCGGGCGGCGGCAATGGTCAGGGCTCGCTGCGTCTCTTCACTGCGCCACCGCCGTTCGAGCGTTTCGCGCAAGCGGGGATTGTCGACCAGCGCTTCGCGAAAGATTCGCCAGGCCAGGCGTTGGACTTCCGGGTCGTCGGCTACTTCGATCACGCTTTGCCGCACCACCCGGCGCACGCGCTCGTTGCGGGCCACATCCGAGATGATTTGTTGTTGCAAATGGATGAAATCGTCGGTGTGGCTTTCCAAGACGGGCATAATGTCTTCGCGCAGGAACCGCGACCACTCCTTCTCGACCAGGTTCTTCTCGGGCAGCGGTGTGATGTCGTATGCGTACCGCCAGCCGAACCGCCAGACCGAGGCCCGCTGCCAGACCTCTTGGCCGATCTCTTGCGCCAGCGGCTGGGCGCGGCGCTGAACGATGGGCCAGATCTCTCGACGCACCAGCGGCGCAAGACGCTTCTCCACCACTTCGCCGCGGTACTTCTCGCCCAATCTTTCCAGCTCGGGCCGATGGCGTTGAATGACCGTCGGCAGGTCCTGTTCGACGACCGCCAGGGCCTCTCGCAACCCTTGTTCGAGCACCGGGCGCAGCTCGCGCACGATCTCTTCATGATGCGCCTCAAAGGCGGCGCTCACTTCGGCGGCGATTTGCCGGCGCTTCTCGGGCGGGAGCATCGTTTCTAGGACCCACTCCAGCGAGTCCGGCGTTGCGTAGTATTCCAGATGAGCTTCCGGCCCAAGCGGCGGCGCGTAGGGGTAGAGCAGCGCCTGTCCGGCCACGGCTTGCGCGTGACGGTGAAGCGATTGGCCGGAGGCGTCGGTCAGGCGGGTCACTTCCCCCACCTGCACTGCCGAGCCGTCTTCGTTCCAGATGAAGATGGGATCGCCCACGGCAAGAAGGGTTAGGCGGTCCATTTTCAGGTCGACATCACGCCGCGTTGAAGAGGCGTACCGCCACAATTGTCGGGCAAAGCGGCTTTCCCACAGACGGACCTTTGGGGCCGAAGGCGAAGCTCCTTCAGCTTCTTGCAAACGAGCTTCCGCCCACCACCACGTGGTGACCGCAATGCCCAGCCAGACGGCCGCCCCAACGATCGTGCGTAAGATCCTCATACTGTAAAAGTAGGAGAGCTACGACCGCCGGACAAGGCTTTCAATCTTGGGGACTACTCGTCTGCGGCCCGCATCCAAGGCGTAAGCGAAGGTTCGTAAGAGCAAATCTCTTCAGGACGGAAGTACAAGGCGATTTCGCGCGCGGCGGCTTCGGGTCCGTCAGAGGCGTGCACCAGGTTCATCTGGCGGCTGCTGCTGAAGTCGCCGCGAATTGTGCCCGGCGCCGCCTTAAGGCCACTTGTGGCGCCAAGCATTTCGCGCACAACCCGAATGGCCTCGAGCCCTTCCACAATCATCGCCACAACCGGCGCTGCGGTAATGAACGCCTCCAAACCGGGGTAAAACGGCTTGTTGACGTGCTCCGCATAGTGCTGCTTAGCCAAGTCGGGGGTAATCCGCATCATCTTCATGGCGACGATGTTCAGCCCCTTATCTTCAAAGCGGGCGATAATGCGTCCCGCCAACCGGCGCTGGATGCAATCGGGCTTCAACAACACCAACGTTCGCTCCATGATTTCCTCCCGTTTTTCTTCTGACGGCGGTGGGCGGGGCCACGCCGGTTGCCTTTTCGACTCTGAGTTAGGTGGGGGATTTTAGACCATTCTTTCTTTAGCGACAACCGCCGCTCCCCTGTGGTGCAATGCAGGGGTACGGTATTTGCAACGCCCCTCGCGGCTGACACCGCTTCCGGATCCCTGACGCGAGTAAGGATGACGTCAATGAACGACAAACAAGTAATGCGACGGCTGCCGGTCGGAGCCGAAGTGCAGCCCGGCGGCGGCGTGCATTTTCGCGTATGGGCGCCGCGGCGCAAGAAGGTCACACTCGTTGCGTTTGCGCCCGACCGTCCCGGCGACGCGCGGCGCGTTGCGTTGTCGGCCGAACCCAACGGGTACTATTCGGGCTTCGTTCCCGACGCCAGCGCCGGTTGGCGGTATTACTATTTGCTGGACGACGACGAACATCGGTACCCCGACCCAGCCTCGCGTTTTCAGCCTGAGGGAGTTCACGGGCCAAGCCAGGTGATCGACCCGGGAGCCTACACCTGGAGCGACGACGACTGGACTGGCGTGAGCCTGTACGGGCAGATTGTGTACGAGATGCACTTCGGCACGTTCACGCCCGAGGGAACCTACGCCGCCGCCATCGAACACTTGCCGAAGTTGGCCGACTTGGGCGTAACCATTCTGGAAGTGATGCCGCTGGCCGACTTCGCTGGCGAGTTTGGCTGGGGTTACGATGGGGTTCACTGGTTTGCCCCTACGCGGCTGTATGGCCATCCCGATGACTTCCGCCGGTTTGTCGACACGGCGCATCAGCTAGGGTTAGGCGTAATCCTGGACGTGGTCTACAACCACTTTGGCCCCAGCGGCAACTACGCGCCCGCGTTTTCTCCGGGTTACATCTCGCAGCACGGAACCGAATGGGGCGAAGCGATCAATTTCGACGGTCCCGATTCGGGACCGGTCCGCGAGTTCGTGATCTCTAACGCCGGCTATTGGATCGACGAGTTTCATTTGGACGGCTTGCGGCTCGACGCCGTGCAAGCGATTCGCGACGAGTCGCCCGACAATATTGTGACCGCGATGCAACGCCACGCTCGTCAGGTGGCGGGGAAACGGGGCATCGTGATTTATGCCGAAGACGAGTGGCAACGGGTCGACCTGATTCGTCCGGCCGAAGAAGGCGGCTGCGGATTGGACGGCGTATGGAACGACGACTTTCACCACGCGGCTCGTGTCGCCGCCACGGGGCACGCCGAATATTACTACGCAGATTATGCGGGAACGCCGCAAGAGCTGATCTCCGCCATCAAATGGGGTTATCTCTACCAGGGTCAGTGGAACTCCCGGCAAAAGAAGTTTCGCGGCACACCCACGTGGCGTCAGGCGGCGGCGCGGTTTGTGACGTTCCTGCAAAACCATGATCAGGTAGCCAACTCGGCGCACGGAAGGCGACTGCATGAGTTGACCACGCCTGGCCGGTTCCGCGCGCTGACGACGCTGCTATTGCTTTCGCCCAACACACCGCTCTTGTTTCAAGGGCAAGAGTTCGCTAGTTCGAAGCCATTTTTGTATTTCGCCGACCACGAGGTCGATCTGGCCAAGCTCGTAAGAGAAGGCCGCTGGGAGTTCCTCCGCAACTTCGGCCGCGTGGCCGGATTACCGGCTCCCATGCCCGACACGAACCCCGAGTCGCGCCGCACGTTCGAGCGCTGCAAGCTGGACTGGAGCGAGTGGGAGACACATCGGCGCACGGTGGATCTGCATCGCGACCTGATCCGCCTACGCAAAGAGGACCCCGTGATTTCGTCGCAAGACGCCACGGCAATCCACGGCGCCGTAATTGGCCCCGAGGCGCTGGTGCTGCGGTATCTAGGACAAGATCACGGCGATCGCTTGTTGCTGGTCAACCTGGGACGCGACTTGGAATGGCGCCCCGTAACCGAACCACTGGTCGCCCCGCCTGCAGGCATGCAATGGAAGGTGCTGTTCTCCAGCGAGGATCCGCGCTACGGAGGAACAGGAACCGCCCCATTTGACTTCCGGCAGTGGCGCGTCTTGGGACACGCCGCCATTCTTCTGGCGCCCGAACCCTGGGAGGATGTCCAACAAGCCCTGGCCTCGGCCGAGGCGATTGCGTAACTTTGGCCCTGCGGCAGTTCAATTCAGAGTCGATGCACGCAAACTCCTAACAACCACGCGATGCATTCCCTTAAACGCCGCGCAGAACAAAAGCGGCAAGGCATCTTCCGCACTCCTTAGCGAAGTGCGGCGCTGCCTTGCCGCTTGATTCGTTTCTGCTTACCGTTCTCGCCTTCCGATCAACCGACCAGGAAAAGAGGCGTCCTATCCCGTATTTTTCGAAGGATTATTTTTCGGCCGGTTGTTTCACCGCCTGCTTGCTGACGAGCATACGCACCTGGTTAGCGTACTTTTCGGCGCGGTTGAGATAGTTCTTCCTCCGGGGGATGCTCTTGGCGTTCTGCGCCAGCCGGGCATACTTGTCCGCCAATTGGCGCTTCATTTCGATCACGTGAGCAAGTTTGCTTGCCGCAGACATGGGACTCCTTCGCAGCAGGTTAGTGAGACGGGAACAGGGGAGAAAGGCGTCGTCTGGGCGAGGCCTATTGTTGCTCGCTACGGACAACGACTTGTTCGGCCTGGAGCCAGAAATCGACGCCGTCGCCTTCCGGATAACCAGCTTCCTCCCAAAGGAGATATGCATATTCGCGGATTTTGGCCTCCCGGTCTAGTCCAGGGCCCGATTCATGCACATGCGGATCGTCAGTCATAGCACACCCCACAACCCAAAATCCCAGCGTTCCCTCCTTCGTCATTGTAACACCTTCACCCCTTTGTCCAACAAACAGCCACCTCGTCACGGCCAACCACCACCACGACATGGCCCCGCTCGCCTCCCCCGAAGCCTCGCGGTTTGAGACATCCGGCAATGGAACGCCCGCGGGTCGCGGTCGCTGGCGTAGCTGTCGCCCCCAAGGCCAGCAAAGCGTTCCCGGTCCGCATCGGGAAACTGTCTGGATCAAAATTTTCTTGCGTCAAGCAAGAAATGATCAAAATTTCCGCAAGCTGCGTTTCTTCCTGAAGTTAGAACACACCGATCAGACGTTAATTTTGCGCAAGTCTTTATAGAGTTCATTACAAACCACGAAAATGAACATCCATTCAGTATAATGAGAGCGTGCGTTGTTGGGGCGATGTGCGCTCGCTTGCGTTTTACTCGAGGGGGAAGCCCCCTTTCTTCGGCTGATGGGGCAATCAGCAGCCTTCCTACTTGGGTCGCGGTTGGGGGAACGTGCGGGTGGATAGAGGGAAGGGATCGAGCGTTTGCCAACCTTTCCGTAGTGACTCTTTGATTTCTTAGGGGTTTTATGGGTTGGGTCTTGCTGTGGTCGGTGTGGCTGGTGGCGTGGTTAGGCCGAGGCGGCCGCCGTTGGGGGCGCGTTCTGGACTTCCGTGTAGAGCGTGCCAAAGCGGGCGTCCTCAGCGGGCGTAAGACCAAAGTTCACGTTGAAGCGCCGGTGGTGAAGCAAGTGATGTCGCGAGAGGTTCCGCGTGGCTCCAGCATCGTGCGACGGCCAGTGCCCCACAATCGCCAACACAATTTGCGAGCCGACCCACCACCAGTTGGGCACAATCGTGCCTGCGGGATACGCCATCTCGGTAATAAGGAACTCGGCCGGAGAAATAGTTCCCGAGTCCAGCGGCGTCGGCAGAACTCCCCGGTGATGGATCGCGTGAATGCTGTCATACAACGGCAAGTTGTGGTGAAGCGTGCGATGCGTTCGGTAATAGATCAACAGCGCGCGTCGAATCGCCAACCACGACGTAGCCAACCAGATCGTTACGGCCGTAAGCCCAATCGGAACGACATAAGCATTCCAAGTAGGATGCAAGCCCGGATCCATGGCCGTTGCAGTGCGGACCGTTTCAAACAGCGAAATCGTCATCACTTGGCTAGCGCAGCGAATGACCAGTCCCACATTGCCCAGAAAATAAGCCCACACCACATGTCGCAACGCCACGTCCCGGGTGCGCAAGTTAGCCTGATGTTCGGCAAAGGTCGGGCCGGCGTCGTCCCAGCGGAATGTCAGCACCCAAAGATAACGGACCAGCCACCCGGTGCGGATCACCATGTAGAACCCGTAGAGCATCACGAAACTGCTCACAGCCAGATTCGTCCATGCCCACAGCGGCGCCACGCAGACGTAAACGAAGTACGCCAACACGTACCAGGGGAGCGCATCCCAGATGGCTTGAGCCAAGACCTGGGCATACAACAGCGACTGGCCCGGAATTGCGCGCAGGGCGACCTTTCGTTTCCAGGGGCGATGATCCAGCCAAATCGCCAGCACCAGACAGACCGCCACCCAGGCCGCAAGCCATATGCCGACCAGTCCCACCCCCGCCAGGATCAGGAACACCACGCCCGAAACGATATGGCTGTTATAAGGCCCACCGCGGAGGGCGTGTCCGTAAAGCGCATAATCGGCTCCAGGGTCCCGTGTTTCCGCCTGAGCTTGCTCGCTTGCAAGGACATGCGCAGTCATTGGAAACCAGCATCAAGTAGTACCGCACGCCCTCGCCTGGGTCCTAGAGGCAAGGCGTATACCCACTTCTCTGAAATTACCTTCGACGACCACAAAACGCCAGCAGCGCCGCCACCTCTCGGCGGCAAACTGCGAACAGACTGCTCCACTCCGCGAGAGCGCAATCGCCGGGCCAATGTTACGGCCGTTATCCGACGGCTCGCCACACCGCAATCACCACGAACGGCATGCTTCGTCATAACAAGCGTCAGCCTGCCGTTCTACGTAGCCGGCCACCATCGATTAACCCAAGAACCAGATGCCCCTCCGTTACAATTCCTGAAGAACCCCAAGAGCAGCCCTCTCAGGTCTCAGATGCGCCGCCGTTGGACCTACGATTGAGCGTCCAAGAAGGCGGCGCGGCGCTGGCCATCGCGTAAAAGAGCCTGGCGTTCGTGGACCGTTGCGAGTAAAGGAGAAAGCAGGGCGAGCAAACGCCCGGGGGACGGGTTGGCGTTCTGGCTGGCAGTTGGGAGGGGGGAACGCGCCAAGCATCAACAACCAACCCGTCCCCGAGAGCTTCACGGTAGACTACTTCCAGTCGTCAGTGCGGAAGGGCGAGGCAGGCAAGCCTTCCTTGTTCGACAGGTTCGGCTCAGCCAGTTCGTGCCAGGCGAAGCGAACCGCGACCGGCTTTGCAACACCTTCAGCCCGCACCACCACGGTGTCGCCAACGATCTCCGCTTGGGCGTCGACGAACTTCTTGTCTTCGCCGGCCACTTGGAAGTGGGTCAGCGGCTTGCCATCGCGCGAGACGAGCCCGCCGCCCACATGGTCAAACGAAACAATCGCCTTGTCGCCTTCGACCTTCAGCGATTTGTACAGCGGGCCCGAATACACCACGTCGTCTTTGCCGTAGGTTTTGGCCAAGGCCCACAGCGCCAGCCGCTTGCCCACGTCTTGCTTATTGCGGGGATGGATATCGGCGATGTTGCTAATGTCCACCGTCACCGCCATGCCGGTGTTGGGAATCGAAAGCGCCTTGAGTTGGGCTTCCCAGATGCCGGGCAGGGCCTCGGGCCGACCATAGCGGAACGGCGCCAGTTGCACATAGTAGAAAGGCATGTCCGGGTCGTCCCACAACGTGCGCCAGCCCGAGATCAAGGCCTTCATCTTCTCGTAATAGAGCATGCCCTCGCCGTTGTTCGACTCGCCCTGATACCAGATGGCGCCGCGCAAAGCGTAGGGAACCAGCGGAGCGATCATCCCGTTGTACAGGGCCAGCGGGGTCTGGTGATTGATTTGCCCCTGGTCATTCTTTTGCGGGAACTTGTCCAAATTTTCGGCGATGTTGCTCAACGCCGGCACAGCCTGGAAGCCGGCCGGTGGGGTCCACGGCTCGATCCGCGTGCCGCCCCAGTTGGAGCCGATCAGCCCGATCGGCACATTCAATTCCTTATGCAGGTACCGGGCGAAGTAGTAGCCCACCGCCGTAAAGCCGGGTACGGTTTGCGGCGAGCAGACTTTCCAGCCGTCGGAGGGCACGTCAGCCTGAGGCGTTTCGGCCGGCCTGTGGGGAATCTTGATGTGTCGAATCTGAGGATAGTTCGCGGCCTGAATTTCGGCTTGGGCGTTGTCCGACTGCGCTACCGACCATTCCATGTTCGATTGGCCCGAGCAGAGCCAAACTTCGCCTACCAAAATGTCCTTCAGCTCGATCTTGGTCGTGCCTTCCACGGTCAGCGTGTGAGGCCCGCCCGCAGACATGGCCGGCAGCTTGACGATCCACTTGCCGTCCGCGTCAGCTTTGGCGGTGGCCTTGGCCGCCCCCAGAGAGACCTGGACTTGCGTGCCGGGATCGTCCCATCCCCAGATGGGAATCTCGCGGTCGCGTTGCAACACCATGTGTTCACCGATCACCGCAGGCAGCTTGGTCGCCGCCGATGCACCCCCTGCCGCAAGCACGGCCAATGCCGTAGCCAGGCAGCTCAACCATAGAGTTTTTTTCATGGCGTTCCGTTTTCCCAGATAGTGAAATTGGGCTCAACCTTCCGCACCTTGGGCGGACGAAGGCATTACTTTAAACCGTGATTAGGCAAAGATCAAATCTCCAGCAGCCTAGTTGCAAGACGTGTATTTGCTTGCCGAACTGGTGCCGCGTGCAGCGGCCGGTAAAATAGGAAGTACTCCTGTTGGGACGAGGATGGAATGCTTTGTCTACGGAAACCCACGCCGGCCGAGATTGAGACGTTTCTCGCCGTTCAAGCGAGACTCGAACTTACCTATCAGGCCCCGGTTACTCGACGCTCGGCGGCGCCGCCGGGGTTTGTCGTGGACCATACCCGCACGCGTCTGGGCCAAGGCGAAGCGGTGTTCGCAGCGGCCAAGGCAGCGCTGGAGCAATGGCGGCAGTTTCAACTCGGCTGGCTAGAGGCTTGGCCTACGGACCGCCCCATCATGGAAGGCGAAGTGGTGGCGGTAGTCGCCTGGGCGCTTGGACTGTGGTGGCTCAACGCCTGTAGGATTACGCACGTCATCCGGGAGCACGCCCCGCATCCTCGGTTCGGCTTTACGTACGCCACGCTTCCGGCCCATGTGGGATCGGGCGAAGAGCGTTTCCTATTGGAAATGGACGAAAGCCAACACGTGTGGTACGACGTGCGGGCTTTCTCGCGTCCACATAGTCTTCTTGCTCGTATGGGCTATCCTTATTTGCGGCGAGTGCAAAAACGATTCGGCCGACAGTCGGCGGCAGCCATGCGGAAAGCCGTTAGCTCGGTTTCGTCTGAAGCAGAAGCCGAATAACCGCCGCCCTCTGGGGCAGGCCAACAGCCGCCTTTGACCAGTGGGCGAAACTTGCCCGCCGCGCACTGCTGGTCGACGGCTGCGGGCCGTCTTCGTGTCACATCCAACTTCCCGCCCATTTACTCTGCGTCGGTGTCCTCATTCATGACTGCTGGTTGCCGCTTCCGATTCTTCGTAATCATCGCCTTGGCTAGTTGGGGAGGATGGTTGCTGACCACAGCCGCACACGCTCAGTCGATGAGCCGCGAAGACGCAATTGCGCACATGCAGCCCTATCAGGGCGAGTCGACGCCGGGCGTGGATCCCTCCACGCTGACCGGCAAGATGGTGTGCGGTTATCAGGGATGGTTCACCGCTCCGGGCGATGGCTCCCAGCGAGGGTGGTCGCACTATGGGCGCGGCGGCCGGTTTGGGCCAGGCAACTGCACGATTGATCTCTGGCCCGATGTGAGCGAGTTAGACGAAGACGAGAAGTTCGCCACTCCCTTTCGCAATGCCGACGGCTCGGTCGCTTACGTTTTCAGTTCACACAACCGCAAGACGGTGCTACGACATTTTCGCTGGATGCAGGAGTACGGCATCGACGGCGCGTTCGTGCAGCGGTTTGGCGTAGAGACGCTTCATCCCCGAAACTTTCACCACTGCAACACCGTGCTGGCGCATTGCCGGGAGGGAGCTAATCTCTCGGGCCGCGTCTACGCCGTAATGTACGACCTGTCGGGGTTGCAAGCCAGACAAATCCAGCAGGTCATCGACGATTGGAAACTCTTGGTTGACCGAATGCGCATCGGACGCGATGAGCGCGACCGGGCGTATTTACGCCACGCTGGCAAGCCGGTGGTCGCTGTGTGGGGCGTCGGCTTCAACGACGGCCGCAAGTACACCCTAGAGGAATGCGCCGAGTTGCTCCGTTTTCTCAAGCACGATCCCGCCTACGGCGGCAATACCGTGATGGTAGGCGTTCCCACCGGCTGGCGCACCCTGGACCGAGACGCCGTGCGCGATCCCGCGCTCCACACGGTGCTTCTGGAAGCCGACATCATCAGCCCATGGACCGTGGGTCGCTACCACTCACCCCAAACGGCGATGGAACACGCTGTAAAGCGTATCAAGCCCGACTTGGAGTGGTGCCGCGAGCGGGGCAAAGAGTACCTGCCGGTCGCCTTTCCGGGGTTTAGCTGGCACAACATGAAGCCCGAAGCTCCGCTCGACCAGATTCCTCGGCTTGAAGGTCGGTTTCTGTGGACGCAGTACGTGCACGCCAAGCGCGCCGGCGCCACGATGATCTACCAAGCGATGTTCGACGAGTTGGACGAAGCCACCGCCATCTTCAAATGCACGAACACGCCGCCCACCGGCGCCCCGTTTGTCACCTACGAAGGGCTACCCAGCGACCATTATCTATGGCTCACCGGCCAAGGCGGACGGCTCTTGCGCGGAGAAATCGAACCGACCGACGCCCTGCCGCAGCGTCACGCTACGCCTGGCGCCGCTGCCGATGCTCCGTAACTGTGTCGGAGTCGTAGGTTACGAGGCGTAGGCGCCCAACGCGGCTGCAAGACTGTCTAGGTTGGGGAAACGCTCCGCCGGCTGATTCGACAACAAGCGTCGATAGATCGCATCGAGTTCCTCGGGCGTCTCGGGCTGGATTGTGCGAAGCGAGGCCGGCGCGCGGCCCCAACCCAATCGCGCGGCCAGGAATCTTGGCCGTCGGATGCCAGTCAGGCGATCGTTCGTCTGCCCCGTCGCCAAGTAATGCCAAATGCCCGCCAAGTCCGCCAGCAGCGCCGCCGGGTCATTGCCGCCGTTGTTACGACGTTGCACTTCAACGCCGCCGTGATCGTCGATGATCACATCGGCAAGCGTCAGCCGGCCATGCGGAAGCCCCGCCTCTACGTCCGCGCGTAACGCCTCAACAATCTTCAGCATACATTCCCGCGCGACTTCGGCCGGCAAGGGGCCATGACGCTCGACAAGCTCGGCGAGAGTTTCACGCTGATCGGCGCGGGAGTAATGCCGCTGGGGCAAAAAGGGACGAACGAGGGGACGGTCAAGAACGCTACTGATCATAGGAAAGGGAACTCACACAGGGGGCGCCACACGGCGGCAATTCTCCCCCACGCGCAGCGCGTCGCCGCGAAGAGGGGGAGTGGCGAACCGTCGCCATAATTGCATGGGGCCACGTATTTGCAAACGACGTACCAGTGAAATCCCCCAATTTACTTATCGGAACTCACCGGTTGTAGCTTAACGCCTAACTTTGGGAAGAAAACGACCGGTGCGCAGCTTGTATTGCCGGTACTCTTCGCCAAACCGTTCTTCCAGGTTCTGTTCTTCAATCGGCGTGCGAATCGCTAAGAGAGCAAACACGACAATTCCGATCACCGCCAGCAGGGCGTTGGAGGCCAACAACGAAACGGCCCCCACAAGCAGCAGGAACGAAATATAGAACGGATGCCGAATCCAACGATACGGCCCCCCAACCACCAGCGTGTGCTGGGCTCGCGTAACCACGGTATCGGTCAGGTTGCCGCCCAAGCTGTTGAGAGTCCAATAAAGGACCACCAGCGCGCCCGCTCCCAGCACGGCGCCAAGCCAGCGAATCGCCCCAGGAAGGGGAATGCTCGCCCACGCCAGCCATGCCGGACGGATCAGGTAAAGCAACGTCGCCAGGAACAACGCCAGACCGCCCAGGCGAATCGCCAGAAACAACAAGCGGCCTTCGCCTTGGCGCGAGATTTCTTCGCCTGGGCGCCGGGCCTGATAACGGAAATATCCGCTGATCGCCAAGCTCACCACAAACACAATCACCACAGCCAGGCGGAAAGGCGTTTCGGAATGCATCGGTTGTGAGCCGTCGCAAGTTTCCTACCTGGAGACGCGACCATCTCTTGCCGCTGGCCGGCGCCGCTTGCTTGGGGTGGCTTCGGCGCCGGCCGCCGAGCAGAGCCCTCGCTACAGGCCCGACGCGACCGAACTCTCGGCTGGAAGGACTTGGAATACCTTATCGGCTTGCTCGAGCGTATAGATTTGCCGGGTGATAGCAAAATTCTCCTTCAACTTTGTCAAATCTAACGGTTGTCCGGCGCCACGCACACCCCCAACAATGGCCGCCGGACGAGGGGCTATCAATGCGGCCAAGTGTGGGATGTCTCCCACGTCGCGCACTATGCCCGGCGCCAGCACGCCCAGCCGTTGGCCCTGGTAAGGCTCATCGGTAACGAAGCTGGCCAATCCACCCACGGTCGCTGCCCGGGTGAATCGTTCGTCGAGCGCCGCCGCACATAGCGCCACAACCCCCGCCGCATCGACACCTACCACGGCCACCTCATCAGGCAACGCGCCCTCGAGTTCAGCAAACGCATCGAGAGTGCGGCGAACATCAACCACCCATTGCCCCAGCAGCGGTCGCCCCATCCATAGCGACCACTCGGCGGTATTGTGGTCCGGAGCGCGCCCTATGCGGTCACTGGGGTTCGCCAAGCGGCCGGTAGCGCGCAGATCGGGGGTCAAGACACTCCAACCGGCTTGCACCAACTCCTGGGCAACGTCGTCGGCCGCCGCTTGCTCACTTCCTTGAAAGTCCAACAGCACCGCCAGGCGCGACGGCTTAGCCGCAGGCCTCAATCGGGCTTGGAGCACGATCCCCGGCTCGCTGGTGAACCGAAATGCTCGCACCCCGGCGTCGGCCGACAGCGGCTGAACCTCCAGCGGCGTACGAGGCGGAGTTCCGCCAAGCACCTCCTTCTCCAGCACGGCGCGCAGTCGTTGACGCTCGGCCCGCCAGGCCGCGCGGTCGCGTGGAAGCGTGCGTGCCGCCAACAGGCGGCGAGCCTCGGCGGCGGCGAAGCGAGGAATAGTCATGTAATCGTCGGGTCGGCTCTCACCAGGAAAGCAACGTAGCGTTTCGGGGTCTTCGGTGACGATCTCTGGTTCGGCAATCGGAGAGCCGTCGCCTTCCCCCTTGAGATATCGGGTCATCCAGCCGTACATCGCCTCGCGCATAGCGCGGTTATAGTCGTGCCCCGATTCGATGATCGTATGCCGCACCACGTCGCCCCGATTCAAGAGCTGGGCGATACTCTGGGCGCGGGCCACCGAGAGCTTCGCCTCGGCGACGGAAAACTGCGGCGCGTCGCCGGTGGCGTTAATGACCATCAACCCGCGCGGCGCTACCAGCCCCAGCACATCGCCTTCTTCGGTAAAGCGCAAAGCGCCGGGCACAACTTCGCACATGCAGCAAGCCGCTCCCAGGTACGCCTGATAGTTACCGACCGAGCACACGGGCACGACGGCCGCCAGCCGTTCATCCCACGCGCCGGCATACATGGTCTGGTTCCCACCCCCGCTGGCGCCCGTCACGCCGATGCGCTGCGGATCGACTTCGGGACGAGAAATCAAGTAATCGACGGCGCGCAGGTTTTCATAAACTTGCAGTCCCGACAAAGGCAGCCCTACCGGCAGCAGCGTGGCCGCGGTCATCTCTCCGTGATATTCCCCCAGCGTTTTGCCCACACCGCGCTCGCCCGCGCCAAAAGCGTCCACCACCAGCACAAAGAAGCCGAGTTTAGCCAACCCGATGCATCGCTGTTGCACAGTCGGATCTTGCTTGGCGCCGCGCCAGTGGCCGTGGACACACAACACCGCCGGCAAACGGCCTTCTTGTTGTGGCACGTAAGCATTGGCCGTCATCCACACGCCCGGCAGGGTTTGGAAGATCACCTTTTCAACGCGATAGCCGTCGCGCTGCAAGACGCCCAGCACGCGAGGCGCCAACTCACACGGCTGTTCGGGAAAACCGCCCCAAGCGCGGAGCAACTCAGCCCGTAGCTCTTGGCGTCGCTTCTCCCAGGCGGCCGGCGATTCGGGAGGCTGGTCGTTGGCCCGCAGCGCCGCGGCCTGCGCCTTGATGAACGCCAGGAACTCCGCAGCGGGATCGGCGGGCTGCTCCTGCGCCGCCAGCGGCGCAAGTGTGCCCATCGCCAGCCAACACATCCCGAGAAACAACACAATGCGCATGAGCACGCTCCTGGTCGTGCAGAGCCTTTGCCTGTTCCCCTCTCCACGCGTTTGCAGCACCGACTCGTCTCCGGAGCACCTGCTCCGGTCGGAAGCGTCATCTGCGGCGCCAGCGATAAAGGCTTACATGAGCGAGGGCATTTAGGGCAACAGCCTGCCGGATCGCTAAAGTTGATTTCATGGAAGTTGGCAATATGGTATTATCCTACCCACGACAATACAGCCCGCCTCGCACGAAACTTCCCTTCTTCTCGTTCTTATTGCCCATGCCCAGGCTTGTGCTTTGTTCGTCGCCGGCGCTTAGCGTCTGTTGTCTTCTCGCGGTGCTTGCCGCACCGGCTCTCGGTCAGGAATCTTCCGAAAAAGACGCTCTGTCGATCTTCGCCCGCGAGAATCTCGTCGCCTGGTGCATTGTGCCGTTCGACAGCAAGAACCGCAGTCCCGCCGAGCGAGCGGAGATGCTCAAGCGACTTGGCCTGCGGCGCGTGGCGTACGACTGGCGCGCTAACCACGTACCGACGTTCGAAGAAGAAATTCTTCAGTATCGCCGCCACGGCTTGGAGTACTTCGCATTTTGGGGCGCGCATGATGCGGCGTTTCAGTTGTTCCAGAAGTATGGCCTACGCCCACAAATCTGGCAGACGGCTCCCTCGCCGCCCGGAGCGACGCCCGAAGAGCGGATCAACGCCGCCGTCACACAACTCTTACCGCTGGTCGAGCAGACGCGAAAACTCGGCAGTTCCTTAGGGCTCTACAACCACGGCGGCTGGGGCGGCGAACCGGAAAACCTAGTCGCCGTGTGCCGGCGCCTGCGCGAGCGCCACAACGCGCCGCATGTGGGAATCGTCTATAACCTGCACCACGGCCACGCACACATCGACGATTTTGCCGAGTCCCTAGCGTTGATGAAGCCGTACCTGTTATGCCTGAACTTGAATGGCATGACGCGCGACGGCGACCAGCGCGGCCAGAAGATTTTGCCGCTTGGCGCCGGCGAGTTCGATGTGGCCCTGTTGAAGATCATTCACGATTCAGGTTATCGCGGCCCCGTGGGCATTATCGGCCACACGCAAGACGACGTGGAACAGCGCCTTCAAGATAACCTGGACGGTCTGGCGTGGATTCTGCCGCAACTAGAAGGACGCCCAGCCCGCCCCAAACCTCACTATCGCACATGGCGGCCTGCACCGCCGGCGCCTGCAGGCCACGGTCAGGGGGGGGTGCTCGAAGGGAGCGACGCGTATCGGCAACCGCCGGTGACCGTGGAGTGTCGCGTCACGCTGCATGGCAAGCAAGGCTACAACATCCTTGTCGCCAGCGATACGAAGGCGTCAGGCGCTCACTGGGAAATCTTCACGAATGCCGGCGACGGCCACTTCACGGCCTACCTGCCGGGCTGTCAACCCGACCATGTGCGTTCGGCAGCCATGATCTGCGACGGACAGCCGCACACCGTCGCCATGATCTATGAACCGCAACGCGTGCGACTTTTCGTCGATGGCAAGCAAGTGGCGGAACAAGCCATCGTCGCAACCGGCAAGCCCCCACGGCCGGGAGGACTGGCGATTGGCCGGTTAGTCGAAGGCGGGCTCGGCTGCCAGGGCTCCATCGCTTGGGTGCGTATCTCTCGCGGCGTGCGTGCGATCCCCGCCGAGCCGCCAACCGACGTGCAAGCCGATTCCAAAACCCTGTTGCTATGGCGTCCCGACCACGATCACGGCGCCGCCCAAGCCACGCTGCCGGCAGCGCGTCAAACACCCGAGTACTCGCCGCAGGTGGTGGCTCAGTTGATCGAGCGAGCAAAAAGGAACGGCGATCCACACCGAGGGCTGATGGTCTTTAGCTCGGCCACGTCGGCTTGCTTGTCGTGCCATAAGATTGGTCGCCACGGTGGAAGCGTGGGACCTGAACTGTTGAGCATCGTCCAGCAGCGCACACCGCAAGAATTGGTCGAGTCGGTCCTGTGGCCTCAACGGCAGGTCCGGCCCGAGTATGTGGCGCATCTGGTCTTAGACGATGAAGGCCGCACACACCAGGGCTACCTGGTGCGCAAGGATGAAACCACTCTAGTGCTGCGCGATCCAACCCGGCCGCACCACGCCGAGCTAACCTTCGACCTCGACAAGATTGAGACGCGGGAAATCGGCACCCTCATGCCCGACAACCTGGCGGCTTCGATGACCGATCAGCAACTGGATGACCTGCTGCGGTTCCTCTTGGAGCTTGGCGGCCCCGACGGCGTGCCAACCGCAGAAATGGACTCGTTGTTGCACCACGCGCAGGCCCACCTACACGGCCCGGCTGTTTTTGCCTTTGACCGCAAGCCGCTCCGACCGGCCGACTGGCCTAACTGGGAGCATTACGTCAACCGCGACCGTTTGTACGACTTCTACACCAAGCAAGCCAATTACTTTCGGCAGCAGCCGGCCGTTCCGCCGCTGGTGATGGAGTTTCCCGGCTTGGATGGCGGCGCACTCGGCCATTGGGGCAACCAGAACGAGGATGTCTGGGCCAGCGATCGCTGGAACGCAACCGACTTGGGATCGCTCCAGTGCGGCGTGTTTCGCGGAGGGGGCGTTGTCGTTCCCCGCGGCGTGTGTGTGCGTCTGGGCGAGAAAGGTGAACTGGCGGCCTGCTTCAACCCCGACACCCTAACGTATGACGCAGTTTGGAAAGGAGGCTTTGTGAAGTTCTCCTCCGTGCGTCATGGCTTCCTGCACGGTCTGCTGATGGACGGCGAACTCCTGCCGCGCCCCGCCGGTCAGAAGCCCACCAAGCCGTTTAAGTATCACGGTTTCTATCGATACGGAAAACGCGTGATCTTTGCCTATCGCATTGGCGAAACCGAACTGCTCGACGCGCCGTGGGTAGAGAATGGCCGCTTGACGCGCGTTGTGGCGCCGGTGAATGAGCACCCACTGCGTCATATGCTGCGCGACGCGCCGACACAGTGGCCACAGCCGATCGAAACGAA
>CAYWIS010000026.1:28092-38076 GCA_964458385.1 uncultured Pirellulaceae bacterium
GCCCTACGAGAACCCCTGGAACGCGTTGATGTTCTGTGGGGGCCATGCGTTCCTACCCGACGGCTCGGCCCTGGTTTGCACCATGCAGGGCGATGTGTGGCGCGTCGAAGGTTTTGCGTATCCCTCAACCTCGGCCCGCTGGCGGCGGTTCGCCTCGGGGCTGCATCATGCACTGGGCATTGTGGCCGACGCCGAGGGAATCTTTGTGCTGGGGCGCGACCAGATCACCCGGCTGCACGACCGCAACGGCGACGGCGAAGCCGACTTTTATGAATGTTTTAGCAACGCCTTTCAAACCTCGCCCGCCGGGCACGACTTCATCTGCGGCCTGGAGCGCGACGCCCAAGGGCGGTTTTACACCGCCTCGGGCAATCAAGGACTGGTGCGCATCTCCGCCGATGGCCAGCAGGCCGAAGTGTTGGCCACGGGGTTCCGAAATCCCGATGGCTTGGGCCTGCTGCCCGATGGCGTAGTGACCGTCCCCTGTTCGGAAGGCGAATGGACGCCCGCTTCGATGATCTGCGCCATACGGCCGCCGCGCATGGCGGGCGTGCACGGTCAACATGCTCCGCCTTCTTCGCCGCCGCACTTTGGTTATGGAGGTCCTAAAGACGGCCGCCCACCCGAACTACCGCTGGTCTACCTGCCGCGCGGCCTGGATAACTCCAGCGGAGGTCAGACGGTCGTTGACAGCGACCGCTGGGGCCCACTCCAAGGCCAGCTTTTGCATTTCTCGTTTGGCGCCGGCGCGCACTTCCTAGTGCTCCGCGACGAAGTGGCGGGCCAACTTCAAGGCGCTGTGGTCCCACTTCCCGGCGAGTTCCGCTCAGGGGCGCATCGTGGACGCTTCAGTCCAACGGACGGACAACTCTACGTGACCGGCATGCAAGGCTGGGGGTCGTACACTCCCGACGACGGGTGCTTCCACCGCGTTCGTTACACGGGCGCGCCAGTGCAATTGCCGATCGGTTTTCGCGTGCATCGGAACGGGGTGATGCTCAGGTTCTCGGCGCCGCTCGACGCCGCCCTGGCCGAGCAGCCGAACAGCCATTTCGCCCAATGCTGGAACTATCGCTACAGCGCCGCCTACGGCTCGCCCGAGTTCTCCACACGGCATGTAGGCATGCGCGGGCATGATACGTTGCCTATTGTCTCGGCGCATGTGCAGCCTGACGGTCACTCGTTGTTCCTGCATATCCCCGGCCTTCAACCGGTTAACCAGTTGCATCTGAACGTGCAGACCGCTGCCGGACAGCAGCACGACCTGTTCCTGACCGTGCACCGCTTGGCCGATGACTTTACCGCGCTGCCGAATTATCAACCGTCGACGGAGCCGCTGGCGCCGCATCCGATCTTGGCCGACCTCGCTCTGGCCACACGCAGCATTCCCAACCCGCACCGCCGAAAGATCGCCAACGCCCGGCCGATTACCCTTGAGACCGGCAGTAACCTAACGTTCGCCACCCGGCTAATTCGCGTGCGGGCGGGCGAGCCGATCGCTCTGACTCTTTCCAATCCCGATGTTGTTCCCCACAACTGGGCGCTGGTGAAGCCGGGCGCGCTGGAGCGCGTAGGCGATCTGGCGAACCGGTTAATCTCTGACCCCGATGCGGTGCTGCGGCATTACATTCCCGACACGTCCGACGTGCTGGCGTACACCGATGTAACGCTACCGCACGATCGGTGCACCATCTACTTTCACGCTCCCAAGGAACCAGGACGTTACCCGTACCTGTGTACGTTCCCCGGCCACTGGAAGGTGATGAACGGCGAACTGGTGGTGGAGCCGGCCGCTTCAACTACCAAACCCAAGCCGTAAAGCCTGCCCGCGCGAGACTACGGAAGCGCAGCAGCAGCCGCTCGGGAATGCTTAGGCGGCTCCGTTCGTTCAGCAGATGCGCGAGCGTTGCAGGCTCGTTCGTAAGAATACCGTCGACGCCGCGGTCGATCAGCACGGACATTTCGCGCGGGTTATCAACCGTCCACACATAGACCTCTTTACCCTGGGCGTGCGCCGCACCGATAAGAGCGTCGGTTGCTTGCCGTCGCGAGACTGCGAGAAAATCCACGTTCAGCCGGGAAATATCGCCCAAGGCGGCGCTGGCGATAAACCCTGTAGATACTCGCGGCTCAAGCTGGCGCACCATCTGTGTCTCGCGATAGTTCAACGAGATAACCGCCGCGCTGCGCAACATGTTGTGGTCGCGCAGGGCTTGAACCACCCCGGCGACCAGGGGTTGCGGGTCGGAACCGTAGCTTTTCAACTCGATCAAGAGCCGGATCTTGCCCGCAGCAACGTCAAGCACTTCGTCCAGCGTCGGCACGCGTTCGCCCGCAAAGCGAGGGCCCCAGGCGAAGCCTACGTCGACCGCGCGCACCTCGTCCAGCCGAGCGTGACGGATCACCAACGGAACACCCGCCACGCGCATCAAATCGGCGTCATGCGCGACAACCACAACGCCGTCGGCGGTGCGCTGCACGTCGATCTCCACGTACGTAGCGCCATCGGCGATCGCTTGGCGCACGGCGGCAAGCGTGTTCTCGGGCGCTGCCCGCGAAGCGCCACGGTGCGCGCATACCTCCACGCGGTAGCGCAAGTCCAGGTCTTCCGTCAGGCTATTCGCCGCGATGGCCGCGAATCCTGCCGCCCCCACCGCTGCGGCCCAGGGCGCTGCGTGCGAGAAAATCCACGGATGACGGTGCGTAGGCGTTAGGTCCTTACTTTCCAACGACGGCAAAGGGACGCCGTGGCGCTGGCAAGCGTCACGATACAGATACACAATCGCCTGACAGGCCACCGCCGTTGCCAGAAAGTGCAGCACGCCGTTCATCACCGCTCCCACGGTGGCTAGAATTGCAAGCGTCGTTACCAGCGTGGCGATGTGGTCGCCCGTTAGATGGGCCAGTCCCTGCCCCAGTCCTAGAACAATCGCATTGACCAACACCGCCGCCAAGCTCCCCATCGCCAGCCAAAGCAGTCCCACGCCGACGATCTGACGATAGTAACCCGTCGCCAGGAAGCGGCTGGCGCCAAAGGCCTCGCGCGCCGACCGGCCGCGAAACAAGACCTCGGGACCGACAAACACCATAGGAAGGCTGACCAGTCCAATAGCCACAGCGCCGCCCATTGTGAGAACCGCGCCGATCGCCACGGCCAGCCAGAATTCGGGCGGGCGAACGCTCAAGTAGTAGTTGATGTCGTGCTTGGTAAGCAGGCCCCAGCCAGTCGCCAGCGCCGCCGAGACAAACGGAATCACGGTCGCCAAGAACACCAACAGCAAGAGCGTTCCCGCCCGAAACAGCGCCAAGCCGTGCATCGCCACCAGCTCCAGCGCCTCGTAATAGGAGAAGCGGCGTCCTTCGGCCGCGCCATACCCCAGAACCAAGAGGCCGGCCAGTTGCCCTAGCAGAATCACTAGCGACACCAGCGCCATGACCATCAAGATCGTCAATCCCCGCGGCGTCGCCAAAAGCCGCACAATATCCAAGTTGCCCACCGCCGCATCGCCGCTGGACCGCACCAGCCACCGCAGCAAACTTGCGGTTAGCGGACTTGCCGCCACCACGGCGAAGACGGCCGATAACGCATAGTAGATCGCCAGATCGAGCCAGCAACGCCGCAAGGCGCCTAGCGTTTCGCCAAACATTGTACGCGACAACAAGTTTCACTCCGTTGGTTCCCGGTCGGGCGGCGACAGGGCAATCCCGCGTCTTGTGTTCTGAAATACGCCCGCAATTCATCGTTCTGGGGGCCTGTATTTTATCGTCGAGAATGGTAAGTTTCGTGCCGAGTTTGCGGAGATTCGCTTAAAGGCTCTTGGCGAAAGAGGCAGGCGGCCTCGAAACGTCTTGCGCATAATCAAACCGATCGCTCTTTGGGTACGTATAATGGGTGATTGTCGCCAAGGATGGGCCGCGCCTGGCAACGGCGAGCCGCCATTGATCGCTAAACAACTTCGTAGAGACTCGCGCGCATGAGCTCGCCGCGACAGGCCGACGTCAACTCCGCTTGGCTCGCCACACCGAACGATTTGCCGCCCGAATTACGGCCGACCGTGTCGGAGGACGACCCTCAACTTCTGGAGGGTGGGGAGTCGCCCGTTACGGCGCTAGGCACAATCTCTAGCCAGCAGAGTGAGGTACGAGCGCTGCTTCAGCATCGGCTGGCAGTTATCGCGCCGGTGGGAGTCTTCGCCTGGGGGGCGTTTCTGATCTCGTCGTTGCTGGGCATCGACGAAAATAGGACGCCCGCGCAGATTGGCGGGTTGGTCGAGCTTTTAGTTGCGGCGAATGTCGCTTATCTCGCCGTAGTGGCGATTCTGGCTCGCTTGCCCCGAGAGTGGCCGCTGACGACGCTGCGCGCGATGGAAGCCGGCCACTATGGGTTGCTGATTGTGGCCATGGCCACGCTACGGATCCTGATTTATCTCCGGGCGTTCTCCGACGAGTTCCCAGCCACCGGCCCCCACTTCTTTCTCGACGCCGCCACCGCCATGATCACCTTCGGTTTCCTGGTGGGAATCTGCCTGGCGGGGGTTGTGTTCCCGAACACGCGGCGCCGCGCTACGGCGATTGTGCTGGGCATGACCGCCACTCCGTTGATCATCGATGCAGCCTTCGCGGTAGCGCATCCCGAGCGGCTGTCGCAAATCGGGTTCGCGGCAATGCAAACGGGACAGATGCTGCTCTTCGCCGTTACGTTGGCCCTATTCGCGTCAGCCAAGATCGAAGCTTTGCAGCAGGAAGTCTCGGCTGCCCGCCGCGAGGCTCGCGAGGCCCGCGCCTTAGGACCGTACCTTCTCAAGCGTCGACTTGGCGAAGGGGGCATGGGCGAGGTCTACAAAGCCGAGCATCGGCTGCTCAAGCGGCCCTGCGTGGTCAAGTTGATCCGCGCCGAACGCGCCGGCGATCCCCGCGCTTTGGCCCGCTTTGATCGCGAAGTGCAAGCCACCGCCCAGTTGAAGCACCCCAACACCGTCGAAGTCTTCGACTACGGCCGCACCGAAGACGGGGTGTTCTATTACGTCATGGAGTACCTGGAAGGGCTCAGCCTTGAGGAGATCGTCCACCGCTACGGTCCCTTGCCGCCGGCCCGTGTGGTGCGAATCTTACGGCAGGTGTGCGGCGCACTGCGCGAAGCCCACGGCCTGGGGTTGGTCCATCGCGATATTAAGCCCAGCAACATCCTCCTCTGTCGTTACGGCGGGTTAGACGATATGGCCAAGCTGCTCGACTTCGGCTTGGTGCAAACCGCCTCGGACCCGGCCGATAATCGTCTGACGCAGGCGGGCGGGTTCGTCGGAACTCCCGACTTCATGTCGCCCGAGCAGGCCAGCGGCGCCGCGCCCGACGCCCGTAGCGACATCTACAGTTTGGGCGCCACGGCATTTTATCTGCTCTCGGGGCAGCCTCCCTTCTCGGGCGAGAGCCCACTTGATGTGTTATTCGCTCATCGCCACCAACGGCCGCCTACCTTTGCCGAGATTGGACACAACGTCCCCGCCGACCTAGAGGCGGTGATCCGGCGTTGCTTGGCGAAAGCGCCCGGCGACCGTTACCCGAATGTGGAAGCGCTAGACGCCGCACTGCGCGGCTGCCAGTTGAACGACGCTTGGACCGATGAGCACGCCCAAGCCTGGTGGCGGTCGGTGGTGATGACGGCTCCCACACCGACACTGGCCGATCAACCGACGCTTGAGGCGGACCGGCTTTTGCCCGACTCTCAGAAAGGCCGCTAACGTTCCGCTTCTCAATGCTGACGCGCCGCCCACCCTCTATGATGGACACCGCCTAGCACGTGGACTATCGTAGTGCAAGCCGCTTGGGGGCGGCCGATAACGGCGCCCAACATGCATGCGGGCCTGGTGTCGCTCGGCCCCGGCGGCGCGATGAGGCCAAGCCCATCGCTGCGTCTGCCTGCCATCCTTATTCCTGCCTTACTCTACGAGCGACTATGCATCACCATTTCTCTCGCCGCGATTTTCTCAAGACCGGCGCCGCGGTGGCGTCGATTCCCGTGTTATCGTCGGTAGCCCGTGCGGTCTCTCCGAACGGTAAATTACGAACCGCACACATTGGCGTGGGCGGCATGGGCGGCGCCGACTTAAGTTCGATCGCTTCACACCCGCATGTGGAAGTCGCTGCGCTGTGCGATGTGGACTCCGGGATTCTTGAACGTGTGAAGGCGCAGCACCCGCAGGCTAAGACCTTCCGCGATTATCGCGAAATGATTTCCAGCCTGGGCGACACGATTGACGCGGTTGTGGTTTCAACGCCCGATCATACCCACGCTCCCGCCGCGATGACCGCGCTGAACCACAACAAGCCGGTCTATTGCCAGAAGCCGCTCACGCACGAGGTGTTCGAGGCCCGGCAATTACGGCTCGTGGCCGAGCAGAAGAAGCTCCCCACGCAAATGGGCATCCAGGTCCACTCCAGCACGCCGTATCGCCGGGCGGTGGCCATCATCCAAAGCGGCGCCATCGGCAAGGTAAGCCGGGTCTACGCCTGGTCGAACAAGAACTGGGGATACGACGGCGGCCCGCACACCAACCACCAGGAGCCTCCCGCCAACCTCGACTGGAACCTCTGGGTCGGCACGGCCGCCATGCGTCCCTACACGCCGGGCGTTTATCATCCTGGCGCGTGGCGCAAGTTGATTGACTTCGGCACGGGCACGCTGGGCGACATGGGCGTGCATATCTTCGATACGCCCTATGATGCGCTCGCCCTCACCGCGCCCAAGTGGGCTAAGACCACCTGCCGGCAGCCCACCGGCGTGGGCCATCCCGAGAAGAACATTGTCGAGTATGAGTTCCCCGGCACGCAGTACACCACCGAGTCCCTGATCTGGACCTGGTACGATGGCGCTTTCGCTCCGCCCAAGGGTGAAGACGTGGACCTGGCAGGCGTCGACTTACCCGGACAAGGCGCGCTGTTTGTCGGCGAAGAAGGCCACATGCTGTTACCGCACGTGGGCGAACCGCTGCTCTTCCCGCAAGCGAAGTTCCGCGATTACAAGCGGCCCGAGGTCGCCGGCGCCAACCATTACCATCAGTGGGTTGACGCTTGCCGCGGCGAAGGCAAAACCAGCGCCAGCTTCAGCTACGCCGGGCCGCTCACCGAAGCGCTCCTATTGGGCGTAGTGGCCAATCGCTTCCCCGGCCAGAAACTGCACTGGGACGCCGAAAACCTGGAAGTCACTAACCTGCCCGAAGCCAACAAACTCCTCAAGCGCACCTACCGCGAAGGCTTCGAAGTCGCCGGGCTGTAACCCCCCAGCGCGCGTTCGAACAGGAGGAGCGCCGCGAAAATTCGCGCGCTCCGACAACCGCAAATCGGCGCTGCGCCAACCGCGCAGCGCAACAACCATAAGGCGCCTACCCCGTTGTACAGTGGACCAACGGGCGCTTCTTTGTGGGATGGCGCCTAGCTCGTCCCACGGTCTCTAATCCACAACTTCTACTATCTCACGCGCCGGACGTCCTTCTTTTCCCCACGTCCGCCTCTCAATTTTGCAAACGGCGCGCCGCAACACCATGCGGTAGCTCATCCGACGCGTTACCGCTGCACAACGCCGCGTTTTCTTGAACCGCAAGCACTACGCCCTTCGCGCTGCTCTCTCACAACACACAGCAGAGCCTCCAAGGTGCGGAATATCTTGGCGCCTGCCGCCGCGCATTCGGGCAATGAATCAAGAGTTGTTGAAAAACGGATAACGAGTTGTTGAGACGTTGTGCCTGCGGAACCCACGCAAGCTCCACCTTCTTCCCTACATTCCAGAAACTAGCGGCCACAAGGCTTGCCCTTATTACCTAGCAACGATCTTCCAAGGGAAGCTGTTGATCCACACCCAGATAACGCCGGCTTTCACTTGCTTAAAAGCGCGGCTACATGCGCATCATTCGTAAGCAGGCAGGGAAAGCAAGGCGACCCATCGTGCAAGATTCGCAGGCAACGCTCACATAGCGAAATGCTTTCCCAAATAAGCAATTCGGCGTGTAGCGACTACAGATTCGAGCGATTGGCACGGCGGTTGCCAATACCGCTTCGCAAAGGAGTTCAAAACGATGCTTCCCCGCCAAAATTCCTACCTCGGCACAAGCTGCAATCAACTTAGTTACAGAGATTGCACTTTCTTGGGCCGCATGGAAGCAGATTGAGCAACGAGGGCATCCTCCGTGAGCCCCGGCGGCTTGCCGTAAGGAGCTAAGCCGATCGCGGCATTCCCCGTGTTTTTGACGCTCGCACTGCGCGCAGCGACAACCGCTCAACCAGGACTTCGGCGGAAGAGGGCTTTCTTCAGGCATGCAATGATCGCACATGTTCCTGTTATTCATTCCTAGGAGTCGTTCTGTGAAAAGACCCACACATCGCGCATTTACCTTAGTGGAGCTGCTGGTGGTCATCGCCATCATCGGAATCCTCGTGGCGCTCTTGCTTCCCGCGGTGCAGGCTGCTCGAGAAGCGGCGCGCCGCTCGCAGTGCGTCAACCACCTCAAGCAACTGGCCCTCGCCACGCACAACTACGCCGATACATACCGCTGCCTGCCGCCGGGCGTCTTGCCCGAATATCCGCAGCGGTATCGCAAAGCCTCGTGGATTGTGCGGCTCATGCCCTACATTGAGCAGACCGCCGCTTACGACCAGTTCACCTTTGTCGACACCGACTGGACCGGCCAGGACGCCCCCGACCGCAACGCCTGGCTCAAGATGCAGCTTGACGTGGAGCTGCTCAACTGTCCTTCTTCGCCCCTTCCCAAACGACGGAACGAGAGCCCACGGGGCGATACGCAAAGTTTGACGCCGCCCGTTCCGGCGCAAATTACGGTTCAGCTTACCGACTATGTGGGAATCGCCGGCACCTACTACGACCAGAAGGACATGAGCAGCGCGCCAACGCCCAGTAACACATCGGCCTACGGCCGTTCCGCCTTCAACGGAGTGATGGCTTCCGTGGGCGGCTCGGCGCTGCAAAGCGCCTTGACGTTCGCCAGCATCACCGATGGCACAAGCAATACCGCCTGCCTGTCGGAGCAGTCGTCCTACTACATTCCCAGCTCGGGCGGTTCTCGGATCGACGGACGCGCCAGCAATCATGCCGGCGGCGCGTGGGCGTCGGGGCCCGGCGGCGACACCAACTGGTGGCTGAACGTAACCGTGGTTCAGTACCCCATCAATTGGAACGGTCCGGCGTCCAACCACGACGCAGGCTACAAACGCCACACCATCATTCGTTCCTCGCATCCTGGTGGAGCGCAGTTCGCCCTGGCTGACGGCTCCGTGCGGTTTGTCGCGCAGACCGTCGATTTACAAACCCTCACGCGTTTTTGCGACCGCAGCGACGGTCAACCCCTCGGCGAACTCTAAGCCTTTCGTCATGGAGACTACGTTCACTATGTTTCGGAACAGAATCTTGGCGTCAACGCTCGCGGCCGGTCTGGCGTGCTTGGCCTTGGCCGCGGGCTGCGACAGCGGCCCTGAGCTTGCGCCGGTGACCGGCGTCGTGACTCATCGCGGGCAACCTCTCGCGGGGGCGAATGTGATGTTCGCGCCCGAGAACGGCATCCCCGCCGGCGCTACCACCGGCGAAGACGGGCGTTTTGAACTAGTGGCAAACGATGGACGCAAGGGAGCCATTCCCGGAACACACCGCGTCAGCATCGTCAAGCCAAGCCCCGAGCCGCCACCGCCGCTGGGCGGCTCGGCGACTCCTCCGCCGCCGCCCGCGCCGCCGCTGGAGCATCACACCGTCGTCGAAGTTCAAGCCGGCGACGCAAACGAGTTCACCTTCGACATCGCCCAGTAGCCCCGTCCAACACGAACCTTACGGCCCAGCGCCATCGCCCCTATGAGCACCGGTCCTGTGGAGAACGAAACCGCCAGTCGAAGACGCTTCGCCTGGCCGACGCCAACCACGGCGGTGTTTGTCGCGTGCTGCCTGTGGATCGCGATGGTTTCGGTTCACGACGCCATGCTGGTCGT
>CAYWIS010000026.1:38086-40372 GCA_964458385.1 uncultured Pirellulaceae bacterium
GATGAGGTAATTGTCGAAATGGAGCAGAATCCCTTGGGGCGCCGGCTGATCGAACTGCAACACGGCGAAGTCTGGCTGTTCGTGCTGCTCAAGTTAGCGGGGACCGCAGTAGTGGGCGCCGTGCTCCTGACGTTGTATCGACGGCAACAACGCTGGGCGTTCACCATCGCCGCCGCGTTGGCGTTGTTTCAAACCTTCCTGCTGGCCTACCTTGTAACCGCATGATACTGCTGATCAAGCCAAGTGTTCGCGTGCTTCCTTTGCGATCGAAGCTAGGGGAAACCGCGCGGTTCGCCGGTCTGGCGTGCGGCCTGTTTGTGGCCCTGATCGCCATGGCGCTTATCGAAGGCGCCGTCCTGTGGCTGGCGGGCGTTCGCTACACGCCGAAGTCTTCGCTCCATCGGATTGGCGTGGGAGACTTCTCTGTTTCGGCCGACGGCCGCTGGGGCGTGTCGCGCATCGTGATCACGCGCCGCTCCACGAAGTTTGCCGCTCAATACGACGTTGTGCTGCACGACTTGAAAGCCCATCGGGCGGTGCGATTGCACTTGGAATCGCTGGAGCCTCAGTGCGTGGCGATCTCGCCTCGCGGCGATTACCTTGCGGTCGCCTGCTTGGACGGGTCGATCTATGCCGGTCCTTTGTCGCCAAGCGATGGCCAGGAGCCGCCCGGCCGTCGCGTTCGACTTGCGCCGTTGGCGACGCGTCTGGATTCGTCCATTGAGAAGTTGTTCTTCTCTCCCGATGGCCGGCATTTGGCGGCGGTCGGTTGGCGTTGGGTCCTGCGTTTTCCTTGCACGCCCAACGCGCCATCCCAAGGCGGGGCCAGCGACGAACGCATCACGCGTACCTTTTCCAAAGACTACGTGGCGCCGCACTGGTTATCTTGGGGCTACGCAGGACGTGTGCTGATCTGGCATTCCGCCCAGGGCGATCGCGTCTCGGCGGCGCATCCACAAGCGGTCTATGCGGCGTGTGGATATCCGATGGCCCTTTCTCCAGACGGCGCCCTGCTGGCCGCAGCCCGGTGGCGGAGCGGAAAATGCTTAATTGAAGTTTGCAATGCAACCAATGGACAAACGCTCCAGCAACTTCCGGGACACGCCGCCGCAGTTGCCGGCGTGCTGTTTGCCTCGGAGCATCGTATTTTTTCGTGGGACGTGAAGGGGAATCTGTACTCCTGGGATCTGCGACGCCCGCACAATTCGTGGCAATTCTCACTCGGACAATGGGCGGCCGGCGATCCTTCGTTCCGCCAAGCGCCCGCTGCACAACCTCGCTCTCCGGCTTCGATCGTATCGAAAGCTCAGATCCAGCAGTACGCAATGGCGCGGCGCTAAACCAGCCGCCCCAACAACCGCCGGCGTTTTCAGTTCGGACGGTTTGCCGCCGTGTCTGGGAATGAGAACCTGGCCCAGATGGCCAACGCGACTTTCTTGACGGCGTTTTCTCAGCAACGATAGAATCCGGGGAGGAAGCTTTTGGCAAAGGCAGAGGAGATCGCCCATGTTGCGTTATTCTTGGGGCGTTGCGGCACTGGCGCTTGCCGTTGTTGGCGTCAGTGAGGCGAGGGGGCAGTATTCCAAGGTGGCGGCTCCCTTCGGAACAGCTGGCGACAGCTTTTACGAGAACATCGGCGTAGGGTGGGGCTTTCGCGGCCCGAACTTCTCTTTCAATAGCGTCGGTCCTGCGCCGCCGCCCTTCGGCGGGCATATCCCCGGCGCAGACGCTTCCTTCGGAGTAAGCGGCCGAGGAAATGGTTTCGGCTTCAACTTCAACGTCACTGCCGGACAAGGAAGCAGCCGGACCTTTACCTCGCAAACGCCCACCCTGGTGGTTCCCAACGGTGTGCCTGGCTTTCTCTTCGACGGCCAGCAGCGCCCCTTTGTAACGGGCTTGATTCCTGTCGTCGGCGCCGGCGCCCTGACGCCCCCAGCGTCTACACCCCATGTGGTTAGCCCACTGGCCGAACGGCTGGCGCGTCTCCAAGCCGAACAAGCCTTGCAAGCCACTGCCGCACGCGCCTCCAAAAATCAAGACACCCCAGCCGAACCATCCCAAACAACCCCCGCCCGCAGCTCGCCCCCGAAAGACGACCCGCCACTCATCCTCCGCGCCCCCTAATAAACAAGCATCTGACGCGAAAACCTCTCGGCTTTTCCCGCCATTCAAGCCGCGAACCGCGCAAATTGCTTTCGTAACCGCTTGGGTGGGGGCGCTCCGATCACCCTCGACAACGTCTATCAATGCCTCATCGGCAGTGGCTTCCTCACCTTTGAACGCGCC
>CAYWIS010000026.1:40382-41444 GCA_964458385.1 uncultured Pirellulaceae bacterium
GTTGCATAGACCTCCCGCGCCGATCGAAGCCGGTTCACCGCCGCATCAAGACTGCTGGCGCCGCGTGAATGCCGCTCCGCGTAGGCCAACCGACCGGCGGCTAATTCTGATTTCCTCCATCATCGTGGAGAAAGCCATTCGCCCGTCACTTGGGTACGTTCCGACTCCGCGGCAGCTTGTCCAACTACATTCCGGGCGGGTAATTGAAGCGTCTAACGGCGACTGGGTGTTGCGATCGGCGTCGCAGCGTGCCGGACGGCGATGCTTCCGCGCTCGGTCGCATTTGCCGGGCCCAGTGCTTAACGGGAATCGCCTCGTTAAGGGAAGAAGCCTCCCATGCCCGCTGAACGGGGCGCCGGGTCGATGTGGTGTGAGGCGTGTGGTACTCTGTCGCAATAAGAGCGGAGTTGATGGAACGATACGCTGGCGGGGTTCCCCGGAGCGAACGGACGCAGGAGATTGCTTGACGCTTTGATAGGTGCGGGGCAAGCCGTGGAATCGTAGAAGGATTGCGAGCGCGCCCCGCTTGGATGAGCCACGAGCCTCTTGGCTTGGCGTGTGGAAAACGGAGAGTAAAGGGCAACGGGCTATGGACGAGCAACAGCGACTGCGTCGCGGCGCCGTGCTTTCGGTGCGGGGTAGCGTCGTGGACGCTCACTTTCCCGGCCGGCTCCCAGACCTGTATAGCGAACTGCGAGCCGGGGACGACGGCCGCATCGTGATCGAAGCGGTAACGCACCTCACTCCGGAAATCGTTCGCGGGATCGCCCTCACGCCCACGGCTGGTCTTGCCCGTGGCTCGTTGATCCTCGACATGGGCCATCCATTGCAGGCTCCCGTCGGCAAACGGTTACTCGGTCGAGTGGTCAATGTGTTTGGCGACGCTCTCGATGGCCTCGAGACGCTCGAAGGCGGCGAGCGACGCCCGTTGCATGGGCCGCCTGTCTCGTTGGCTGAGCAAGGCGCCACAACCGAGATTTTCACCACCGGAATCAAGGCCATTGATCTCCTGGCGCCCCTGGAGCGTGGCGGCAAGGCGGGCCTCTTTGGCGGCGCCGGGGT